>JANNQL010000096.1:0-25859 GCA_031400755.1 Pseudomonadota bacterium | reverse complement strand
CGCGCCCCAGAACGCAACTCTTGCGCTGGTGGGGCCGTTTTCCAGCGACGCAACTGGCGCTACGAGGATCTAACTCATGCAATCAAAGTGTTGCAGGCAGCCGCTACTGACTTGAGCAAACTGCGCCGCTCCCCCACCTTTGCCCGCTTCGAGTCGAAGCTACGCGCCGGTGCTGCCATATTGATGACACCATAATAACCTTTTCCTTTATTACTCCATGCGCAAACTCACCGCTTTATGGCATTCGATCTGCAACTGGTTTCGTTTTGACGAGACGGGCGTGTCACGCCCCACCATCTCCTTTACCCAGTGCTACAAGGCCTTCCGTGCCCTGCTCACCGCCAACAACACCGCCCTCGAACTGATGGCCGAGATGGAGCAGACCCATGCCTCCGGTCGTCCCTTCGGCATGGCCTTTGTGCGTGGCAATTGCACTGCCCTTTCGGTCAATATCTATAAGATGGTCCGTCTGCTGCAGAAGATGTCCGGCGGCAAGTATCAGGACCTGAATACCGCCTTCAAGCGCATAGCAGGCGACCTTGAGGCCCTGCTCAAGAATAAGCCGGTGGTGACTCAAGGTGAGTGGATCATGGCCATGGACCGTATCGATCGGACCATGGTCGATCTTGTCGGCGAAAAGATGGCCAACCTCGGCGAACTCCGCAATCGGGTAGGCCTTAAGACACCCGAGGGTTTTGCCATCACCGCCACCGCCAGTGAATACTTCATGGCGGCAAGCCTCCTGCAGGATGAGATCAACCGCCGCTTAAAGACCATGGATGCGGACAATCTTGAGGAACTGTACATGGCCAGCTCGGCCATCCAGCAGATGATCATTAACGCCTCCCTGCCAGAAGAATTAGAACAACAGATCCTGGCCCAGCACCAGACCTTGCAGTCCATAGGCGAGGAGGAAGTCCTGGTCTCCATGCGTTCCAGCGCCTTGGGCGAGGACAGCGGCGGCGTCTCCTTCGCCGGTCAGTATCGCACCCAGCTCAATGTCAGCCCCGACTTCATCATCCAGACCTACAAGGAGATCGTGGCCGGTAAGTACAAGAGTCAGGCCATCGTCTATCGTAACCAGCGCGGCTTCCGGCATCAGGATATCGTCATGTGCGTCGGCTGTCTGGTCATGGTGGACGCTGTCTTAAGCGGGGTCACCTATTCGCGTTCGCCCACCAACCGTCGCAGTGACTGGATCGAAATCAATGCCGTCACCGGCTTGGCCAACCAGGTGGTGGATGGTAATGTCGCAACCGACTATTTTCGGGTCAGCCGCCAGCCTCCGCACCGGATTATCCATAAAAAAATCCACTCGTTGTCAAATAACGTCGACTCATGCCCCATCCCCTTTTTGACCCTGAGCGATGAGCAGGCGGCTGAACTGGCCCGGATCGCCATCCAGATCGAGCAGCACTTCGGCGAACCGCAGGACATCGAGTGGTCCATTGACCTTCGGGGTGAGGTAGTACTGCTGCAGAGCCGTCCCCTGGGTCTGACTGCGGTCCTCCCCGGCGCCCCGGACCGTGATGAGGGCCAGGATGACGATGCCCTCTTGCAGGGTGGGGTGACTGCAAGTCTCGGGGTCAGCAGCGGCCCGGTCTGCATCGTCCGTTCCAATATTGATCTGCTCCGCTTCCCCAAGGGTGCTGTCCTGGTGGTGGCCCACCCTGTCCCCGACTGGGCCACCCTGCTCAACCGGGCGGTGGCGGTGGTCAGCGAAACCGGTCAGGTGGCAGCCCATCTGGCGACGGTGGCCCGCGAGTTCGGTGTCCCCGCTATCTTTGGCTTGGAAGGGGCAACGTCCAGGCTCACGGAGGGCGAGGAGATCACCGTCGACGCCACTGCCTGCCGAGTCTACCAGGGACGTAAGCCGGAGATCCTGGCGCTTGGCGTAAGTCAGACGCCGAATCTGATGAAGGACAGCCCGATCTATAAACTGCTCAAAGAGGTGCTGGCCATGGTCACGCCGCTTAATCTTACCGACCCGACCTCTCTTTACTTCACTCCGTCTTCCTGCCGGACCCTGCATGATCTGACCCGCTACTGTCATGAGAAGGCAGTGTCGGAGATGTTTTCGTTTGGCAGCCGCTATGGTTTTGACGACAAATGCGCCAAGCAGTTGGTGGGCGAGATGGCCTACCAGTGGTGGGTCATCGACTTGGACGACGGATTTGATCCCACCTTTGACAAGAAGGGAAAATTCATCCCGGTCACCGCCATCGTCTCTCTGCCCATGCTGGCCATCTGGGACGGCATGACCGCCATCCCCTGGGACGGACCGCCACCAATCAATCTGTCCGGCTTTGGCTCCATCCTCTTCCAGTCGACCCGAAACCGCAACCTGGAGCCCTGTCTCCGTTCGTCGCTGCAAGATCGCAACTACTTCATGGTCTCCAAGAATTTCTGCAACGTCAGTGTGCGTCTGGGCTATCATTTTTCGATGATCGAGGCCCACTTGAGCGAATTTCTGACCGAGAACTATATCAGCTTCAAATTCAAGGGTGGCGCTGCCGATGAACAGCGGCGGGTGATACGGATTAACCTCATCATGGACATCTTGGGCCGCTACGGCTTCCGGCTGGAGCAGAAGGCGGATGCTCTCTCGGCCCGCATCGAAAAGCGGCCCAATGCCTATCTGCTTGACCGTTTGAAAGTCCTGGGGTATCTGCTGATGCATACCCGGCAGATCGACATGGTGATGAGCGATCAGAGCATGGTGGCGCATTACCGGGATAAGATCACCAGCGATCTGCGAACAATTGTCCCTGACTGTGAAATGGAGGAAGTGTAATGACTGACGATATTCATATCCTGCTGGTCGATGACGAGCTCGATTTTCTTGAAACCACCGGCAAACGACTGAAAAGGCGGGGCTACGCGGTGAAGACCGCCGCCACCTGCGCTGCCGCCCACCATGAGCTTGAAACTGGTTGGCCGCAGGTCGTAATCCTGGACGTCATGCTGCCGGATAAGGACGGCATCCTTTTTTTGAAGGAGATCAAGCAGGCCTGGCCTAACGTTATCGTCATCCTCCTTACCGGCCACGCCTCAATGGAGGCGGGGGTGAAGAGCGTGGAGTACGGCGCCCATGATTACTGCTTGAAACCAGTGGAGTTCGAGGACCTGCTGGAAAAAATCAAAATCGCACTTCGAGAGACAAAAATTAGTTCTTGACTGGTAAACGCTGATCATTAAAAAAGGGGCAAGGAGGTTTCCCCCCTTGCCCCTTGGCAATCACTATCGGACCAACGTGCTCAGTGGCCGCCGGCCTTCAGGAGGCCGGAGGCAGCTAATACCAGAACCACAACCTCGGCAATGGCGAGAAAGGCGTAGATGGTGTCTTTTTTGCGAAAGAGGGCTGGAATGATCGAGAGGTAGCAGATGATGCTGACCCCGGCCAGGAAGGCGATGCCGACAAAATTCAGGAAATCACCCTTGTTCAGCATGTGCAACCAAGACCATCCCTCGTGGATGTTCGTCTGCTTCAGATACTCGTGCACCGGCAATTTCCAGTATTTGGGCAGATCCTGGAGCGGGACGTGCGGTTCCATAATTCCCAGGACATAAAGACCGAACGAGATGACCAGGGCCAAAAGTCCCACCTTCATCCCCAGGTCCAAAATCTTGGCATAGGCAATTTGTTCTTCTGTAACATGATACTTAGTCATAAGTGTTCCCCCCCTTAGTTCCAAATTGCCAGGCCCTTCAACAAAGCCCTGCCGCCTGAGAAAAGTAATATTCCAATAACGATACGTCGAATGACCGTAGGCTTTGCCTTGGCCAGAAGACGGACGCCGACGATTGAGCCCAGCATGATACCAATAATCGACGGAGCCACCAGCATCGGCAGTACTGCGCCCTTGTTGATATAGATCCAGGCAGCGGAGGTGTCGGTGATCGACAGCAGGAATTTACTGGTGGCGACCGAGACCTTGAGCGGCGCGCCCATCATCAGGTTAAGCACCGGGACATTGGCCCAGCCGGCGCCCAGGCCAAACATGCCCGCCATAACCCCAATGATGATGAAGGTCGCGAGACCCTGCGGGGTCCGATGGATCTGCCAGTTGATGTCCTTGCCGCTGCTTGGCTCGTGGTAGATACCACTGATCCGCAGGATGGTGGACAGGTTATCGGCCTGTTTGACTTCCGGATATTCAGATTTCTTGGCTATGAGCATGATCACGACAATGCCGAGGATGGTAGCTCCCAGCGAAATATTCACCACATTGGCCGGCATGGCCAGGCCGATCATGGCGCCGACAATGGCGCAGGCCGAGGCGATGAGGGCAACCGGCATGGCGAGCCGCAAGTCGGCCATGCCTTTTTTCAGGAGTCCAGGGCCTGCGGCCAGGGCCCCGGCCAGGGCGACCAAGAGTCCAGCGCCCCTGACAAAGTCAATGTGAAAGGGGAAAAAGCCGCCAATGATCGGCACAAAGAGGACGCCGCCACCGACGCCGCCGAGAACGGCGACGATACCCATGACAAAGGTCACGACAAACAACAGGAGTGGCCAGCCCCACCAGGGCATGGTCGAATCGGGGCCGGCGACCGCTGCCGCCGCAGCCGGGTCGTTGGCGAGGGCAAAGCCTGCGATCACGGTTACAACAATAAGGCCTGCGAACAGCGCAAGCAGTTTGGGACGATGGGTTTCCATTTCTTTATTTCCTCCTTAACATAAAATTTATCTGATCCGCTCAAACTCGGTCTGGAATTTATAGCGGTCGCTTCTGCCGAAAAAACGGGTGTAGGCAACAGGGGTCTCATCCGATCCAAGGAACAGACGATGGATCACCAAGCCTGGCACACCTTCAGTCGCCCCAAGGTTCTTGGCGTGCTCGCCATGCAGGGGGGAAATTTCAACTGTCTGGACAATCTTGAAAATTTTTTTTGTGCCTCGTTCCTGAAGCATTGAGAGTAATGACCGGTCGGCAAAATCCAAGTCATGCGCGTCTGGCAGCATGGAAACAGGAATATACGACTCATCCATCGAGATAGGTTCGCCCTCCACAACTCGCTGGCTTACGATGCAGTAGATGTCCTCATAAGTCTTAAGGTATTCGCGGGCCGTGCTCTCAGCAGACTGAACGCCACGGGCCACAACCTCTCGTTTGACTTGCACCTCCTTTCCAAACATATTGTCGGTAAATCGAGTCTTCATGGCAAAGCTGGAAGGCTGGTCGTTGCTGGTCACAAAGGTCCCTTTGCCCTGAATCTTCAGGAGGTAACCATCGCCCGCCAGGTTCTTGATCGCCTGGCGCACCGTGATTTTGCTGACTCCATACTCCCGGCACAGTTCTTCCTCGGTCGGTATCTGACGATCATTTTCCCACTGCCCGGAGCTTATCTGGTTGAGAAATATCCGGGTGAGCTGGAGATAGAGCTTTTCCTGATTAAATCGGTCAACCGTTTTGTTATGCAATTGCACTGTTTCATTTTGTATCATGGCTGCCATATATTATAATGATATGACTTTGTCAAGAGTCCATCGGAGTATGAATGGCGATGTTTGACTTTATGGATTTTGGTTAAACCTTGCCGTCACGTCTATTAAAATAGGGGATCTGGACGATTTGAAAAACTCCGATCACGGTTTTTTTAGCAATAACACCGGGGAGTGTGCCGCTGGTCTCGAAAGTCTTGATGGCAAGGACATTGAGCAGCAATGATATGAAGTGATAGCCCCTTGCAGGAATAAATTTACTTGCGGCATATTTTTTCTTGCAAGTGCTTAATTATGATTGATAGGATACTTGGACATGGTGCCAATTGTCTGGAAGCTTGATGTATTCGTTCGTGAACGCTATCAACTCCGCCGAGAAACGTATCATCCACTCTTGCATAAGGAATGATGAATTATGATCTTCAGGGTAATAAAAAAAGAAGGGCTCAGGCAACTCTTCGATCTGCTGGCTGCCGAGAACACGGTGATCGGCCCTGTCGAACTGGACATTGACCGGTATGGCGCGCCGATTCATGGCTTTGCCGAGGTCTCGGACTTCAGCACGGTCAAGCTCGATTACAAGACAACCAAGCTGCCGGCCAAGCAGTATTTTCTGCCGTACCGGGAAGACCTGGCAACCTTTCGGCTGACGGGCAAGGACTGGGACAAGTCGGTCGATTATCACAGTGAAAAAGCATACGTCTTTTTTGGACTGCATGCCTGTGACATCAATGCCTTGAACAAGCTCGACAAGGTCCTCTTGGGCGGTGTCTATCCGATGCCCTACTATGCCGCCAAGCGCAAAAACATGTTCATCGTCGGCATCGATTGTCTGCCGCAGCCTTATTGCTTCTGCCGGTCAATGGGCTCGGACACTGCCATGCATGGTTTTGATCTGTTTATCACCGACCTTGGCGCCAGCTACTTTGTTGAAATTTTGTCGGATACCGCCTTTAATTTTCTAAAGAAGATCGACTCAACGGAACCGATTGAGGCCGATCATGTCCGGTACCGTCAGGTCGTGGCCGATAAAAATAAAAAATTCACCACCCAGGTCGATACCACCGACCTGACCAAGATCCTCGACATGGAGTTCCAGTCGGAGGTGTGGAAACATTGGGGCGATAAATGCCTGTCCTGCGGGACTTGCGCCAATGTCTGCCCGACCTGCTACTGTTACAGTGTTCACGAGCAGGTGGACGTTGACCTCAGTCGCGCCGTCAAGACCAAGACCCTATACTCCTGCAACCTCATCGATTTCGCCGAAGTCGCTGGCGGCCACAACTTTCGGCCACACAGCCATAACCGTCTGAAATACCGCTACTATCACAAGCACCGGGGATTTGTTGAGGCCTATGAGGAGTCGCTCTGCGTCGGTTGCGGACGTTGCAGCGAGTCCTGCCTGGCCGGCATCACTGTTCCTGAAGTCATCTCAAGTATCCGCGGAGGTACTATATAACATGGGCAACCAACTTGTCTTTAGCCCGGTGGTGAACGATGCTCACCATCGTCGGACCGACCTGAGCACCTTTGAATATACCTACAAGGCCGAGATTACCAGCATCCATCGGCTGACGGCCCATGAAAAACTCTACCGCATCCAGATTATCGATCCGCTTGAACGGGAGCAATTCAGCTTTCAGCCCGGCCAGTTCATGATGTTAGAGATCCCCGGCATCGGCGAGGCGCCCTTTTCAATCTCGTCGTCCTCGTCACGCAAAGGCGATGTCGAACTCTGCATCCGTCGAGTGGGCAGCCTGACCGATTTCCTGGACAAGGTCGAGTGTGGCGCCCATGTCGGTCTGCGCGGGCCATTCGGCACCAGCTTTCCCATGGAGAAGATGGTCGGCCAGAATATCCTGTTGATTGCCGGCGGCCTTGGTCTCGCCCCTTTACGCTCGCCAATTGCCTACGTCCAGGAGAACCGCAGCCGTTTTAACAACATCGATATTATCTACGGCACTAAGGACCCATCCCAACTGCTGTTCACCTACCAGTACGATATGTGGCGGGCCGATGACATGAAGCTGCACATTACAGTCGATACCGCAGATGCCTCCTGGACCGGCCGCACCGGACTGGTCACCAAGATCCTGGAAGAGCTGTTTGCCGAGCGCGACGACGCCTTTTTTCAAAACACCTACGCCATTGTCTGCGGGCCGCCGGTGATGTTCAAGTTCGTCTGTAACATGCTGACCCAGAAAGATGTCCCCATGCAGAAGATGTTCGTTTCGCTGGAGCGGCGGATGCATTGCGGCATGGGCAAGTGTTGCCGTTGTAATGTCGGCTCAACCTACACCTGTCTGAGCGGGCCGGTTTTTGATTATTGGACTGTCATGAACCTGAAGGAGGCCATCTGATGAGCGCGGCAGCAGCAAGACCAAAGACCTTTCTGGGCGTACCGGTCTATAAACCCAAAGTCGCCTTTTTCGAATTGACCTCGTGTGAGGGCTGCCAGTTGCAGATCTTAAACAATGAAGGCACCTTGCTTGATTTCCTCGACCTGGTTGAGGTGGTTAAATTTCGGGAGGGCATGACCGGCGGCAACGATGACTACGAGATCGCCTTTGTCGAGGGTAGTGTCAGCCGCGGCGACGAGGTGGAACGGCTCAAGACGATCCGTAATAATGCCAAAGTCCTGGTGGCCCTTGGCTCATGCGCCTGTTTTGGCGGGGTGAATCAATTAAAGAATCGCTTTCCCCTCGACTGGGTCAAAAAAGAGGTCTATGGCGATCACCCCATCGACAGCGAGCGGGTCCGCCCCTTGGAGGACATTGTCAAGGTCGATCTGAAGATCTACGGCTGTCCGATCAAGAAGGAGGAGGTAGAGAGGATTGTCACCGATTTGGCCATCGGCAACGATATCGTCTATCCGAAATATCCAGTCTGCATGGAGTGCAAGGCCAATAACAATATCTGCCTCTTTGATGTCGGCGAGCCTTGCCTGGGCCCGATCACCCGGGCCGGCTGCAACGCCTGGTGCCCGAACAGCAGGGCCGGGTGCTGGGGCTGCCGGGGACCGGCCGAGGAGTGTAACGTCGGTCAGTTGATCAGCATCATGGAGCAGCACGGTTTTTCAAAAGACACGATCATCGACCGGCTGGAGTGTTTCGGGGGGTTTGCGGTCTATGCCGATCAACTCCGTCAAGGCCTGAAATCATAAGGGAGCGTTTACATGAAGGTAAATTGCGATATCAATGTCCATCACCTCACCCGGGTCGAAGGTCATGGCAACATCAAGATCAAGATCCATGACGGCATCGTCCAGGAGGCCACCTGGGAGGTGGTCGAGACCCCGAGGTTTTTTGAGGCGCTCCTGGTCGGCAAGAAATGTGACAACGCCCCCTGGATCTGCGGCCGGATTTGCGGCATCTGCTCCATCGGTCATACCCTGGCCAGTATCCGGGCGGTGGAAAATGCCTTTGGGATGAAGCCCACCGCCCAGACCACCAAACTCAGGTTGCTCTTGAAGCACATGGAGACCCTCCAGAGCCATATCCTCCACCTCTATTTCCTGGCGGCGCCCGATTTTCTGAATGTCGGCAGTGTCTTCCCGCTGATCAAGTCCCATCCCGATGTGGTCGGACGCGCCGCCGGACTCAAGAAGCTCGCTAATGACATGTGCGACTGCGTTGGTGGCCGGCGACTACACCCGACGACAACTGTGGTCGGCGGTTTCACCATGCTGCCTGACCGTAAGGAACTGGCCCGTTTTCGGGACCTGCTGGGCGCCTCAGTCCCAGGACTTGTGGCCACTGCCGAACTCTTCAAGACCTTTCACCTGCCTGATTTCGCCAGGGAGACAGAATTCATTTCGCTCAAAGGCGATGAGGATTACCCGTTTATCGGCGGTGATCTGATCTCGACCGATGGGGTTATCAAAAAAGAGTCTGACTACCGGGCGATGACTAACGAATACCTGGTACCCCAGTCAACCTCAAAGTGGAGCAAGCTCTCCCGCGAGGCCTTCTCGGTGGGGGCCTTGGCCAGGGTCAATAATAATTTCAGGTTCTTGCATCCCGCAGCTCAGGGGATAGCGACTGATTTTGGCCTGACCCCGGTAAATCACAATCCCTACATGAACAATATCGCCCAACTTGTCGAGTGCGTGCATGTGGTGTATGATTCCATCCGGCTGATTGACGAGCTGCTTGGCTCGCCGTGGCAGGAGCCGCGGCAGGCGGTTGTGCCGAAGAGCGGGGTCGGGGTGGCGGCGGTGGAGGTGCCGAGAGGCATCCTCTACCATTGCTATGAGTTTAACGAGACCGGCCATATCACCAAATGCGACTGCATTATCCCAACCAGCCAAAATCACGCCAATATCCAGTATGACCTGACCGCCCTGGCCACTCAATTCGCGGCGCAAGGGTTCCAGGACAGGGAGTTGGAGCTGCTGGCCGAGATGCTGGTCAGGGCCTATGATCCCTGCATTTCGTGTTCGGTGCATTGAGACTGAAGGGAAACATTTATGGCGCACGTGAAAAAAGGCAGCAAGGTCAAGGTCTACTACACCTGTAAACTGAAAGACGGCACGGTCTTTGAGTCAAATGTCGGCAAGACCCCGCTCGAGTTTGTGGTCGGCAAGGGCAAGGTAATCAAGGGCTTTGACACCGCCTTGGTCGGCATGGATTTGGGGCAGACCAAGACCGTGGTCTTTAAGCCGTCAGAGGCCTATGGCCTGAAGGATCGGGACTTGATCTGGACCTTGCCTGTCGAGGAGTTACCGGCCGGTACGGAGCCGAAACCGGGTGTCGAACTGGCGTTTTGTCGGCCAGATGGCAGCCAGGTGGAAGGAAGGATCGATAAAATTGAGGGGACCCTGGTCACCATTGATGGCAACCATCCCCTGGCTGGTCAAAGTTTGACCTTCGAGATTAAACTGGCCGGCGTGAAATAAGAGCCTAAGGGCATCCGCCCTCCATCACCGGAAAGACCACCATGGCCAAAAAAAAATCCTTTGCAGAACGCTACCAGGAAAACGATACCCCTTGGGAAATCAACCGGCCCGATCACAACCTTATCGACTTTGTCACCTCGCTTCCGGTGCCGGTTGGGTCGGCCATAGACCTGGGCTGCGGCACCGGTGACAACAGCATCTGGCTGGCCGCGCATGGCTTTCAGGTCACAGGTTGCGATCTCTCCGACATCGCCTTGGATCAGGCACGGGCCAAGGCTAAGCGGGCCAAGGTCCAATGCACTTTTTATCAGGGTGATTTCATGCAAGGGGCACCCCCAGGTTCGCCCTTCACCTTTGCCTTTGACCGCGGCTGTTTCCATACCTTTGAAGTCCCTGCCATCTGGCGTCGTTTCGCGGCTCGGGTGGCTGGTATCCTGGAGGACAACGGCCAATGGTTGTCGCTTATCGGCAACAAGGATGAAGATCGGGGCGACCGCGAAGGCCCGCCCAAACTCTCTGCCAGCCAGGTCACCCTGGCGGTGGAACCATTCTTCGAGATCATCTCCCTCAAGCGTGGCCATTTTGATTTTGACCATGCCCCTGCTCCGCTCATCTGGATTTGTCACATGAGGAAACGGAAGCTGTAACTTCGGCCCGCGCGTTTTACCAACGCTGGAAAAATTGCGGTTGATGAAAATCCGGCCGCGGGCCGGGGACGGCAAAGGCGGCCAGGTATCGTCGATCTTGCCCTTGTCCGTGAATGGCATAGGCGTTGGCCCGAGTCAACTGGGCCGGCAAGCATGAGGTCGGCGCCTGGGCCCTTCCCCGCCAGCACTGGCCGGTGATTTCCGTTTGATAGGATATGGAAATATCTCGACTGGTGATCTGGCGGGGTTCAGAAAATCGCAGAGCCAGATAGTGGCCGTGGGGGCCGAATTCCAGTTCCAGGTATTGGCCATCGTCATTGGCCAGAAAGAGTTCCACCACCTCATAATCCCAAAGGCCATCGGTTCGACCAGGGGGCAGGGCCGGGGGGCGGTCGCCATGCAAGTTGGCTGCAACCTCGACTAAAAGTCCGGATGACCCTATCGAAAAAGCCACCTCAGTCCTCTCCGAGGGCCAAGCCGGCACCCCGTCCCACAGACGATCAATGACCAAACGGGACTGGGCTGTCATGTTTTTTTCTTGTTGAAATTCTGATCTCTTTCGCAGCATCTGTGTTTGTCGCTGAAAAAAATAAGGGCATTGCTTAGCCTTACTGGGTAAGATTGATGGCGTCGCAAAAAGTCCGATCTACTGCGTCCCCTCAAGGGGGATTGAACTGAATTGCGTGGCATTTTTGTTCGTTCGGCATACATCGGTATGGCCTCACTCACAAAAAAGCCCCGCGCCTTGTATATCGGCCATTTTGCTTAGTCATCCCGTGACTTTTTGCGAGATCATCAAGATTATCTTAGCCAAAATTATTCAGCCAAAGGAGAATGTATGCTCGATAAGACTGTACTTAACCGGCACGGGCCTCATGCGGAAGAAAAAAAGCAAAAAAAATACTGACCAGCAGCCAAATGATAAGGCGGCCCGCCCCCTTGCCGTCGGCATGAGGCGTGCCCTGCAACTGCTTGGTCGTTCCCAGTGGTGGGGGGAGGAAGAACTCCGCCGCTATCAGTTTCGTCTACTCCGCCCGCTGTTACTCCATGCCTTTGAAACCGTGCCCTATTACCAGCAGCAGTTCGCGGCCGCTGGTTTGCGTCCGGAGGCAATCACTGCCGAGAACTGGTCTCGTGTGCCGATTCTTAGCCGAGAAGCCCTGCAGGTCAATACCCTGTTGAGCAGTCGCGTCCCGAGGGAGCATGGCAGGATATTTGAAACCCAGACTTCCGGTTCTACCGGTCAGCCGGTAACGGTCAGCTGCACGGAACGCACCAATTTTTACTGGCAGGTGTTTGCCGTGCGCGACCATCTGTGGCACCAGCGTAATCTGGCCGGGGTGTTGGCCTCGATCAGACGTTTTTCTGCGCCCAACCGCCTGCCTGAGGAAGGTGGCCGTACCCCGAACTGGGGGCCGGCCACGGCCGCCCTTTTCAAGACGGGCCCGGCCGTCCTGCTGGATATCGGCACTGAGGTCGGTCGTCAGTTACAATGGCTGGTGCGCCATAACCCTGATTACCTGCTCACCTATCCGTCGAACCTGGCAGCGCTTATCGAGCGTAGCGCGTACGAGGGTGTCACCATGGCAGGACTCAAGGAGGTCAGGACCATAGGCGAGGTCGTCTCGGCGGAACTGCGCGTCGCCTGCCGGGAGGTTTGGGGCGTTAAGCTGGTCGATACCTATAGTTCTCAGGAGCTTGGCTATATTGCCACGCAGTGCCCGGGGCACGCACACTATCACGTCCAGTCTGAAAATGTCCTGGTGGAAGTGCTTGACGAACAAGGCCAGGCCTGCCGGGCAGGCGAGACAGGCAGGCTGGTCATCACCAGTCTGCACAATTACGCCACACCGCTTATCCGTTACGAAATCCGCGATTACGCCGAGCTGGGGGCCGCATGCGCCTGCGGTCGTGGTCTGCCGGTGATCAATCGTATCATGGGCCGCAGACGGAACCTCATCACCCTGCCGTCCGGAGAAAAGCGCTGGCCGCTGGTGGGCTTTAGTCGTTATGCCGAAGTATTGCCTATCCGGCAGTTCCAGTTTGTCCAGCAGACAGTGGACCGCATCGAGATGCGCCTGGTGGTTGAAGGCAAAATGACCGGCCAGCAAGAAGACCGTCTCCGGGGCATCATTTGCGAGGCGTTGGGGTGGCCGTTCACCATAAGTTTCACCCCTGTTGACGTCATCCCCCAGGGACCGGGCGGCAAATTCGAGGAATTTATCTCGCTGCTATCATGATATTTTTTTGAAGCGTTCCGCCATGGGGACGATAAATCTAGAATGAGGATGGATGGGAATATGGGCAACAAAAAGTATGGCGGCAATATCTATAAGAATATTGTAGCGCCATTTTGCAATGAGGGGAGTCATACAGCAACGGAGTGCGTCGAGCGCTTGGCTCCGCAAGATTTCCCTATGCATATCGCTATCCACAAGGTGTCGGTCAGAAAGGGAGTGGACGGCGTCCATTACTCAACGCTGCACAGCCACCCGGACCAAGACGAGGTCAATGTCCTGATCAGCGACCAGTCCTTGTCGTATGACATTAATTTAGGCGATGAGATACATGAAGTTGCCGCCCCGGCCTCCATCTGGATACCTGCCGGCCTGCCGCATTCGGCCAACGCGGTCTCGGGAGAAGGTTATTTTATCTGTATCCGAATTGATCGACAAAAATCATAAAAAATAATCATAATGGCTTGGCCAAGATTTCGCAATTGTCCACCAGCCCGCTTGCTATGCTGACAAAGCCCGGAAACTGCGATGACCATTGGCACCAGCATGCTGCCCAGTGGCGCCTTTTGGGCTCGCCGCTCAGACCGTGCTCGGAGGATACGCGAGCTTTTGAAGAAATCGTGCGCTTATGGGCAACGGCGACCGGCATCTCGCGGCCATTGGCCTTGCTGCTTGGGGTCACGCCGGAGATTGCTTGTATGGATTGGCCCGAAAACACTAGGCTCCTGGCCGTCGATCATTGTTTCGGCATGATCGACAAGGTCTGGCCGCTAAAGGAGGCGAGGGCTGCCTTGGCGATCCATGGCGACTGGCAGGCGCTCCCCTTGGCCGCTGGTCGGGCGGATCTTGTTTTAGGCGATGGCTGTTTCACCCTGCTGTCCTATCCTGGGGGATTTCAGAAGGTTATCATGGAGTTGGCGGATATCCTCTCACCCCAGGGCTGTCTGGCCCTGCGGGTCTTCGTTCGGCCTCGGCAACGGGAAACAGTCTTCCAGGTGTTTAATGATTTGCAGGAGGGGCGGATTAGCTCATTTCATACCTTGAAATGGCGGTTGGCCATGGCCCTGCACGGCCCGGCGGCCCATGATGGCGTCCGGCTGGCGGATATCTGGCAGGTCTGGCAGGATGCCGCCGTGGACAAGGCGGCAATCATGCAAGAGATAGACTGGTCGCCGCAAACCATGGCCACGATCGATAACTACCAGGGCCGCAGCGCCCGTTATACGTTCCCGACCCTTGACGAAACACGTCAGGCATTCAGCCGATATTTTCAGGAGACAGCCTGTTTTTTTGGCGAATACGAATTGGCGGCACGTTGCCCGATCCTGGTATTTGCTCCGAAAAAGAAGAGACTCTCTTGATCAAACACTTTGCAGCACCTCAATACCGGCCTGAAGCCCAGCCAACGCTCCAAGCACTGATACCTGCTGTCACGGACGCTACTGATTTGCTCAGCCTTAACCCCTGGGTACAGCCACTGCAATATTTGGCCTGGGCTGATCGCTGTGGATTTTTTGCGAGTCTGGCGCGCCGTGGATTTGCCACAGTGCAGGAAATTATTGAGGATACCGGTTTGAATATGCGTGGCGTTGAGGCCTTTTCGGGAGTGCTGCGGGCGATGGGACTTATCAGCCGGCAGCCGAATGACACTTATGCCCTGCAACCCATTGCCCGCGAATACTTGGTGAGCAACAGTCCCTACTATGTTGGCTTTTCTCTGTATCGGGGCGTTTCGCGGTCCATTCCACATCGATTGTTGCGGCCGCGGACAGCACTCGTGCGTTGTCTACAACACCCGCTCGGCCAGCGTCTTTATGAGGTGATTCTCTTCATGGTTCGCCCCATGGCCTATGGTCGCCTGAAGCGACTGCGAGAACAGCATAGCCGCAATCTGGCCGCTGGGGTGGCGGCGGCATACTCCAGCTGTTTCGACGCCCCTCGCACTGTTGTCGATATTGCCGGCGGTAGCGGCGTTTTTGCCATCCCCCTTGCTCAACGGCGATCAGAGATCGCAATAATCTTGATTGAGCTGCCGCGGAGCGTGGCGCATACGCAAAAGTTTTTGCGGGCCTATGGGGTAGAAGAGCGGGTGCAGGTGCTGGGTCTTGATGTGCTCAAACAGCCTGAGCATATCCCCCCCGGTGACAGCATTTTTATTGGCAATTTCATTCATGATTTGGGGGATGCGGATTGCCTGAAGCTCTTCAAGGGGTGCCACCGCGCCCTGCGGGAGGGTGGATCACTGTGGATACATGAACGTATCTGGAATGATGCCAAGGACGGCCCTCTGCTTACCGCCCAGTGGCATTTTATTATGATGAGCTACTCTCGGGAGGGCAAACAGCGCACTGCTGGCGAAATTAAGTCATTGATGCTTAAGGCGGGTCTTGCGCCAGGTGAGCAGATCGGCACGGCGTTGGGCTTCACGATGTTGCAGGGTATCCGCAAGTAATTCTATTTTAAATTCTAGAAGCGAGGCGAGTCATGGAAAATCATAAATTAGTCCTGCCTGGACATCTGAATCACTACGGCTTTCTCTTTGGCGGCAACCTCTTGCAATGGGTCGATGAGTATGCCTGGATTGGCGCCAGCCTTGATTATCCCGGTGCTCAGTTTGTGACGATTGCCATGGACAAGGTTGAATTTCGTAAAAACATCAGGAATGGCACGATCTTGAAATTTATCATTGAAAGGGGGCGGGTCGGCACGACCTCAGTGCAGTATGGGGTACTGGTCTTTCGTGGCAATGGCGATGTCTGCGACAATGAGTTGCTCTTTTCTACCAATGTCACCTTTGTCAATGTTGATGAGCAGGGGCATAAGATAAAGTTGCCCGTATACGTGCAGAGGCTGGCGGATTGAGAACGGCGGCTCAAGGTTCAGCCCAGGCTGGCCCTGGTGATGGCCGCCACTGCCACGTAGCGGCCCAGCTTGCCGAGGACGATCAGCGCGACAAATAGTGGAAATTTGAACTTGAGGAGTCCGGCGGTCAGGCAAAGGGGATCGCCGATGATTGGCAGCCAGGAGAAGAGCAGGGACCAGGAACCATATTTGCTATAGAGCGCCATGGCCTGCGTGATTTTTTTCCGGTCAAGACGCAAGACCTTGTCGATCAGCAGAGTTGAACCCCAGAGGCCTACGGCATAGGTGGTGCAGGCCCCCAATGAATTGCCCAGGGTGGCGGTGATGACCAACGGCTCAACCGGCAGGCCCTTGACGATAAGGGCGATGAGCAACCATTCGGAACCCAGAGGGACAACGGTTGAGGCCAGGAAGCTTAGTAAAAACAAGGCCGGTAGTCCGTGCTTTAGGAGGAGCTCTTCCATGAGGATCAAGGGGCTGGCGGTGGTTGAGGGAAGAGGCGACTGGCTTAAATAAAAAAAGGAAATCAACAGTGGCTGATTTCCTTTGGAGTGTTACTTACTTGGCGTCCCCAACGAGATTCGAACTCGTGTCGCCGGCGTGAAAGGCCGGTGTCCTGGACCTGGCTAGACGATGGGGACTTTAAAAGGTGGTGGGTCGTGCGCGACTTGAACGCGCGACTCTCTGCTTAAAAGGCAGATACTCTACCGACTGAGTTAACGACCCCGCCTCATAAGGGGCATATTTTTACAGCATGCTGAGCCCGCTGTCAAGGGCTGTTCTTTAAAAAAATGATTTTATGAGGCCGGCTGACGGTGCTCTGGTTTGCAGAGTGGCTCTGGATGGCGCATAATAAATCTTGTCGGCGCTGCCAAGGTTTGCTATATCATGCAGGGGCATGAGCTTAAGTTTTGGGCTCGGATGGACCGCTTCTTTTTGACCCTGACCCAGACAAACAGGACTATTCTCAGTCCCCCTTGAGGGGGACAAGTCCCTGTTGGCTGTAACCCCTTTCCGGCACTGGGTTTTATCCATTTTTTTGATCACAAATTGTCTAAAAGCAAACCAGAAAGGGACTAAAATGTATCTGTGGGAACTCAATGGGACTCTTATCTAATTCAGCCACTTTTGTGCGCTTTACCGTGGAAGGCGAGATGCCGGAAAATTTTTGGGAATTTGCCGCTGATCGGATCGCTGCCAACGCCTTCAAGGATATTGACGACAATCATGAAGAGTACTCCATCGGCTGGGTGTCGGTGATGAATATGTTTGACTCTCAATTCGCCTATGCCTCCCATGCGGTCGGTGATTACATCGTTTTGTCCATGCGGATTGACGAGCGTAAGGTGCCGTCTGCGGTGCTCAAAAAATTCTGCATGAAAGAGGAAGAACGGGCCCGCAAGGAGAAACAGGTCCCGAAATTGAGCCGTGGCCATCGCCTGGATATCAAGGAAAGCGTCAAACTGATGCTGACCAAGAAGGCAGCGCCGGTCCCGGCGGTCTATGATCTGTGCTGGAACCTGGCCAACAATACGGTCTTGGTCTTTTCAGCGAGCGCCAAGGCGCATGTCGCTCTCGAAGACCTGTTCAAGGAGACCTTTGGCTTGCACCTGGTGCAGCAGGTCCCCTATCTGGCTGCCGCCCACCTGCTGGGGCCGAACCAGGAGGCAGGTCTGGCGGCGATGGACTCGTCTATTTTGCTGTAATTGCTATTGTTAATTTTTGTTTGGCAGGGGGAAAGCCGCTGACTTTGTTCCCCCCTGTTGTATACATCTTTTATGCAGCGCCGGGTTAAGGATGCCCATGGATATATGGATTTAGTTGATATTATAGCGGAAAAAAGGTTTCTGGGGCAGGAGTTTTTGACCTGGTTGTGGTTTAAGAGCGAAGAACGGAGCGGGGCGGTGGATCTGCCTGGTATCGGCGATATCTCGGTGGTCTTTGAAAAGCATCTGCTCCTTGAATACGGCGAAGGTGAGTACCATGAGAAGGTCATATGCCAAGGTTTGCAGGCCGGGTTGAATGAGGCCAGGACCGGTCTGCGCATGGGCAAGAAGCTGGAACAGGCCCGCATTGTCTTAGGCCGCGGCGAGTACGAGTGGATGATGACTGTCAAGGCCAGCGTCTTTGATTTCAAGAGCGTCAAGACGCCGAAGACCATGGCCAGCAGCGAGGAGTCTGATGACCCGGCGGCAGTCGAAGGCAAGATTCTGGAGAAGATCGGCCTCTACGAACAGGTCTTGCAGTTGGTGGATGAACTGTTCCGGTTCTATCTGAACGTCCGTCTGTCGTCAGGCTGGGAGGCGGAGCTGGCCCGGCTGCGGGCCTGGATTCGCATCAAAGAATGATGAATTTAATCAGAGAAAGGAAGGCGAATGGAATTTGAAACGGTGATTGGGCTTGAAGTCCATGCCCAGCTGAAGACCAAGACCAAGATATTTTGCGGCTGCACCACTGCCTTTGGGGCGCCGCCCAATACCAACACCTGCCCGATCTGTCTCGGCATGCCGGGCGTCTTGCCGGTCTTGAACAAGACGGTGGTGGAGTACGCCATGAAGATGGCCCTGGCCACCAACTGCCGGATCAACAGCACCAACCAGTTCGCCCGCAAGAATTATTTTTACCCCGACCTGCCCAAGGGCTATCAGGTCTCGCAGTTTGACCTGCCGATTGCCGAGCACGGTTGGGTCGAGATTGAGGTGGATGGCAAGCACCGCCGTATCGGCCTGACCCGGATTCATATGGAAGAGGATGCCGGCAAACTGGTCCATGACGAGCGGGGCGGCTCAAGCTACGTCGATCTGAACCGGGCGGCAGTGCCCCTGATCGAGATCGTCAGCGAACCGGATATCCGCTCTCCCGAGGAGGCGGCGGCCTATCTGCGGAAACTCCACGCCATCCTCCGTTATCTGGACATCTGTGACGGCAATATGCAGGAAGGCAGTTTTCGCTGCGACGCCAACATCTCGCTCAGGCCAGTCGGCCAGGAGAAACTCGGCACCCGCACCGAGCTCAAGAACATGAACTCCTTCCGTAACGTCCAGCGCGCCTTGGAGTATGAGATCCGTCGCCAGCGCGACCGGCTGCTGGAGGGGGAAACGATTGTCCAGGAGACCCTGCTCTGGGACCCGGACCGTAATGTCACCAACTCCATGCGCGGCAAGGAAGAGGCCCACGATTATCGCTATTTCCCTGATCCAGACCTGGTGCCCATTGTCATTGACGACGTCTGGCTGGAGGCTATGCGCCAGACCTTGCCGGAACTGCCGGCTGAGCGCAAAAACCGTTTTGTGCAGGCTCTGGGTCTGCCGGAGTACGATGCCGAGGTCTTGACCTCAGCCAAGGAGCTGGCTGATTATTTTGAGGCGGCGGCGCAGGGCTACGCTAATGCCAAGAAGCTCAGCAACTGGATCATGACCGAGTTGATGCGCGAGTTCAAGGGTGAGACGGCGGACGACATCGCCTCCTGCCGGGTGACGCCCCAGGGCCTGGCCGCCCTGCTGACCATGATCGACGGCGGCAGCATCAGCGGCAAGATCGCCAAGACCGTCTTTGCCGAGATGCTTGCTACTGGCCAGGCCCCGGAGGTCATCGTCAAGGAAAAAAATTTGGTGCAGATGAGCGATGCGGGCGACCTGGTCAAGACCGTTCGCGACATCCTGGCCCAGAACCCGGAGCAGGTTGCCCAGTTTCGGGAAGGCAAGACTAAGGTCATGGGCTTCTTCGTCGGCCAACTCATGAAGCAGACCCAAGGCCGCGCCAATCCGCAACTGGCCAATGATTTATTTATGAAGGAGTTGGGGTAAGCACATACTGTGCCGCGTGAGGGGCGTTGCGCCCCTGCCTTGTTCTGACTCCTGAATTCTGACTTCTGGGTACCATGGACAAAGAAGACTGGCAGCAGAAAGGGACTGGTCACCGGCAGCGGCTGCGTGACAAGTTCCTTGAGCGCGGCATTGACGCCTTTAGCGACGATGAAGTCCTGGAGCTGCTCTTGGCCATGGGCACGCCTCGCAAGGACTGCAAGGACGAAGCCCGCGCCCTGCTGAAGGCCTTTGGCACCCTGGCCGGGGTCCTGGAGGCGGCGCCGGCCCAGTTGCAGCAGGTGCAGGGCGTTGGCCCCAAGAATTCATACGCCATCCATTTCATCCAGGGCGTGGCCCGGCGCTACCTTAAACAGCGTCTGGCCGCCAAACAGTATGTCCGTTCCTCCGCCGAGGTCACCGATTACCTGGTCCATGCCATGCGCGACTTGAAGCGCGAGTTGCTGATGGTCATCTATCTGGATGCCAGCCATGCGATCATTGACAGCGAAATTATCGCTGAAGGCACCCTGGCCAGCAATACGGTCTACCCTCGGGAGCTGATCAAGCCGGCCCTGGCCCGCCATGCCGCCGCCCTGGTCATCGCCCACAATCACCCCTCCGGCCGCCAGAATCCATCAGCCGAAGACCGCCGCCTGACCCGCAACCTCTACCTCGCCTTGTCCTTTGTCAATATCAGGCTGCTCGATCACCTGATCGTGGCCGGTTCCTCCCCACCCTACAGTTTTGCCGATCATGGTCTGATGGGCCAGATTGCCGATGAGTGCGCCGGTCTTCTCCGTTGATGGCGGACCTCGGCCTCTATATCCACATCCCCTATTGCCGGACCAAATGCGGGTATTGCTCGTTTAATTCAGAAGCATGCCCGGGCGCGGGGCCGGGCGTCTATCTCAAGGCCCTGCAGGCTGAGATGGCGCGGCTGGCGGCTGGTTGGGCGAAAGGTCGGGTCTTTTTCTCGATCTTCATTGGCGGGGGCACCCCGACCATCTATGACGGCGCGGCGCTGGCCGGCCTGCTGCGGGAATGCCGGGCGCGATTGGCGTGGATTGACTCCCCGGAAATCACCATCGAGACCAATCCCAACACGGTGACCGCAGGCAAGCTGCTTGCCTGCCGGGAGGCTGGCGCCAACCGCCTGAGTATCGGGGTGCAGGCCTTTGACGACCGGCTGCTGGCCGCCATCGGCCGCAGTCATAGCGCGGCCCAGGCCGAGCATGCCGTGAGCATGGCCCGGCAAGCCGGCTGTGCCAACTTAAATCTCGATCTGATCTATGGCCTGCCGACCCAAGGGCTGTCCGATTGGCGGCAAAGCCTGGAGATGGCGATGGCGCTTGCCCCCGAGCACCTCGCCCTCTATGAGCTGAGTATTGAGCCGGGGACCGTTTTTGCGGAGCGTAGCGCGCGCGGCGAGCTGCCCTTGCCGGATGAGGATGCCGTGGCCGAGATGGCCGAGTTGGGGCATGAGCTGTTGGCGCGGCAGGGCTACCGGCGTTACGAGATCTCCAACTACGCCAGGCCGGGTTTTGAGTGCCGTCATAATCTTAATTATTGGCAGAATGGCCCCTATGTCGGCCTGGGGGCCGGCGCGGTCTCCTCTTTTGATGGCCTGCGCCTGAAAAATATTGAGGACCCGGCCCGCTACCTGGCGCGGGTGCAGGCCGGTCTTGTTGCTTTTCAGGAGGGCGAGGCCCTGGACCTGGCAGCCTCGTTTCGTGAGTCGGTGGTCATGGGCCTGCGGATGCTGGCGGGCGTCTCCGTTGCCGCCTTGCGGGAGCGTTATGGTCTGGAGCCGCAGACGTATTACGGGGCGACTTTAGAAAAATTATGCGCTCTGGGCCTGCTGGGGCTTGATCAGGAGCGGCTGTGGCTGACCGATAAGGCCCTGCCGGTAGCCAACCAGGTCTTGGTCGAGCTGGTGTAATTCCATATGGGGTGGTGGCAATGGTGGTGAAGGTAAAAAAAAGCTATATGTGCAGCGCCTGCGGGGTCATTTTAGGCAAGTGGGCAGGGCAGTGTCCCGAGTGCCAGGAGTGGAATTGCGTCGAGGAGGCGGCCCCTGACCAGGTGGCCGAGGCCTTGCGCAGTGTCGGTTTCGCCGGGACTGCGGCCCAGGTCAAGAGGATGGCTGAGGTCGAGGTCGATCAATTTCCTCGGATCAGTACCGGCCTTGCCGAGCTTGACCGGGTGCTGGGTGGCGGCCTGGTGCCTGGTTCAGTGGTGTTGATTGGCGGCGATCCTGGAGTGGGGAAAAGCACGGCACTGCTCCAGGTCTGCTGCGGCTTGAAGGGGGTGAAGGCCCTCTATGTCAGCGGCGAGGAGTCCCTGCCGCAGATTGCCATGCGGGCGCGGCGGCTGGGGCTGCCGGACCGCGATCTGCTGCTGCTGGCCGAGACCCAGGTCGAGCAGATCTGCACGGTGGCGGCCCAGGAAAAACCGGCGGTCATGGTCATCGATTCCATCCAGACCATGCAGGTGGCGGGCGTCGACTCCGCCCCCGGCGGGGTCAGCCAGGTCCGCGAGTCGGCCTCCTTTCTCACCCGTTTCGCCAAGCAGAGCGGGGTGGCGATCTTTCTGGTCGGCCATGTCACCAAGTCCGGGGGCCTGGCCGGGCCCCGGGTCCTGGAGCACATTATCGACGTGGTCTGCTATTTCGAGGGCGGCAGTGATTCCAGGTTTAGGATGATGCGGGCCATCAAGAACCGCTATGGCGCGGTCAATGAACTCGGGGTCTTCGCCATGACCGAGACGGGCCTGAAGGAGGTTAAGAACCCGTCCGCCATCTTTTTGTCCCGCACCAAGGAGGCCATGGCCGGCAGCGCCGTGATGGTGGTCTGGGAGGGCACTCGTCCGCTCCTGGTGGAGATCCAGGCCCTGATCGACACCTGTTACTCCGAGCACCCCCGCCGCTTGAGCGTTGGTCTCGATCAGAACCGTCTGACCATGCTGCTGGCGGTGCTGCATCGGCATGGCGGGGTGGCGACCTTTGACAAGGATGTCTTTGTCAACGTGGTGGGCGGGGTGAAGGTGGACGAGACCGGCGCCGACCTGGCCCTGGTGCTGGCGATTATCTCGAGTCTGCATGACCGCCCCCTGCCCAACGACATGGTGATCTTCGGCGAGATCGGCTTGGCGGGCGAGATCCGACCGGTGCCCAACGGTCAGGAGCGCTTGCGGGAGGCGGTGAAACATGGCTTCCGGCAGGCCATCGTCCCCAGCGCCAACGCCCCCAAGGCCGGGATCAGCGGCATGCTTGTCCATGGCGTTGAGAAATTGAGTGAGGCCCTGCGGGTGCTGGGGTGAGGAGTGGCAAGACGCTTGGCTCTAAAAAAGGAAAATAGCCGCCAGCCAGGATTGACAGGCCCGGATTGACATGGTAAAAAGGCCATTCGAAAAAAGTGGAGGAATGGCCGAGTGGTTTAAGGCGGCGGTCTTGAAAACCGTTGAACGAAAGTTCCGTGGGTTCGAATCCTACTTCCTCCGCCAGTAGAACATTTTAAGAGATTCAAAGAAGTCTAATTGACCCGCACTCCGACAAGGTATGCGGGTTTTTTGTTGTCCAGTGTAATGCAAATAAATGTTATGGCAACTTACCCGTTAAATGGGTAAGATAACGGGTAGAGATTTTATCAGTTCATTCCTTTACCCGTTACGAGGTGCAATCATGCCAAAAGTCGGAAAAGACCTACTATCAGACGTTTCAGTCAAGAGCGCAAAGTACGGTGATGACAAGTCACGCCGTGACGGCGGCGGCTTGTGGTTGGTTGTCGAGCCAAGCGGTAAGAAGTGGTGGAAGCTGAAAACTGTCTTTGTCAAAAAGGAGAACTCTTTTTCCCTGGGCGAATATCCCACGGTGACGCTTGCCGATGCCAGAGAGCAGCGGGAGGCGATCAGGAAGCAGATAGCGGCAGGGGTTGACCCGGCAGTCGCAAGGAAGGAAGTAAAGGCCAAGGCTGGCGGGGCTGGGAGCTTTGAAGAGGTAGCGCGGGAATGGCACAAGACCTATTGCCACAAGTGGACTACGCAGTATTCCAAGGATATGTTGCACCGGCTGGAAATCTATATCTTCCCCTGGCTGGTAAGGCGATCAATCAGCGAGATAAGTTCGCCAGAAATGCTGGCCGTGATAAAGAGAATAGCCGCCAAGGGAACCCTTGAAACTGCCAATAGGATGAAACAGACTTGCGGGGCCGTGTTTCGTTATGCCATGGCTACCGGCAAGGCCACCCAAAATCCGGTTGACGCGTTGAGAGAGTCGATACCCTCCGCCAGACCAAAGCACATGGCGGCACCCACTGACCCGAAACAGGTTGCACCGATTCTTCGTATGCTTGATGGTTATGACGGCTCTTTTGTTGTGGCCTGCGCCTTGAGGCTGGCACCGCTTGTCTTTGTTCGTCCTGGCGAGTTACGCCAAGCAGAATGGGCGGCGATTGATTTGGATAATGCCGAGTGGAGATACACGGCATCAAAGACCAACACCGACCACCTTGTTCCTCTATCCCTACAAGCAGTAAAGATACTTCGAGAGATTTACCCGTTAACCGGAACGGGTAAATATGTTTTCCCGTCTGCGCGATCTGCGTCAAGGGCGATGAGCGACAACACCATAAATGCAGCAATGCGGCGTATGGGGATTGACACCAAAGAAGAATTAACCGGACATGGATTCCGGGCCATGGCGCGCACGATTCTTGATGAGGTTTTAGAGTTCCGTCCCGAACTGATAGAACACCAACTCGCACACGCTGTACGCGATCCGCTTGGCCGTGCCTACAATCGGACAAAGCACTTGCCAGAGCGTAAAGTTATGATGCAGGCCTGGGCGGACTATCTGGACAAAATCAAGACCGGGGCTGAGATCATACCGATAAGGGCGGTGGCTGGGTGACTCCTCAATTTTGAGGAGTCAGAGGGATGAGGATGAAGGCGGGGGATTGCTACAGAAGTTTGACCAGGGCGGCAACTATGGCAACAGCGGCGGCAAGCATCCCGCCTAGTCGCAAGGTTAAGTCGTGTTTTAAACGTAGTTCAAGTTCTCGTAAATCCTGCTTGGTAGCTGCATCGGTTGACACATGGGCGTCACGCACGGCCCCGGCTATGGCTTCAGCCTGTTTGTCATTAACACCAGCTTCACGGAGTGTCTGGGCAAACTTTAATGTATCGAAAGTAATGGTGGTCATGGTATTGCCTCCTGTTAATATAATAGATGCCATAGCGGGTAAGGGAAGTCAAGAAAGTTCAATTTTCGTGGGATAGGTTGGCCGAGCCTACAATAGGACAAAGCACCTGCCAGAAAGAAAGAAGATGATGCAGGCCTGGGCGGACTATCTGGACAAGATCAAGGCCGGCGCCGAGATCATACCGATAAGGGCGTCTGGGTAATGATGGGTAGGGGAAATGTAGAGGGCAGGATTATCAGGCGGCAAGATGAATGACATGGTTAAGGGCGTCACCCATCGTTTTTTCAGCCTCTTCTGTGTCGTAGTCAGCTTGCAGGCCAAGCCAAAAACCGGGGGTGGTGCCAAAGGTACGAGCCAGACGCAGGGCGGTATCGGCTGTGATCGACCGCTTACCGGAACAAATCTCGCTGATTCTCATGGCGGGGACACATATGGCCTTGGCAAGTCGGTACTGGCTGATTCCCATTGGTTTCAAGAACTCTTCGAGCAATACTTCGCCGGGGTGGATGTTAGGCAGTCTTTCCATTGTCGTCGTCTCCTGTCAGTGGTAGTCACAAATTTCAACCCGCGAAGCGTTGCCGCTATCCCACAGGAAGCAAACCCGCCATTGGTCGTTGATACGGATGCTCCATTGTCCATCACGGTTGCCGGAAAGTTTCTCAAGGCAGTTAGCGGGAGGGATGCGCAAATCGTCAATAATACGAGCGTTGTTTATCATCCTCAGTTTGCGGCGAGCAATGGCTTGTATCTGGTTGGGCAGCTTCTTTGT
>JANNQL010000095.1:0-6417 GCA_031400755.1 Pseudomonadota bacterium | reverse complement strand
GTCTGCGGCGGCTGCCTGGCCGTGGTCCATGGTCTGGGCCTTGACCCTTTGCAGGTGCGGGACCCCTATTGCTGGCACGAGATCCTTTAGGTAGGTGTCGGGTTACGCGAAAAAACCGCTAACCCGACCTACAGCTACAGCCTAAACGCCTATAGCCTAAACCTCGGATTTGTTAAAGGATGGCGGCGACGGCGCGGTTGGCGATGTCCAGCATAGGGGAGGGGATGACGCCCATGGTGATGATGGCGGCGATCAAAATGAGGCTGACGGCCTTGGTGGCAAGGCTGACTTCCAAGGTGTCAGTGGCGGTGGATGCGTCGCAATAGGTGACCTTGACAATGGAAAGGTAATAGTAGATGGCGATGGCGGTGTTCAAGGCGGCCAGGATGACGAGTGGGAGGTGGTCGGCTTGCAGGGCGCCGGCCATCAGCATGAATTTACCCATGAAACCGACAAAGGGCGGGATGCCGGCCAGGGCCATCATGCCGGTGGCCAGAGTAAAGGCCATCAGCGGCGAGCGCTTGTAGAGGCCGCTCAGGTCGCTGATCTCGACATTCTCACCGGTCTTGCTGACTGTGCACAGCACCAGGAAGCAGGCCATATTCATCAGCACATAGCCGACGATATAAAAAATTGAGGTCGCATAGCCTTCCTTTTGAAAGGTCAGGAGGCCGAGCAGGACAAAACCGGCGTGGGCGATACCCGAAAAGCCCAGCAGCCGTTTGATATCCTTCTGGACCAAGGCCGCCAGGTTGCCGTAGAACATCGAACAGAGGGCCAGGATGACCAGCATCTGGACGATTACAGTACCTTTGGGGGCAGCCAGCATGGTGAGGCGGATCAGGACGGCCACGGCCCCTAACTTGGGGACAGAGGCGATAAATGAGGTCGTTTCATTGGAGGCCCCTTGATAGACATCAGGTACCCAGAAATGAAATGGAAATACTGCCAGCTTGAAGAGGAAGCCGGACAAGACCATGGCGATGCCGACGATGGCTGCCGGTTCCTTTATCAACGAAGCCAGACGAGGGGCGAGTTCGGCAAAATAGGTGGTGCCGGTGAGGCCAAAGAGATAGCTCATGCCAAAGAGCATGATGCCGGTGGCCATAACCGCAAACAGGATGTATTTTATGGCCGCTTCCATCTGCGAGCGCAGGCCATGGCGGTCATCGCGCATGGGCACCATCAGGTAGAGCGAAAACGAGGAGAGTTCAAGCGAGACAAAGAGGGTGATCAATTCAACAGAGGAGACCAGCATCATAAGTCCTAAGCCGCTCAAGAGCAGGAAGAGGAAGTACTCTGGTTTCATCCTGGGGGTGATGTCTTTGAGTTCACGGCCAAAGATCAGGACGACGGTCATCGACAGGGCAATCAAGGCCTTGAAGAGTTGGGAAAAGAGATCTATCTGGTAGGCCTTGTAAAAAAGGCTGCCGTTTTGCTGGAGCGAGGCCAGGCAGAGGAGGCTGGTGGCCAGACTTACGGCGATGGCCGTATTCCGGGCGTTTTTAGCGTCATTGGTCAGGGTGCACAGAAAGATAAGCAGACTGCCCAGCAAGAGGAGGAGCTCTGGGGCGAAAAGCATGAGTTTCATTGTTTATCTGTCCCTAGGTGGTCTTTTTGAGGCTTAAGGCAGCAGCCCGGCAAGGGCCGAGGCCTTGGCCGCTGTGTCGACCTGCTCCAGTAAGTGGGTGACACTGCTATGCATAACCGATAAAAATGGTTCCGGTCCCAAACCGATCCAGAAGACAAAGAGCAGAAATGGGGCGAGTGTCACGATCTCCCGGCTGTTCAAGTCGAGGAGTGTTTGCTTGGGATTGTCAACTCCGCCCCAGATGACTTTTTGCAGCATCCTGAGCATGTAGGCCGCCGCCAGTATGGCGCCGGGGATGGCGCAGGCGGTGATGATTATGTTTCTCTTGAAGCCGCCGGCCAGGATCAGGAACTCGCCGACAAAGGAGTTGGTGCCGGGGAAGGCCAAGGACGACAAGGAGAAAAAGGCGAGGAAGGTGACAAAGATCGGCATCTGTTTGCCGATGCCGGTGGCTTGGGCCAGTTCACGGCTGTGGGTACGCTCGTAGATCATGCCGACGCAGAGAAAGAGGGCGCCGGTGGTGACCCCGTGATTGATCATCTGCAGGATGGCCCCTTCAATGCCGGCCTTGTTTAAGACAAAGATGCCGAGGGTGACAAAACCCATATGGCCAACCGAAGAGTAAGCGATCAGTTTTTTCATGTCCTTTTGGGCGAGGGCGGTAAATCCGCCGTAGAGGATGCCGGCTACCGACAGCCAGAGGACATAAGGCATCAAGGTGATGGTGGCCAGCGGCGTGATCGGCAGGCAAAAGCGCAGAAAACCGTAGGTGCCCATTTTGAGCAGAATGCTGGCCAGGATGACCGAGCCGGCGGTCGGGGCCTCAACATGGGCGGCCGGTAACCAGGTGTGGAACGGGAACATCGGCACCTTGATGGCAAAGGCCAAAGCGAAGGCCAAGAAGACCAGGATCTGGAAGGTCGAGCCATACTGCCCTCCCATTAGCTGCGGGATGGAAAAGGTATGGGGGGCGGAGGTCAGGTAGAGGGCGATAATCGCTACCAGCAGCATGACCGAGCCGGCCAGGGTGTAGATGAAAAACTTGATCGAGGCGTAGACCTTGCGTGGTCCACCCCAGATACCGATGATCAGGTACATGGGGATCAGCATCGCCTCCCACAGGATGTAAAACAGCACGAAATCCAGCGCCGCAAAGACCCCGATCATGGCGGTCTCCATGACCAGCAGGCAGACCATGAAGGACTTGACCCGGGTGGTGATATAGCGCCAGGAGGCCAGGACGCACAACGGCATGATGAAGGTGGTGAGCAGGATCAAAAGCAGGCTGATGCCGTCGATGCCCAAGGTATAGTTGATATTCCAGAGCGGGATCCAGGGGTGGTGCTCGCCGAATTGAAAGCGGGCGGTATCAGGGTTGAAGCCGCTGTAGAGCGGGATGGAGAGCAGTGCTGTAGCCGTGGTGATGACGAGCGACCAGACGCGGGCGGCGGCGTCGCTGGGCACAAACATGGCAACAAGGGCACCAAACAGCGGCAGGAAGACCAGCACGCTGAGCAGGGGAAAGCCCTCATTCATGACTAAAAAATCCATCGTAGCCAACCTCTTTAGTAAGTTAGAAATGATTTACTGCGTTTTTCTGGCAGAAAATCATTTTGTTAACGCACTTATCCTGTTTATTAGGGTTATGAGAATACGTAGGTTATCAGCAGGCAGGCCGCAATGGTCGCTGCCCAGAAAATGTTGAACTGCATCTGGCCGCTTTGGGCCCGACGCACGACGCCGCCGAGAGATCGGACCGAGCGGGCCACGCCATCCACTACCCCGTCGATGCCATGCCAGTCAAACCATGACCAGAAATTGGATACGGTCATGAGCGGACCTAAGCCAATCACCCGGTAGATTTCGCCAACACAGGCATCAATGAATTGAATGGGTCTTTTGGCAAGCCAAGCAAAACCGCGACCGCCAAAGCGGTAGAACCAGTCGAGATCGATGCTGATCGTTGGCTCCGGGGCCAGCTTCTTAATCAGCAGGAAGAAACCCAAGGCGGTGAACAAGAGAATCTGCATGGACTCTGACAGGTGATAGGCGGTGTAGGGGTGATACTCCACCGGGTATGGCAACATCTTATAGAGGTACGGGGTATAGCTGCCGATGAAGATGCACAGGAAGGAGGCGATGATCATGGCGGCCTGCATGTTCCATGGCGGGTCAGCGGCCTTGTCCCAAGTCTCCTTATCGCAGTTATTCTTGCCGAACCAGATGAAATAGGGGACCTTCAAGCCGGTGTGCAGGAAGGTCCCGGCTGAGGCCAGGGTCAACAGGAATCCGGCCCAGTAGATATGTGACTCAAAGCCGGCGACCACGATCATCGACTTGCTGACAAATCCTGAAAAAAGAGGGAAGGCCGAGATCGACAGGCCGCCGATTAAGGTAAAGATAAAGGTCAGCGGCATTTTCTTGTAGAGGCCGCCCAGTTCGGTGAATTTACTTTTTCCCGTCATGTGCAGGACAGAGCCGCACCCCATGAACAGCAGGCCCTTGTAGAGGATATGGGCAAAGGCGTGGGCGCAGGCCCCGTTAATGGCAAGCTCGGTGCCGATGCCGACCCCAGCCACCATGTAGCCGACCTGAGAGATGATGTGCCAGGCGAGCAGCCTGCGGCAGTCATTTTCAAGCACGGCGTAGACCACACCGTAGAGGGCCATGACCACCCCGAAAGGCACCAGGATGTCCATGCCGGCCAGGCCGCGGGCCAAGGCGTAGATGGCGGTCTTGGTGGTGAAGGCGCACATGAATACCGCCCCGGTGACCGTGGCCTCGCCGTAGGCATCCGGCAGCCAGGAGTGCAGCGGCGGTACGGCGGCGTTCAGCATGAAGCCGGCCATGATCAGATAGGTGTAGAGGCTGGGATTCACGACATCAAGATGGACAAAGGAGATATCGCCGCCAGTGGCCTTGAAGCGCAGCAGGATACCAGCCAGAAGGATAAGACCGCCGGCGGTATGGACCAGGAGATAGCGGAAGCCGGCGGGGATTGATTCCTTTCGCTTTCTGAACCAGACCAGAAATACGGAGGAGAAGGCCATAACTTCCCAGAACAGGAAGAGTACTATGAAATCACCGGCATAGATGACACCAAGCGAGCCAGCCACATAGAGCCAGGCGGCAATATGCTGCAAATCGTCCTCGACATGGAGGCCGTACAGGGTGCCGATGATGCACATCAGGCTCATGATATAGGCAAAGACCTGGCTAAGCCTGTCGATACGACCAAAGATCAGTTGCCAGTCCAGGAACTGGACAGCTCCCCACATCCCTTCCGGGCTGAACATGTAGATATTGATGAAGGTGAGCACCGGCACCAGGATCAGGAAGGTGCGGCGTGCCATGCCCTTAAAGAAGGGCAGCAGCAAGGCCCCGCAGATAAGGATCAGCGATGGATGAATCCAGGTATCAATCATCATAATAATCCTCTCGAGTCATGATTCCCTGATGGCCAAACCACTTGGAAAGAATGATAATAACCACACAGGCCACAAAGCCGAACAGTGACCAGAAGCCTGGGTAATGCTCGATCCAGGTGTGGGCGTGTGCTTTGTCGACAAAAATATCGATGATGACCAGGGCCGCCAGTACAGCGTAGCAACAGCGGATGACCGTGGGCAGCCGGTCACGCAGATAATCAATCAGATCAACTATCATCCTGTCACCGCCTTGACGAATTGCATCATGAAATCCGGGTAGATGCCAATAATTACCGAAATGGTCGCTGCAATCATGATTGGGATGACCATGGACAGCGGCGCCTCCTTGATCCCTTCATACTTTTCACCGGCCGGGCGTTTGCCGAAAAAGGCATTATAGGTCACCGGCGCGAAGTAGCCGACATTGAGCAGGGTGCTGGCCAAAAGCACCAAGAGTAGGCCGACCTGGTGGGCCTGCATGGAGCCGACCAGAAGGTACCATTTGCTGACGAAGCCGGCTACCGGCGGGGCGCCGATCATAGAGAGCGAGGCGATGGCAAAGGCGGCGAAGGTAAACGGCATGGTCCTTCCTAAGCCCCCCATTTCGCCGATGTCCTTCTTGTGGGTGGCGACATAAATAGCGCCGGCGCAGAAGAACAGGGTGATCTTGGCAAAGGCGTGGTTGGCGATATGGATGAGCCCGCCGTTGATCGAGGCCGGGGTCAGCATGGCCACGCCCAGGATGATGTACGAGAGTTGACTAACAGTGGAATAGGCCAGCCGCGCCTTAAGGTTAGTCTTGGATAGGGCGATGATCGAGGCCATGAGGATGGTGAACGACACGAAATAGGCGGTGGGGATGCCAAGGTTCAAGGCGCTCATGGTATCCACCCCGAAGACATAGAGCATGACCCGGGTGGTGGAGAAGACGCCGACCTTGACAACGGCCACCGCATGCAAGAGGGCTGAGACCGGAGTCGGGGCCACCATGGCGCCGGGCAGCCAATGATGGAAGGGCATGACCCCGTTTTTGGCAAAGCCCAGGATGCAGAAGGCGTAGAGGATGGTGACGATGGTGGCGTTGACTTGCGGCGGGAAGATGCCGGTGGAGATATTGCTCGCGAAGTCAAGGGTGCCGGTCAGGACGTAAATCAGGGCCAGGGCCGGCAGCAGGAAGGCCTTGGCAGTAGTGGTCAGGTAGACAATGTATTTCCTGGCCCCGTCATAGCCTTCCTGGTCCTGGTGATGAGCGACCAGGGGATAGGTACAGACTGAGACAATTTCGTAGAACAGGTAGAGGGTAAAGAGATTGTCGGAGAAGGCCACCCCCATCGCCCCGAACAGGGAGAGGGCGAAACAGGCGTTGAAGCGGGTCTGGGCATGTTCGTGCAGGCCGCG
>JANNQL010000094.1:0-26041 GCA_031400755.1 Pseudomonadota bacterium | reverse complement strand
CTGATCAGACAGGCGGTTGAGCTGGGCGTCAAACTGGTGGTGGGCTCCGATGCCCACCGGCCGCAGGATGTGGGGCGGTATTTTGACCGGTTGTAAGTATTTAGAATGCAGGATTCAGGAGTCAGAATTCAGCATCTCAGGTGATGTGCCTATTTCGCTGAAACTGATTCCCGTTCAGGAAAATGGTTCCTCTTCGTTTTTTCTCCTGGATTCTGAATCCTGACTTCTGACTCCTGGAACGTCTCCTGTCTATGCCTCAACCGAGATAACGAGCGGGATGATATGCAGGGCGTTGGAGATCGACTTGGTTGTCCCTAGCTTCCAGTTGACCTTTTCCGGGGGGTGTCCCAGTTTCTGGGCGATTTCGGCAGTCAGGCCCTTGATGTTGATGCCTGGGTGGCGGGAGAAGACCTCGGGCAGACCGTAGGTGAGGTTGCAGGCCAGGCATTTGCCGGGGCGCTGTTTCAGGTGCAGCTCAAAATTATAGGTCTTGGGGTCGGGCTGGCTTACGAATTCAAGAGAGATATCGTAGGCGCCTTCCGAGGCGTCACCGAGCAAGGCCTCAAAAAAATCGTTGCTCCGCGATGTTGGGAAGAGTTGTAACAGTGTTTCCTGATTGAATAACTCAGCAAGTTCTTTCGTCATTTTCTTCTCCATGGTCCTTTTGTTACGGGCGGAAAAATGAATTTAACAACAGTATTTACAATGCTTGACTGCCCCGGTCAAATCAAATTGCCTAGCCGCTAAAAATGATTGCGGACCCTGGGAAAGAACGATATACAAGGCTGGCGTCGTGTGTGTCCGGCTTGCTTTAGTGTTCGCAGTCTTCATGTTCCAAGGTTTTCGGTCGTGCGCCATCCGCCTTACCTCTTTTACCCAAGCAAAACCAATCAGCCTATTTCTGTGACCGCCCATGAATAATAGCATGAATAATAATAGTACCTACGATGAATCAAAGATCAAGACCCTGAGCTCGCTTGAGCATATTCGTCTGCGGCCTGGGATGTACATCGGCCGGCTCGGCAATGGCTCCAATCCCGACGACGGCATTTATATCCTGTTGAAGGAGATCATCGACAACGCCGTCGACGAGTTCATCATGGGGGTCGGTAAGCGGGTAGACATCGCCATCAGTGATGACAACCGGGTGCGGGTGAGGGACTATGGCCGGGGCATCCCACTCGGCAAGGTGGTGGACTGTGTGTCGGTGATCAATACCGGCGCCAAATACAATACCGATGTCTTTCAGTTTTCAGTGGGCCTGAATGGGGTTGGCACCAAGGCGGTCAACGCCCTGTCCAGCGATTTCATGGTGCAGTCCTTCCGCGAGGGGCAGTTTACCCAGGCCCGTTTCTGCCGCGGCAAGCTGGTGTCCCAGGACAATGGCGACAGCACCGAAAAAGACGGCACCTTGATTGAATTCGTACCTGATCCAGAGCAGTTCAAGGAAGGATACACCTTTTATCTGGACTTCATCCGCAAACGTCTGTGGCGCTATGCCTATCTGAACGCCGGGCTCAAGCTCTATTTCGGCGAGGAGTGTTTTTTCTCCAATAACGGGCTGCTCGACCTCTTAAACAAGGAGATCAACGGCACCCAGCTCTATGACTTCATCCATTATAAGGACGAGACCCTGGAATTTACCTTTTCCCATACCGATGGCTATGGCGAGAATTATTTTTCCTTTGTCAACGGCACCTTTACCAATGAGGGCGGCACCCACCTCTCGGCCTTCCGAGAAGGGATACTGAAGGGGGTCAACGAGTTTTCCGGCAAGAAATTCATGGGCGAGGACGTTCGCGACGGCATCGTCGCCGCCATTGCCATCAAGGTCAAGGACCCCATCTTTGAGTCGCAGACCAAGAACAAGCTGGGCAATACCGAGATCCGGGGTGGCATCGTCAGCCGTATTCGCGACGTCGTCTGTGAGTATCTTTACAAGCACACCGAACTGGCGGAACTCCTGCTCGACAAGATCCAGCAGAACGCCAAGATCAGAAAGGACCTGCAGGACGTCCGCAAGGAGGCCAAGGCCAAGGCCAAGAAGGTGGCGATCAAGGTCCCCCAGCTCAAAGACTGCAAGCACCACCCGAGCCGGGAGCATCCGTCCAAGGAGGGCCAGGAGAATATGGTCTTCATCACCGAGGGTCAGTCCGCCTCCGGTTCGATCGTCACCGCCCGCGACCCGATGACGCAGGCCGTCTTCTCGCTGAAGGGCAAGCCTTTGAACGTCTATGGCCAGTCCATGACCTTGCTTTACAAGAACGAGGAGATGTACAATCTGATGCAGGCCCTAAATATCGAGGAGTCGGTGGGGGGGCTGCGTTTCGATAAGGTCATCCTAGCCACCGATGCCGATGTCGATGGTCTTCATATCCGCAACCTGGTCCTGACCTTTTTTCTGCATTACTTCGAGAGCCTGGTCAAGCGCGGCCATATTTATATCCTGGATACGCCGATCTTCCGGGTCCGTGACAAGGACGAGACAATCTACTGCTACTCCGAGGCCGAAAAGCAGGCCGCCGAAAAACGGCTGGCCGGTCGGGGCAAAGTTAAAAAAAGGGTCGAGATCACTCGTTTCAAGGGTCTTGGCGAGATTTCGCCGCGGGAATTCAAGCAGTTTATCGGCGACAATATGCGTCTACAGCAGGTGCAGATCGACACCTTGAGTGAGGTGCCGCAGATCCTCACCTTCTACATGGGGAAGAACACCCCGGAGCGGAAAGAGTATATCATGGGCAAATTGGTGTAGCGGCGAGGGTGGGGGGACGACTGAGAAGATTGCGCCGGAATCATGACGATCACAGTTTGACTTTTGTTAAAATAAGATGATACACTGTGGTACAGTGGCGGCTAGCGTCATGAATTATGCTAGCATAAGTGGACTTGACCAGAAATAAATTTGTACCCCCCAAACAAACTTTTGCGGTGATGCTCATGATCGATATCCGTTTCCGTCCCTGGCGCATCTTCATCCTCATTGTTGTCTTTCTGTCCATAGGCACGAGCACCCACGCCGCCTCTCGTCCGCAATCCATCAAGGTCGTGATGGACAATAACTACCCGCCCTATGTCTTTTATGACTGTGAGGGCAAGCTGCAGGGCATCCTGATCGATCAGTGGCGATTATGGGAACGAGAGACCGGCATCAAGGCCGAGATCAGCGCCATGGATTGGGGCAAGGCCATCAGCCGTATGCAGGCCGGCGACTTCGATGTCATTGACACCATCTTCAAGACCGATGAACGCTCCGTCTGGCTTGATTTTTCACGGCCGTACGCTAGTATCGAAGTCCCCATCTTTTTTAATAGAAATTTCTCAGGCATAACCAACGCCGCCTCCCTCAAAGGTTTTGTCGTTGCCACCAAGACCGGCGATGCTGCCGTTAATCTCCTCAGGCGTAACGGTATTGACAGTCCGCTGCTCTTCGACAGCTACGAGGCCGTCATTCGGGCGGCCAAGGAGCATAAAGTCAATGTCTTCGTGGTCGATAAACCTCCCGCCCTCTATTTTCTCTATAAGTTTAACATTCAAGATCAGTTCAAAATCTCGCCCCCCGTGAATGTCGGGGAATTTCACCGGGCCGTCAGCAAGGGCAGGAGCGAACTGTTGCAGGTGGTGGAAGAGGGTTTTGGCCGAATATCGGTAGATGAACTGCAAAAAATTGAGACTAATTGGTCCGGGGCATCCCTCATGGATCGTATCGCCTTGCGGTATTTTTTTATGGCCGCAGGCGGTCTCGGTTTGCTGGCCCTGGTCCTGTTCGCCTGGAATCGTCTCCTCCGCAAGGTGGTCCATGCCCGAACTGTAGAACTGAAGGCAAGCGAGGAGCGTTTTCAGGCCATCTATAACTCAGTCAATGAGGCCATCTTTATTCATGATCTTGAGACCGGCGCTATCCTTGATGTGAACCAGCGGATGTGCGAGATGTTTGGGTGCAGCCGGGAAGAGGCCTTGACCTTGTCGGTGGAGGGATTAAGTTCCGGCGTCCCGCCCTTTTCCCAGACCGAAGCGGTTGGCTGGATGAACAAGGCGGTGCACGGGGAGTCGCAGCTCTTTGAGTGGCTGGCGAAGCGTCGTGATGGCACCCTGTTCTGGGTGGAGGTCAATATGCGGCGGGCCAGGATCGGGTCTGTCGACCGGATCCTGGTGACTGTCAGGGATATCTCAGGACGGAAACGGACTGAGGAGGCCTTGCGTAAAAGCCAGGGGGTGTTGCAGCATATCGTGGATTCTGTCCCCCAGTCGATCTTCTGGAAAGACAGGAATTCCGTCTTCCTGGGCTGCAATCAGCTGTACATCAAGGCAACCGGCTTGAGTAGTCCTGAGCAGATTGTCGGCAAGACCGATTTAGATCTGCCGTGGCTCAGGCAAGATTCGGAAGCCTACCGGGCCGATGACCAGTACGTCATGTCGAATAACATCGAAAAGTTGCACATCATTGAACCGTTGCAGCAGGCCGATGGTCAGCGGCGGTGGATCGATACCTCCAAAGTGCCGCTCTTGGATGATGACGGCCAGGTCTACGGTATTCTGGGTATCTATGAGGATATCACCGAGAGAAAGCGTGTCGAGAAGGCGCTCACGGACAGCGAGAGCCGCTACCGCCTGCTCTTCGAGTCTGCCGGCGATGCTATCTTTATCATGCTCAACGAGACTGTTATGGAGTGTAACGAAAAGGTGGTGGATCTCTTTGGTTGTCATGACAAAGGGCAGATTGTCGGCCAATCGATTGTCAAGTTTTCAGCAGACAAGCAACCAGGTGATCTTCCTGCCTCGAAATTGGCCCTTGAAAAGATCACTGCGGCCTTGAACGGCGAGGCCCAATTTTTCCCGTGGACGCACAAACGGTGCGATGGCGTGCTGGTTGAAACCGAAGTAACTCTAAACCGCCTTGATCTTGGCGAGGCAGGAAACTTTTTGGCCATAGTCCGGGACGTGACTGCCCAAAAACAGACCGAGACTCAGCTCCGTCAGGCCCAGAAGATGGAGTCCATCGGCACCCTGGCCGGTGGCATTGCCCACGATTTCAATAATATTCTAAATGCTATTGTTGGTTATACGGACTTGGCTATGATGCGGGGAAAAGATGAGGCTGTGGACTTGCAGGATGATTTGCGGCAGGTCCGCATGGCGGCGGAACGGGCCACTGAACTGGTCCGTCAGATCCTGACCTTCAGTCGCAAGCAGCCAAAGGAAAAAGCGCCGTTACAGATATCTCTGATTATCAAGGAGGCCTTGAAACTGTTGCGGGCCTCCATTCCCACCAACATTGAGATCAGGCAGGAAATCATTTCTGAGGGCACGGTCCTGGCAGATCCCACCGAGATTCATCAACTGACCATGAACCTTTGCACCAATGCCTTTCATGCCATGGTGGACCGTGGTGGGGTTATGGGGGTTTCCCTGACGGAAATGGTAGTTGACCATAAAATATTTGACAGTGGCACCCTGTTGCCCCCTGGAAGCTATGAAGTGCTGTCAGTCAGTGATACCGGTTGCGGCATGGACCAGGAGACCATAACTAAAATTTTTGAGCCCTATTTCACTACAAAAGAGGTAGGTAAGGGCACGGGATTAGGTTTAGCTGTGGTCCATGGCATTGTCAAAGGGCATCATGGAGAGATCGCGGTGTACAGTGAGCCAGGACGGGGTACTACCTTCAATGTCTATCTGCCCATGATTGCCCAGGATGCGGCTTTGTCGGTTGTTGGAGAGGCGCCGCCTGGAGCAAAGGCGCACGAGCTGGTCATGGTGGTGGATGACGAGTGTGTTATCCGGGACATGCTCAGCAAGTTTCTGGTCCAGGTAGGTTATCGGGTCGAGACCTTTGCCAATGGGCTGGAGGCCTGGCAGACTTTGTCTCAGAGACCGAGTGACTGGGACATCTTGGTCACCGACCAGACCATGCCCGCGATGACCGGCGAGCAACTGGCAGCCAAGGCCCTGGCGATCCGGCCCGAGCTGCCCATCATTATCTGCTCGGGTTATAGTACGATCATGGTTGGGGACCATATCAAGGAGCTTGGCGTATCCGCCTTTTTGCAAAAGCCGATTGGCAGGAACATGCTCCTCACTCAGGTCGCCAAGGCCTTGGCGGAAAAATATTAAGATAAAGTTAACCCACTCTCGACAATGTTGGGGGAGATCAGATACGGAGAATTGTAGACCATGATAGATTCTAATTACGGCACCTTGCATCAGCTTTTTGATGAAAATTTTCTGGAGTATACCTCCTACGTGGTCAGGGAGCGGGCCATCCCCCATGTGGCCGATGGCTTGAAGCCGGTGCAACGCCGGATCATGCAGACCTTGAAGAACATGGACGATGGCCGCTTCAACAAGGTCGCCAACGTCGTCGGCGAGACCATGAAGCTCCATCCCCATGGCGATGCCTCCATCTTCGCAGCCCTGGTCAATCTGTCCAATAAGGGCTTCCTGATCGATCAGCAGGGCAATTTCGACAATATCCTGACCGGCGACAGCGCCTCGGCGGCCCGTTATATCGAGTGCCGCCTGTCGCCTCTGGCCTTGGAGGTCATGTTCAATAAGGACCTGACCGAGTACGCCGACTCCTACGATGGCCGCATGCAGGAACCAGTGGTGTTGCCCGCCAAGATCCCGCTGCTCTTGATGCAGGGCGCCGATGGCATCGCGGTCGGCATGGCTACCAAGATCATGCCCCATAATTTTGTCGAGCTGCTTACCGCCCAGAAGCATATCCTGCGCGGCGAGCCCTTTGTTCTCTATCCGGATTTTCCCCAGGGCGGCTTGGTGGATGTCGGCCATTATGATCGGGGCAACGGCCGGCTGAAATGCCGGGCCCGGATCCATGAGGTCAATGACAAGACCATCACCATCCGCGAGGTGCCCTACACCACCACCACCACCTCGCTGGTCGAGAGCATTGAAAAGGCGGCACGGGCCGGCAAGTTGAAGATTGTCTCGATCAACGACTATACCGCCGAGACGGTCGAAATCGAGATCAAGCTGGCCCGCGGCATGTATGCCTCTGATACGATCAGCGCCCTCTACGCCTTTACCGACTGCGAGGTGCCGATCAGCCCCAATCTGACCGTTATCAAGGACAACCAGCCGCTGGTGATGACGGTTGACGAGATCCTGCATTACAACACCGAAAAGCTGGTGGTCGATCTGGAGAAGGAGTTGCTCATCGAACTGGACCGCCTGCGGGAGAGGCTGCATGCCAGTCTGCTTGAGCAGATCTTTATTGAAGAGCGGCTCTATAAGGAGATCGAGGAGTGCCCATCCTACGAGGTGGTGGTTCCAACCATCGACAAGGCCTTGCTGCCCTTTGCCGATCGTCTGCTCAGGGCAGTCACCAAGGAGGATATCGAGCGGCTCTTGGAGATCAGGATCAAACGCATCTCGCGCTATGATATCGACAAGAAGCAGCAGGAGATCGATGGCTTGAAGAAGGAGGCGGTGCAGGTGGAGAACCACCTGAAGGACATGGTCAAATACGCCATCGGCTATGTGGACGGCCTACTTAAAAAGTACGGCAGTCATTATCCGCGCCGCACTGAAATCGCCACCTTTAGCGAGGTTGCGGCCCGGGCGGTTGCCCTCTCCAATCTGACCTGCGGCTACGACCCCAAGACCGGTTTCCTGGGCTATCAGGTCAAGGCCGAACCGGAAAACTCCTTTGCCTGCTCCGAATACGACAAGTTCATCCTGATATTTCGGGACGGCATGTATAAGGTCATTAATGGCATTGACAAGCTCTTTGTCGGGCCGGACCTGATCTATGTCGGTAAGGATGACGAGAAGTTGGTGTTCAATATCATTTACCGGGACGGCACGGAGAACATCTCCTACATCAAGCGTTTTCCCATGCCCAAGTTTATCTTGGACAAGGAGTATCGGCTGTTCCCGGACGACCCGAAATCACGGGTCCAATACCTGGCCACTGGCGAGGGGTCACGGATCCGGGTCTATTTTGTGCCGACGGCCCGGGCCAAGGCCAACTCCATGGAGGTGGTCTTTAATGATTACCTGGTAAAGGGGGTGGCGGCCAAGGGCAAGCGGGCGGGGAGTCGAGTCCTGCGCCGGATTGTGCCACTGGTCGATAAGGAGGTTGACAGGGAAAATGCGCCGTTGGCCTTGCCTGGCATGGAAGAGAGCAAGGAGGGCGCTAGCGTTCCGGCCGAGGTTGATAAGGGTGTCAAGGAGTGAAATGCGCCCCCGGTTACTTGTCAACGCAGCGACGTCAGGTGTGTAGAAGAGTGACGTAACAAGAGACGGCGTCGTCAATTTTCCCTTTCATGTTGGCAATGACCTTGATGCCGTGTGAGCGGAGAAGCTCACGTGACGATTCATCAACGCCGCCACAGATAAGGGTGTCAATATTAAGATCGGCCAGGCGTAGTGCTTTCATTATCGGCATGGGATTGTGGATGGTCTCGGTATGCTGCTTGGTTATGGTACTTTCAGAACTTGTGATCAGCATAAATTCTTGAGCACAGTCAAAGCGGGGAGATATTCTTGAACCAAAAAGAGCGATTGCTGTTGTTGTCATGTTTTGTTATTGCCTTGAATTAATAGGAAACTGTGCATGCTTTATTGAAGAACTTAGTTTGATTAATGCAACAGTTATGCCATGGCCTATTAATGTCGTTTTTTTGTGAATGGGTGGGGGCTTGAACGTCCGAGGGGTAGCACAACCCAATGCCGTTGACTTAAGCGCGCAACTCAATAAAATTGCGCATAGTCGTCATTCCGGCATGCAGTAAGCCGGAATCCAGTTTGCCACGCCGCAGCACTGGACCCCGGCTAAAACCATGCCGGGGTGACGGAAAGAAGGCGCTGTTTTGGTTGATAGCTGCTCTGTCAGCAGACCTTAAATCAACGACATTGGGTAGCAACCTCTCTGTCTGCTGTAAAGGACAGGATGCGTCGTTTGTCACTCCCAGAGTTTCAGGAGATAGGGCGGCCCAGGATTGCCAATTATTATAGTGCTTGGTGATTGGAGAATGAAACGAGGTAAGGGTAAAGCAGAACAGATGGATTTTTTGCTGACGATAAAAAAGGTGTGAAAGAGGTTGCACGTTGCAAGATTGCAATCTTGCAACGTGCGGCATTGCATGATTGCAACGAGGGCTGGGTTAATTAGGTTTATTTTTTTCACTGGAATAATTAATTCCGTATCGTTTCATTTTGCGCCAGAGGGTAGTTTTTTCAATTCCGAGATACTCTGCGGTCACCAGTCGGCAACCGTTGAATTTCTCTAAGGCGTCCATGATCACATGGGCTTAGCGTCCACGAGTGGTGCTGAAGCCCGGGATTTTGGATCGTTGAGAGTCTCAGTCCCGGTCATACAATCGACGAATTCAGCGGGAAGGTGGTCTTTCGTGATTTCACGGCCATGGCAGAGAACAAAACAGTATTCGATGATATTTTCCAACTCCCTGATATTGCCAGCGAAATCATATTTCATGAGCATGGTCATCACCTCTGGAGCCATGGATTCAATTGATTTTTCTTTAAGGGCGTTGAATTTGGATATGAAATGTTCGACCAGGAGCGGAATGTCTTCCTTGCGCTGGTAAAGTGGCGGAATAACGATCTTTATAACGTTTAGTCGGTAGAAAAGATCATTTCTGAAGTGGCCGCAGGACACTAACTCGGAGAGGCATTTGTTGGTGGCGGCTATTACCCGGACATCCGCCTTTTCAGTGATGGTGCCCCCCAGTGGTTCGTATTCTTTCTCCTGTAAAACCCGCAATAATTTTAGTTGAAGGGCCGGGGATATATCGCCGATTTCATCAAGAAAGAGGGTCCCTTTTTCGGCCAGGGCAAAGCGTCCTTTTTTGTCTTTTTTGGCATCGGAGAAGGCGCCTTTTTTATAGCCGAAGAGTTCTGACTCCAGCAGGCTGTCGGGAAGGGCGGCGCAGTTTAAGGCGATAAATTTACCCTTACGGTTACTTAAGGTGTGGATGGCCTTGGAAAAAAGTTCTTTGCCGGAGCCGCTGGGGCCTTCGATGAGGACGGTGCTGTTGCTGGTGGCAATGTCCGGGAAGGTGGCCAGAATTTGCTGGATCTTGTGGTTTTTACTGATAATATCTTCGAAAATATATTGTTTGGAAAGTTCTTTGCGCAGGCTCTCGATCGTTGTCATGTCGCGGAAGGTTGAAACCCCGCCGATAATAGTGCCTGCCTCATCCCGGAGGACTGAAGTCGATACGCTGATGGGGACCTTGCAGTCTTTGGCATTGAGTATATTGATGCTGAGGTTGATGACTTCCTTGCCACTCTGAATAGACTGCTTGATGGCGCAGGTGGTTTGGCAGATATTGGCCCGGAAGACATCAAAACATTTCTGGCCAATGGCCTCGGCCCTGCTGACCCCGGTAATCTTCTCAGCGGAGCTGTTGAAGAAGGTGATGTTGAGATCGTTATCCACCGTGAAAACCCCATCGGCAATGGAATCGAGGATTTTGTCGCTGAATTTATTAATGGAATTTTTTTTGTCCATAACAGCACGCCTCTCCGAATGCTTTTGAGTGGGCATATGCCCACGGTCGTTATCATTTTGTCCTTAGCTTGACCAAACATTATAATAATACTATATATCAATTGTATGAACTTTTCAAATTAAAAAAACAACAGGCTTTCCATGGTATCGGTGTTTCCCCAAGCTGGGGTTGGGTTTGCAGCAATCGACCTGGTATTTACTGGCTTTTTTGTTGTATTTTAATTTTATGGCATTATAATTGCTCTATTGAAAAGGCAAGTATCGAGGAGAGGAGTTACTTAAACCAGGAAAGGAAACACAAACCAAGGAGGTGTGCCATGAACACAGCAGAAACAATCAAAAGTTTTAGTCCAGAGAAAAAAACCGCTTTGTGCATCGTGATGTCAATGTTTTATTTCGCCATGCTGGCCTATCCATTTGGCGTTGCCATGGAAGGGTATGTTTGGCAGAAGGCAGTTATTGCCGCAGTGATTTTCTTCGCCATTTCAATTCCGGCCTGGATTGTCAATCTGAAAAGGGAATTTTATGATGCAACGGCAACCGAAGGTACAGTTGAAGAGATGCTTGGCAACGAGCTTGATTTTTCTGCCGCAGAAAATATGCTAAAGGCCAGCAAGATTGGTGAATTGGCACGGATGAGGCAGTGGTTGACCCTTGAAGATATTGCCCAGATTCGTTTCTGCCAGGACGGTGAGCGCGGCAGCACCTTCGGTGAGGTTGCCATCAAGAGAAACTATCTGACTCGGCAGCAGGTCGAGACATTGTTGGATATGCAGGCTGTTAAAGCATGAGAGGGGGCTTGCGGACGAAACAAATGACAATAAATATTTAAGGATAAAAGAGTGGGGCAGGGCAATGAACTGATTGGCCTGCCCCACTCTTTTTTAAGGAGCTGACGATGAAGAAAAGTATACAATTTTTTGCTGTGACCATTTGTTCTTGTTTATTGTTACTCTGGGTGTCAGGGGCCAGTGCCATTGAAAATAGTGAGTGCATGGAGTGCCATGGCGATGAATCGCTTGTCCGCACCAAATCGCAGGGTATCAATAGCAGTCTTTTTGTGGACCAGAAGGCCTTTCAATATTCTGTACATAATATTAACGGCATCCAGTGCGTGGACTGTCATGCCGATATCCAGGAGTTGGCTGCCGACCAAGACGTCCCTCACAGCCTTGATGTGGCCCCGGTCAACTGTGCCGGGTGTCATGAGGCCGAGGCGGTTGCGTATATGGATGGTGTTCATCAGCAGGCCAGCAGCAAGGGAATTACGATCCAATGTTATGCCTGTCATGGTTATCATGACGTAGTCAGTGGTGAAAATCGGACTGTCCTTGAACGTGAGAATAGGTCATGCCTGAAGTGCCATGAACCGAGCAAATTTCATAATTGGCTTCCCCAGAAGGAAACCCATTTTACCCATGTCCAATGCACGGTATGCCATGCGCCTGATACCGCCCATCATATTCATCTGCGATTTTATGATTTGGCCAAAAAGAATTATTTGCAACCAGAGGATGTTTTCTCCGCCCTTGGCACCAATGTCGATGGATTTATGCCTATGTTTAACAAAGATAATAAGGTAGACGAAATGAATGCCGAAGAATTCGACAACATGGTGTTTACGTTAGGAATGAGAGGATTGCATGTCACTTTTGATGCGGAGCTGCTGTCCCAACCTGTACCGAAAATTCATCAAGTCAGCAAGGTCGCCGCGAAAAGGGTTTGCGAGGATTGCCACGCCCCTGACTCCCATTTTTTTGAGACGGTGTCCATATTTTTTGTGGACAAGGATGGGAACCCCAACCGATTTGCCGTCGAGCGTAAAGTGCTTGAGTCATATAGTGTGAACAATTTTTATCTCCCAGGCAGTTCAAGGATGCGGCTGCTTGATAAGTTTGGGGTCCTTGCCGTTCTTGGAGCAGGGGCAGGTATCACGCTCCATCTGTTGGGTCGAGTCATAACGATACCTATGCGCAGAAAACGCCATGATGAAGCGCATAAAATACAAAAACATACATAATGGATAAGCAATAAGATTAACTAAATATAATAAGAGGTCTGCAATGGAAGCTCTGAACACGACTGACGACTATAAAAATGAGATGCTCTTGAATCCCGATCGCACCATCAGAAGAAAAGAAGGGGGAGCTGTCGCTAAGAAAAAGATGATCTATATCCACCATGCGCCGATCAGGGTATGGCATTGGGTGAACGCTGCCGCCTTTATTTTTCTGCTGGTGACGGGCGTGCAGATTCGATTTGCCGAGCATATCGATTGGTTCTCCCTAGAGGAGGCGATTCATCTCCACAATTATGTCGGCTTTATGGTAATTTCAAACTATTTCTTGTTTCTGTTTTACAGCCTGGGTTCCGGGCAGATCCGCATGTATATCCCAAGCCCTAAGAATATGGTGCAGAGGATCACGGAACAGATTCTCTATTATTCCTACGGCATATTTCGGGGGGACCATAATCCCCATACCATAACCCCGGACTGCAAATTCAATTTGATGCAGCAGATGACCTATGCCAAGATCATGTTCTTGCTTGTGCCGTTGCAGCTGGTCACCGGACTCTTTCTCTGGGAAATAAGGCGGTTTGAGAATTATATCCAGTTCATGGGCGGGATTAAGATTGTAAATTTAATTCATGTTGTTTTGTTTTTTTTCTTTGCCGCTTTTATGATTGGCCACATCTATCTGGCAACCCTGGGGCATACTCCGCTGGCCCACATTAAAGCCATGTTTACCGGGTATGAGGAGGAATAAAGGTCTTAGCCTCAACTTCCATTAGCACCTATGAGAAAAGTTTTGGTTACCGGAGGTGGCGGTTTTGTCGGTCTGGCTATTGTTAAACGATTGGTGGCGGAACATATTGAGGTGGTGGTAGTTGGCAGGCACCGCTATCCTGAGGTCGAGCGCTTGGGTGTGGCGATCAAGGTGGGAGATGTCCGGGATGGCCAGTTTCTGGCTCGCGCCGCCCGTGGCTGTGATGCGGTCTTTCATGTGGCGGCCAAGGCCGGGATCTGGGGGCGGCGGCAGGACTATTTTTCAGTCAATCTGACCGGTACCGAACAGGTTGTTTCCGCCTGTCTTGCCAATGGCATTGGCATTCTGGTCTACACCAGCACCCCCAGTGTGGTCTTTGCCAATCATGACTTGGCAGGAGTTGATGAAAGCGCACCATACGGTAAGCGCTTTCTCTGTCATTACGCCCACAGTAAGGCCCTGTCTGAACAGCGGGTGCTGGCGGCAAACTGCGGGGCCTTGAAAACCGTGGCCCTGCGGCCCCATCTGGTCTGGGGGCCAGGGGACACCAATCTTATTCCGAGACTGATTGATCGTGGCCGGAAGGGGCGGCTGAAGCAGGTAGGCAACGGCCAGAATCTGGTCGATATTGCCTACATCGACAATGTGGTGGACGCCCACTTACTGGCCGCGATCAATCTTGAAACCGTTGCCACGGCGTCTGGTAAGCCCTATTTCATCTCGCAGGGGGAGCCGGTCAGACTCTGGAGTTGGATCAATGGCTTGTTCGTCGAACTTGGCATCCCGCCAGTCAGCAAACAGGTGAGCTTTGGCAAGGCCTATGCAGCTGGGGCGCTCTTGGAGTGCGTTTACCGGATGTTGCCTCTGCGCGGTGAACCGCTGATGACCAGATTCCTGGCCCAGCAGTTGGCCAAGTCACATTGGTTTTCCATTGCCGCCGCTCGCCGCGACTTGGGCTATGAGCCCAAGGTTTCTACAGAGGAAGGCATGAAGCGCCTGGTTGCCTGGTTGTCAGACTAGATTCTTCGAGGCCATGGTCACGGCCTTGTTAAGGGCGGCGATATGGACTTCACCGGCGTAGTGCAGGGCGCTGTGCCCTGAGATCGGGTCAAAGGCGCTGGGGTCGGCGAGGCAGAGGTACTGTACCTCCCGGGCAATGGTGGGCAGCGCCTCATCGATCGTCATGCCGATGACCTTGTCCGTTACCTCCCAGGTCGCCCCACAGGAGGCACCCCGTTTGACGGTAAGCGTCGTGATTCTGTCGGCCGTCATCTGGACCTCGAATTCCGGCACCCCGAATTGTTCACCGTAGGCCCCGAGTTTGTCAATCTTGCCGAGCCCGCAGCAGGTAAAAGGGGTAATGGCGTTTTCTGTCTTGGTGCCGGAGGCAATCATCGGAATTTTCTTCTGCTGGCAGACCTTAGCCAAGTACTGACAAAGATCCGGGTGCTTGAGGAAACAGAGGACCAGGTCTGCCTCAAAGTCTGTGCTGATAAACTTTTCAGGTTCATCGATGAAGTCTGGCAGAGGCTCGCTGATATTGAAAGTGGCTGTGATCTCTATATTTTTGCCGTAGCGCTGAATCCCCTCAATCTTCTTCTGACCGCAACTGCGGTATTCAAAGACCACGATCGTGGTTGGTTTTGTGTTGTTCATCTTCATCACCCCCTTTATCCCTCCATCAAATCGTTAGCCGCAAAATTTCTTCAATCGTGGACTGATCATATTGGTCAAGACGCCAGAGTTTGGCCTGGGTCAGGCTGTGGCTGGCTAAGGCTTCGATAGCCGAGGCCGGGATGGCGAGGGCGGCCAGGGCAGTTGGGCTGTTGACGCTCTCAAACCAGGCCCGCAGGCGTTTGATGCCCTCTGCCGCTTTTTCCTCAACACTGCCAGTGCTGACCATGAAGACCCGTTCCGCCAGTTGTGCAAATTTCCGAGGTTGACGCGCGGCTGCCCAAGTCATCCAGGCCGGGATCACCACCGACAGACCTGCCCCGTGTGGGACATCGTAGAGGGCGCTCATCGAGTGCTCTATCATGTGCATGGGAAAGCCCACCAGGCCAAGTCCGGCTGCGGTCCAGCCATTTAAGGCCATGGTGGCGCACCACATCAGGTTGGCGCGGGCCGGATAGTTGGTCGGTTCGATCAGGACCTGGTCACAGGCCTCCATCAGGTTGATGATCAGGCCTTCCATGAAGCGGTCCTGCACCGGCGTCTGCGGGTCTGAAGCGGTGAAGTAGAACTCCAGGGTATGGGCGATGGCGTCGACTGCGCCATAGGCTGTATAGTCCGGCGGCACCGAGAAGGTGGCGCTGGGGTCGAGGATCGAGACCTTGGGGCAGAGTTTTTTGTTGCCGGTGCCCAGCTTAAGGTTGATTTCGTCGTTGGTGATCACCATGCCGCCGTTCATTTCGGAGCCGGAGGCGGCCAGCGTCAGCACCGTGCAGATCGGTAGCGGCGTCGTCACCCCGGCCTTGCCCTTGAAAAACTTCCATACGTCATGCTCGACCATGGCCCCGGCGGCGATGGCCTTGGCCTCGTCAATGACGCTGCCGCCGCCGGCCGCCACAATCAATTCAACGCCATGGGCCTTGCAGAGGGTGATCCCCTGACGGACATGGCTCAGGATTGGGTTAGATTTGACCCCGCCATGCTCGATGATGTTGATGCCGGATTCCTTAAGCGCTTCGCAGATCTGGGCGTGGATGCCGCTCGCCCGCAGGCTGCCTCGACCAGTGACCAGGAGGGCGGTCTGCCCAAAGGCGCGGGCCTCAGTGCCGATCTGGCCAATGGTGTCGCGCCCGAAGATGATCTTGGTGAGGTTTTCCATGACAAAATTTTTCATGATGGTGGTCTCCCGCTCCGTGCGCTTTGCACTTCATTCTCATAGGCCCGGCTCAGGGCAATATACTCCGGCACCGTGACCTGGTCCGCCCGGCGGCTGACTTCAATACCCGCCGTTTTCAGGTGCCGGCTGATGACCTCCTTGTCGCTGGTGGCGACAGCGGCGCTGGCGAGCGCGTTCACTATCGTCTTCCGGCGTTGCTGGAAGGCCCCCTTGACCAGGGCCTTGAGCAGGGCAGGCGAGAACCCCTGCAGGTCACGCACCGCTTCCGGCACTGGTTGAAAGCGGATGCGGACCACCATGGAGTCCACCTTGGGGCGGGGGTGGAACTGCTCGGGGCCGACCTTGAGCAGGGCCTCTAGCGAAGCACAGGCCCCGAGGAGTACCGACAATACCCCGTATTCCTTGGTGCGGGGCTGGGCCACCAGTCGTTCCGCCACCTCCTTTTGCAGCATGAGTACGGCTGATTCGATGTGTTCCTTCTGTTCGATCAGCTTAAAGAGCAGCGGGTTGGAGATGGAATAGGGGAGGTTGGCGATGATCTTGATCGGTCCGCCGCTGTCTGCGGCAAGTCTGCTGAAATCGGTCTTCAGCAGGTCCTCATGGAGCAGGGTGACATGGGCGGGCAGGGTGTTCTGCTCTTCATGCCATCTGACAATGCCGGAGTCAATCTCAATGCCGATGACCCGCTTGACTCGGCGGGCCAAGGGGATGGTGAGCGAACCCAGGCCTACCCCGAATTCGATGATGGTGTCATCAGGCCCTGGCGCCGCCCGGTCCAGAATCGTCTCCACAATCTGCTCGTTGACCAGAAAATTTTGGCCGAAGCGTTTGCTGGGGGCCAGTTGGTGGTCTTTGAGGATGGTCTTGATATTCTGTCGAGTCGGCATGGGGGTGTCAAAATTGATGAACTTGCAAAAAAGTCCATTGTCCAGTTAGGGGATTTAGAAATTATAAAAGTACCGTTTGCGTTTGCCGTCATGCCAGCATGGTCCTAGCTGGTATCCAGCAAAGAACCTTCCAAGTAACTTCATTTTTATCCGTCATTCCGGCGAAGGCCGGAATCCAGTGTTTCGGTGGCTGGCAATCAATCTGGACCCCGGCTTTTCCCCGTCAAGCGAGGACTGGACAGAGCGCCGGGGTGACGGCGTTTTGCGAGTTCATCAAAGTTACTTGATGATAAATCCCCCCGCAGGCGGGGTGAGACGCTGGATTCCGGCTAATAACATGCCGGAATGACGAACGTTATGGTAATTGATAAACTTTATAACAATAATTGCCGAGTCCCTTAGAGGTGGCGTCGGTTGGCAAGCACTCAAATAGCCCACCGTTTTTTTTGACGATTCTTAAAGAAGCGGAAGGTCACGATATAAGCGACCACGGTGAATGGAGTGGCAAGGATGCAGCCCCCCAGACACATGACGATCACGGCATCGATGCCGAGGCGGGAAAGGGCGCTGAAGGTGACTTGATACCCTGAGCCGGAAAGGACAATTTCCAGCACGGCCTTGATCCGTTCCCAGGTCAGGTCGTAAGGGGTCAGGGTATTGCCGATGAGCCAGGAGAGGTAGTACTGCGGGACATAGGTAAGCGGGTTGCAGACCGTGAAGCCGGCCAGGAAGGCGCCAATAAGATTGGCCCGGATCAGCGGCGCGATGATCAGGGTGGCTATGGTGTGCAGCGGCAGGGTCGGGGTGATGCCGATAAAGGTGCCGAGGGCCACCCCGCGGGCGATGCTCTTCGGATCGCCCTTCAGGCGGAGGAATCGCAGTTTGTAGTAACGGAGCCGGCGTTGGAGTTTGTTCATTGCAGTATGGGGGTCCTGGAGTAGGCGTCCATTTCGTAGTTCAGGGTCTTGTTTTGCTCAAACTGGTAGGAGCCGGCCAGGGCGATCATGGCGGCGTTGTCGGTGCAGAATTCCAGCGGTGTCAGAAAGAGGTTGAGGCCTTCGGCGGGACAGTGTTCTGCAAAAAGTTCGCGCAGCCTGGGGTTGGCGGCCACGCCGCCGGCGACCACCAGGTTTTTGATGCCTTTGTCTTTGGCCGCCCGCATGGTCTTGCGCACCAAGACTTCGGCCACCGCCTCTTGAAACGAGGCGCAGATGTCGGGGATGGCGAGTTCCTGGTTCTCCCTACGGCAGGCGCTGACATGATTGGCCACCGAGGTCTTGACCCCGCTGAAGGAAAAATCCAGGCTGTCAGGGTCGAGCCAGGCCCGTGGAAAGGCGATTGCCCCCGGGTTGCCGCTCACGGCCAGGCGACTGATCACCGGCCCGCCGGGGTAGGGGAGGCCTAAGAGTTTCGCCGCCTTGTCGAAGGCCTCACCGGCGGCGTCGTCACGGGAGCGGCCCATGATCTGGTAGTCGAAGTAGGAGCGGACCAGAAAGATACTGGAGTGGCCACCCGAGGCGATCAGGGCAATGAAGGGAAATTCCGGTTTGTTCTCCCCTAAGAAGACGGAGAGCAGATGGCCGACCAGGTGGTCTACCCCGACATAGGGGAGCTTCTTGACGAGCGAGATGGCCTTGACAAAGGAGAGCCCGATCAAGAGCGCCCCCACCAGGCCCGGTCCCTGGGTGACGGCCATGCCATCAAGGTCGTCTAAGCTGATCCCGGCCTGATCGAGGGCCGTCTGCACCACCGGATAGATATTCTGCAGGTGGTGGCGCGAGGCCAGTTCCGGCACCACCCCGCCGTAGAGACGGTGGATGTCGATCTGCGAGTTGATGACGTTGCTCATCAGTCTGCCGTCGGCCATTACGGCGGCGGCAGTCTCGTCGCAGGAGCTTTCAACGCCTAAGATGATCATATTGCCCCTTTGTATTCTCGAAAACCGGTAGCCAACTGCCGGAACGAGGCCGGTTTGTACCGCTCAAAGCCTTCCTGGTCCACATAGACAAAGTCGTATTTTATCTCCCCCTGCAAACGATTGATGTCTTCACACCACTGCCGCAAGCGCTGCATTTTGAGCGGTACATCCAGGTCGGCCTGGCCCTTGGTCTCAACGACAAAAATTTTCCGGCTTGACACCTTGACCAAAAAGTCTGGGTAATAATTTGAAATGTCGCCCTCCGCATTGACATAGTCCAGTTTGAAATGAACTGCCAGATAATTTTTGGCGTAGGAGGCGACATCGTCGCACTCTTCCAGAAAACGGGCAAACAGCAACTCGAAATGGCTGTCACCGATGATTTTATTGAAGACGCTCTTCCTGGGAAGAAGATAGCCTTGCTCCTTGGCCACAAAGGGCCGCGTCTGCCGGAGCTTGATGGTGTCCCGAATCTCGGCGCACCCCTTGTCCCGAACGGTGAGGCCGTTGATGGCCTGTTTAACGGTCTCGATTAATGTCTTTGTCGCGTTCGGTTCCGACAGGTTGCGCAGGGTATTGGCCGTCTCCAAGTCCACCTGCTGGTCAAACAGTTGGTCCCTGACAAAGGCCTTGATCGTGCCGTATAGCACATCGTAGCCACTCACCAGGCGCAGATCCTTCATCACCGTCTGGCTGAAATAGCCGATGACGCTCCGGTAGTCGGCAATGCCCGCCGTGTCAAGTAGGGTAGTGTGTGTTACTTCGCCGGTGGTAATGTCCTTGAAGACAATCTCCCGCTGCTGCTCTTCGCTGAATTGCTGATAGGCCACCTTGGCGTCCGCCGCAAGGCTCAGGTCCAGATCGGTAAGATTCTTGTATTCCCGGTAGATGCGCGGTGTCATCACCGGGATGGCGATGTCCAGGGCGTCAATGTCCTTCTTACTGTTGTCCAGATCGATCTCCACCACCAGCGGCGCCTTGGCCCCGGTGCCTTCACCCATGGGCTTACGCTCCAGGACCACGCCTTCGGCCTGGATGGACTCGACAAAATCCATAAAGGCGTCGGTGCCCACCACGCTGACATATTCCTCGATATCGCCGGGGTACATCTTGCGCAGGCCACGGCCCAAGGTCTGCTCGGGCAGGATATTGCTTTTAGCCGAATAGGCGCGCAGGCCGACAATGGTGGTGACGTTTTTCACGTCCCAGCCCTCTTTCAGCATCAGCACAGAGACGATGGCCTTGTAGGGGCTTTCCAGGCTGTCGATTTCGTTGGACTGCCGGCGTAGGAGCTCCAACTCCTCCTTTTTTTTGCCGGTGGCCGATTCGGAAATTTCGCCGTTGTCCTTGGTGTGGATCACCAGCACCGCACCCTGAAGTTCAGGGTAAGTGCCTTCCAGATAGGCCGCCACGTCGTCGCAATTTTTGGTGTCGTCGGTCATCACAAACAGAATGGCCTTCTTGCCCATTTTTTCATGCTCGCTATAGCTCTTTCGCCACTCCACCACGCCCAGGTTGATATAGTCGGCGTACTTTTCAGTGTACTTGGCGCTCTGCCGTTCGACAAGTTTAGCGCGGCTGGCCTGGTCGGGCAGCACCGGGTGCTTGACCACGTTTTGGGAGATGGCCTCCACCAGCGGGTAGTCGGCTATGGTCTGCACGAAGATGGCGCCGTTATTGTGCTTGGGGGTGGCGGTGACGTCAATCTGCAAAGCGAGGGCATCGCCCTTCTGCTTTAGGCGGTTATGGATGTCCTCGATGGACTTGAACCAGGCCAGCCGTTTGTCATGGATGTGGTGGGCCTCGTCGTTTAGGACCAGGAGCTCGTCGATGTCGCGCACGATCATGCCCACGTCCACCTTGGAGTCGGTGGTGGCGCCGCTGGGGCGCTTACCCAGGAAATAATCCATGGTATTGTCGTCGTCGGGCGATGGCGGCAGGTCGTCGCCCGAATAGACCCGATGGATATTGGTGAGGAAGATGTTGCCCACCGGCCTGGTGACCCGTGCCTCGTCCTGCAGGTGCAGAGTCAGTTGAAAGTCGTCCCGCCAGTCGCGGCCGTCGTAGCCGTTGTCCGGCAGCACCGGGTCGTGGAAGAAGATGTGTAACCCTTGGAAGTCCTTGTAGATGCGGTCGAGCACGATGATGTTGGGCGTGATCACCAGGAAGTTGCGCGAAAGTTCCGACCCTGGCTCATAGAGCTTATGAAAATAGCTCCAGGCCAGCACCAGGCTCATGACCTTGGTCTTGCCGGAGCCGGTGGCCATCTTCACCACCAGGCGCCGCCACGATTCGTCAAACATACCGGTGGACACCGCCCCCGAATGGTCAAAGCGCATCAGGTCGTATTTGTCTTTCACCCCGACAACATCATACAAGAAAATGATGGTCTCCAGGGCCTCGCGTTGGGCGAAGTAGTACTGGAACTCAAGCAAAGTGCCCTCACCCCCGGCCCCTCTCCCAAAGGGCGAGGGGAGATATTGGGGCAGAAGGTGCGGCGTCTTGAACCACCAATTGAGCAGGCTGCGGCTGGTGGCGGTGGCCTTGGCGTAGCCGCTGTCCCGCCAGGCCTTTACCTGCTTGCGCAGCTCCGGCACCAGGGGCGGCATGAGCTTTTCCATGCTGCTCTCGCGCAGGGCCTCGTCGGCCGGGAACCAGCGGACAGTCGGGTCGAGGATGGCGTGGGGGGAGGTGGGAAAGTCGGGGTGGAGGGCCATGAAAAACCTTAGGCAAGCAGCCGGGAATTTGCGGTGATAAGGGCAATGCCACAGCCCTTGAAGTCGCTATCGCCCGTTACCATCTTCAACCCCGTCTTTTGACAGAGGGCTGTTAAAATCTGGTCATTGAAATCAGCGTCACCCGCCGCATAATCATTGAGCAAGGGTTCAATCGTCAGCGAGTCAAAACCGTCCTCTATTCTCGTGCAATGTCGCAGTACCTGCTTGACGTCAGCGGCGATGTCCTGGGCCACAGGCTTGAACGCCGCACTTTTGCGGAACTGTTTGAAGTTGGTGGTTGGAGAGGTGAGCTTCCACTTTAATCTGGCGTAGGTATTGATAAATTCGGAGACGATCAGGACATCGATATAAATGCGGATTTGGGCGGCGAAAATTTTGGCTAAGGCTTGCGAATAAACCGCCGTTCTCCGGTCTCCCGGTTGTTGGGGGCCATAGACAAACAACCAGACATTGGCATCGAGCAGCAGTTCGTCCGAAGCCTTGAAGTCATAACGGCTGATCTCTTCCGCCTTATGACTCATCGCTGTCGCCCCCCAGTGTCTCTCGCACGGCCTGGTCGAATTTCTGTGGGTCTTTGAAGTAAAGCTTGGCCGTTTCCACCACGCGTTTTAACAGTGCCAGGTCATCGGCTTGCATATCCTGCACCTTGAGCAAGGCGCGAATCTGCTCTTCACTGAAGGTGCCATAGAGCTGGCCAATTGCGGCGTTTAAGAATGCCGAAGTCAAGGTGGTGATATTGTGGAAGGAGAGCGTCACGCTTCGGCCTTCATTCAAGGCGGCAATCAGGCGATTATGGACTTTTTGTCCATCGCTGGAAGCGACGCACAGGGCACTGCCTACGATTTCAAATATGGAAAATTCCAAAGTCTTGCTCATAGTGGTTTCCTTTTAGAATATGTCGGCTGCCGATAGTTCGGAGGCAAGGATATAGGATTGCGTATCAGCGGTATTGATTTCCACGCTGACCACGGTGCCGGGAAAGGGTTCGCTGAATCGGGCGATAACGGTCTTGCCGCCCTCGCGCCGCCAATAGCCGGCATCCGAGACAATTTGGAGGCGACCGCCATTCAGATCAATGAACTCCCCCAGCAGTTTCAATCCAAGGCCGCCGGGAATTTGGCCACGTTTCGTGGTATTGCGGCCCTCAGTTGCCCAGGCGATCGCTTTTTCCGGGGCGAGATTGAGGCCGGTATTGTCTTGGACATTTTGGCGGATGCCAATGCCCAGGTCGGCCACGGAGAAATCGAGCCGGTGCCGTTTCGGGAAAAATTGCCCGCAACTGAAAATCCCCTTAGTAGTCCGTGAGTGCAAAACGGCATTGCTGAAAATTTCAAAAACGCTTTCGCGGAATTTTTTTAGCAGACCTGGTGACATGGCTGGCATTTCCGAGCGGTGCATCAATTCCGTCTCAATATAATCGGCGAAATAACGATCGTCTTTGACATCGAAACGGTGATAGGGGATGGTCGTTCCCCAATGGTCGGGAATCAAGGTGCGGCCATAATGACTGAGAAAGCCATTTTTCGACAGAATTTGTTCAATCGCGGGGCGGATATTGTGTAATTTAACAACGTTCGCCGTCTCGCCCAGGCGGTACAGGAGAGAGCCAAGGGCGGCGCACATGTCGGCGTCAAACCAGGTCGTTACCCGCCTCAAGGAAGCGGACGATCTCTTGCTGTTCGGCCTCGGTCAGTCGCGCCATGATGGGTCTTCTCTTAGCATTGCCGATCTTCAATAAATGTAGGTTGGGTTAGGCGGCAGTGTCGCCGTAACCCAACAATTTTCCGCTGCTTGTCGGGTTACGCTGCGCTAACCCGACCTACTTTTTTGCTGCAGCCGTTGCAGAATCTCCAGGGCAAGGGCCTGATCATACATAGATGGCCTCCTGGTCGATCCTGTTTTTCAAAAAGGCGTTCATGGTCTGCCGATAGCGGACAATATCCACCGTGCAACGCAGTTGTTCCTCAAGGTCCTGCTTGATGCCGATGAGCATGAACATGTCAGGAACCGTCAGCTCAACCACCACGTCGACATCGCTGCCCTCAGTCAGTGTGCCCCGGGCAGCCGACCCGAAAATGCCGAGTCGGACAATCTGGTATCGCTCCTTGTTCAACTCCTTGAAGTGGTGCAAGGAGCGGATGATTTCTTCTTTGTTCATGACTCCCTCCCAGGTTGAAGTGAAATGTCACGCATCGTTTTCCGCCATCTGCGGGTATGAGCCCAGCCACTCGAAGCTGGCGCAGGTCTCCCGGAGACGGGCGCAGGTCTTATCAATCAGCGGGTCGTCAATGTGGCCGGTAATGTCGATGAAAAACATATATTTGCCGGCCTCGCCCTTCACCGGGCGGGACTCGATCTTGGTCAAGTTGATGCCGTTGTCGGCCATGACGTTTAGGGTATGGTAGAGGGCGCCGGGCCGATCAACCAGGCTTAGAAGGAGCGATGTCTTGTCGCGACCACTCGGGCTTGGTGATTTATCGCCGATCAACAGGAAGCGGGTGGTGTTGCCGCGATAGTCCTCAATGCCCCGCGCCACCACCTGCAGATCATAGGTCTTGATGGCCAGGTCGCTGGCCACGGCCGCCAGGGTGTGGTCCTGACTGGCCATCTGGGCGGCGCTGCCGGTGGAAAACACGGACTGGTTCGGCACGCCGGGCAGGTTCTTGCGCAGCCACTCCCGGCACTGGGCCAGGGGTTGAGAGTGGCTCACCACCTGCTTGATGTCCTCGATGTTGCCGCTGTAATTGACCAGGTTATGCTTGATGGCCAGGTTGACCTCGCCGCAGATCTTGACCCGGTACTTGATGAAGGAGTCTAGTGCCGAGGTCACCGACCCTTCGATGGAGTTCTCGACCGGCACGATGCCGTAACGGACCCGGCCATGCTCGACGTCGTGGAAGATGTCCTCGATGGTCGGCATGGGAACGAATTTGGCGGAGTGGCCGAAGTATTTTACTGCGGCCAGATGCGAGAAGGTGGCCTCCGGGCCTAGGTAACCCACCTCTGCCGTTTTTTGGGACAGGCGGCAGGTGGTGATGATTTCACGGAAGATGCTGACCAAGGACTGTTCCGGGAAATCGCCCTGGTTCATCTCTTTTAAGCGGTCAAAGATCTGCCGCTCCCGCAGCGGGTCCCATTTGGCGCGGTTTTCCTGATTTTTTAATTTGCCGATTTCCTTGGCGCAGAGGAGTCGTTCCTTTAAGAGGAGCAGAAACTGGTCATCAATGGCGTCAATCCGCTCCCGGACCTTGAGCAGGGCCGTGCCTGGTGTGTCGTTTTTCGTCATGGAATGCTCGTTTGTTCTTTAGTTCTGTCTCGATTGGCAGAGAATAGAGTAGCTTGGCTGCCAGCGAATGTCAAATCTCAAAAAATTGAATGTAAAAAGTTGTTACACCGGCCTGTTTTTATATTCCTGCCTTGCAATAATAGCAATTATATTCTAAAGATTATCAACGTTGGCATGATGATTGTAGGTGGTCGTCAGGCCTGGCAGGCATGATGCCAGACCCTGCAATTTCTCTACAGGGTGGTATGGTTAGTAGAGCGTTTCATGAAAACATTTACATCTCTCCGTTCAGCCTGAGCCTGTCGAAGGCCGGTCTTAGAAAGGTTTTTACGGTTCGACAAGCTCACCGTGAACGGTAATGGTTTTAGTGAAACGCACTACTGGTATCCGCATAGTCTAATAAAACTACGGTGTGAAGCAATGAAAGTCAAAAACTGGATCCATAAAAATCCGATCATTATCAAGCGGACGGCCCTGCTGCAGGACGCGGTCCAACTCATGAAACAGCACAATATCCGTCATCTGCCGGTGGTAGACGATGATGGCGCCTTGGTCGGATTTGTCACGGAAAGCGATTTGCGGCAGTTCTCCTTTCCCTCCATGATCGAGGCGATTCCAGTCCATCAGGTCATGGTGACCAATCCGCGGACGATTGACGCCAACGCCAGTATTGAAGAAGCGGCGCGGATCATCCATGACAAAAAAATCGGCGGGCTGCCGGTGATGGATGGCGATCAGCTGGTAGGGGTGATTACCGCCTCTGACCTCCTCTCCGCCTTTATTGAGGTGATGGGCCTGCTCAAGTCCACCACCCGGCTCGATGTCCTGGTCAACGAAGAGAAGGGTGGCGTCGAGATGGTCACCAAGATCATCAAGGCCCACGATTGTGATATCGTCAATGTAGCGACAGACAGCAAGGAGGGGAAAAAGAAGGTCTATTACTTCCGTCTGGAGAATTGCGAGGCCGAACCGTTGGTCAAGGACCTGGAGGCTGCGGGGCACCAGGTGCTGTCGGTGATGGAATAGCGATGTTTACTCTGTTCGACAGGGGCAATCAAGGTGAACGAGATGAGTGGATTTAAAGTACAAAAGACATACGAA
>JANNQL010000093.1:0-13379 GCA_031400755.1 Pseudomonadota bacterium | reverse complement strand
CATCGTTCCCCACCGATCACACCCCCTGGCTCATATGCGGCCCTTCTTCCCCAACTTTTTTCAGCATTGCCCCGGCCAGGAGATAGAAATTAGCGTGGTCGCAGGTGGCGCTGCCCACAGTTTCGAAAGTAAAGATGTCCACCAGCGGTTGGCCGCCGCCTTCATCACTCTTTAATTCCAGCCAGCTCAGCCCCAACTTGAGGTGCCAATTTGGCACCTCAAGTTTTCGAACTGTCAGTTACGATTCAAGCAGGCTGCCACCTTCACCCCGCCACCCCCACCTCCATCACCACCGCTTCCCAGGGCAGGGCGGTCGGGTCCACCTCGTTCACCTTGGCGACCACGGCGTGGCCGCTGTCCATGAGGTTGGCCGGGATCTCGTTAAGCCGTCGGGGGAGGTAGCCCAGCTGGTGGCCGGAGGCGGCGAAGACGGCGATGGCCTTTGGGTCGTGCGGGTTTTTCGGCTCGCGGCGCAGGGTGAGTCGTTGGCCGGCCCGCAACCGTGGCACGAGGCCCTTGCCTTCGTGGTACTGGAGCCCGGCCACGGTGCAGAGGCAGAGGGGCACGGCCTTGGCCGGTGGTTTGGCGGACGGGTAGTCCTTCTCCGCCCCCTGGCGGAAGAGGAGGGCGCTGGCCAAGGTGGCGGAGAGTTGGAGGAAGGTTCTTCTGTGCATGGCATCACCTCTTTCAAGTTTTGAGTTCGACAAGACAGCCTTGTCTCGATCCGCCAGTCCGCACCCTGTTTACCAAGGTCTGTGGTAAGGGGGAGGCCGGCATTCAGCACGCTACTGTCCGCACTCTACCATGCGACCCTGGACAACCAGTGTCCAGGGTCTGATTATTTTTCGTGGCGTTTAATAACTTTCAGCATCCCCACATCCGCCCCTTTGGGGCACCTTCTCCCCGTGGGAGAAGGGGAAAATGGCGCGTCCCCTCGCTCCCTGTTTAGAGCCGTCTTTTTTCATTCGCCATACTTTTTCTGCATGGCCGCGATCTCCTCTTTGATCTCGCGGCGAAGTGCTGCGGGCTCCAAGACCTCCACCCCGGCCCCGAACTGGAGGACCTTCTGTTTGATCTCGCGCAGATCGGCCATTGGCAGGGAGAGGCGCAGGCTGCCGTCATCTTCAAAGACCATCTCCTGTTTCGGGTGCCAGTGCTGCTCTCTGATCCAGCGCGCCCGGTCCGGTGTGAAACGCAGGGTCACGGAAAAGGTTTCATCGGCCTGGAAGATGCCGAAGGCGTCGTGCAGGAGGTGTTGCCACTCCTCTGGGTCCCGCTGGGGAAAGGTCTCCCGGCCCACGGTCACCTCGTCCATCCTGGCCAGGAAGAAGCGCCGCCACTGGTTACGCAGGGTGCACCAGGCCAAGAGCACCCAACTGCCCATGTAGTGCTGGAGGTGGTGGGGATGGACGGTGCGGCAGGTGATAGAGTCGTCCTGGGGGGAGCGGTAGCGGAAGGAGATGCTGCGCCTGGTGAGCAGGGCCTCGGCCAGGAGCTGGAAGGTCTCGGCCTGGCCAGGGGAGTAGCCGTGCCAGACCGCGGAGAAGACCTGGTCGATGAACTCTTCTGTGAGACCGACGCCGCCGGTCATGGCGAAGAGCTTGTGCCCAAAACGGCTGATGGCCCGGCTGATGACGCCGTCGGCGCTGCCGGAGAGCAGGGTCCTGGCCAGCAGGATGGCTAGGAGTTCCTCCTGGGTCACCTTAAAGGCCGGCAGCGAAAAGGAGCTGTCGGCATAATAGTAGCCCTTGTGGGTCGAGTCGTACTCCAGCGGCGCGTCCAGCATGGTGCGCATGAAGTCGATGGCGCGGTGGGCGGTCTTCTCCGAAAACTCGAATTTTCGGGCCAGGGTGGTGGCGTTCGGGTATCGCCCCTGCCGGATTTGCTGGTCGAACCAGACATAGCGTTCATAGGTCAACTGCGCTCCCACTCGGCACCTCCCTTGATTCTTTGGTTGTTAGCCTGTTGCGTGTCAAGCAATTACAGGAAAACAATAGCCTGGGCCATGCCGGAACGCAATCTCTTTCAGGGGAGGGGAGATGAAAGTGGCTGGGGATGGGTGTGTGGTGCGGGCTGCGTCAAGCTTTGGGGTCTACCAATCCAACAAGGGCGCCAATTGGGGGCGTTCTTCAGTTTCTAACTCATTGCACATTCAGGAAAGGCAGGACAGGAAAAATCATGCGCCTGCCCCCTTCCTATATTTTTCAAGGACCAAGCCTTATATTTAAGGTGACGAGGGAGGAAGAAAACGGTTGCCCTACTCCCTCCTAAAAAAAACGAGGAGGCAATACGATGTCGGATTTGATTGTTGGATTAATTGTGGCATTCCTCATTCCGGGGCTGTTGATCATGGCGGTTGCGGCCCGTGAATTTATCGTGGAGTTTTATCACGACCATCACCACCACCATCGCCCGGCATGAAGGCTGAACGCCTTATAAATCACCTTGCGGCAATGATTCAAGGGCTGGTCAGGTAGATGAGGAATTCGGTATTGCCCTTGGGGCCGAGGAGGGGGGAGGCCGTCACCCCGTGCAGGGTAAGGCCCAGACCTTGACTGAAGGTGGAGATGTCGTTGATGACGCGGTCGTGGAGGGCGGGATCGGTGACCACGCCGCCCACGCTCTCGCCGCGGCCGACCTCGAACTGCGGCTTGATCAGGGCGAGTATAGCGACCGCCTGTCCGGCGAACAGCGGCAAGAGGGGCGGCAGCAGGATCTTGAGCGAGATGAAGGCGGCGTCGATTACCGCCAGATTGATGGGTTCCGGGACCAAGGCCTGGGTCAAGTGGCGGGCGTTGGTGCGCTCCAGAACAATGACCCGGCTGTCCTGACGCAGGCTCCAGGCCAATTGGCCGTAGCCGACATCAACGGCGTAGACCCTGGCCGCCCCGTTTTGCAGCAGGCAATCAGTGAAGCCACCTGTGGAGGCGCCGATGTCGGCGCAGATGAAGTCCTGGGGGTTGATCTGAAAAAAGGCAAGACCTTTCGCGAGCTTTAAGCCGCCCCGGCTGACAAAGGGGCAGGACGGTTCCTTGACCGTGATTGTCAGGGTCTCATCGAACATCAGGCCTGGCTTGTCGGCCTTGTGGCCGGCGACCTGCACCTGACCGGCCAGGATGAGGGCACAGGCCTTCTCCGGGGTCAGCGCCAGATTTTGTTGGACCAAGAGGCTATCGAGCCGGTGTTTCATGGCAGGGGATGTTGGCGGCCCCGGACCATTCGACCCGATTGCGTCCGTTAGCCTTGGCCTGATACAGGGCGTCGTCCGCCTCGTTGAGCAATTGGGTCAAGGTCAGGCCTGGTCGATAGGAGGTGACGCCGACACTGATGGTCACTCCCGATTTTTGTTCAATGGTCCTGCGGATTCGCTCCACCCCGACGCAGGCCCCGCAACGCTCAGTCTCAGTCAGGATGACCAGGAACTCCTCACCGCCATAACGGGCGGCGAAGTCGGCCTCACGGATCTCCTTGCGGATCAGGGAGGCGACATTGGCGAGTATCAAGTCGCCGGCGGCATGGCCCATGGTGTCATTGTATTTCTTGAAATAGTCGATGTCGATCATGGCCAGCGACAAGGGGCGGCCATAGCGTTCGGCGGTGGTGACCGACTCCTCAAGCCGGACCTCCATAAACCTGCGGTTGGGGAGTTTGGTCAGTTGGTCATAGAGGGCCAGATGCTTGGCCTGCTGGTAAAGGTTGGCGTTGTCGATGGCCAGGCCGATCTGACGGCCAATGCTTTGCAGCAGATTTTCTTTGTCGGCAATGTGGACGCCCACATGGGTGTAGAGGTAGAGCACACCCACCACCTTGTCCTGGGCGGTGAGCGGGATGATGGCGTGGCCGTGGGGTTGGCCATGATGGCCGCAGAGGGTGTGCTGGGGGTCGAGTGCGGAGTTTTCGGAAAAGATGATTTCGCCGCTGCGGGCCGCTTGGCCGCACAGGCAGTCGTTGATGGTGAGGTTTTGGTGCTGGCGCAGGAATTCGTCGTCATGGCCGAGGTGGGCGGTCAGGATCAGTTTGTCATCGGCGAGCAGGAAGATGCCGGCCCGGTTGATCTCGCTGAAGGCCGAGAAGCGGGCGGTGATGGTGTCGAGAATGCCGTACAGCAGATGGTCCATGTCGATGGAGCGGCTGACGACAGATGAGATCTCATTTAAGATCGATAGGTCCTTGTTGGTCTCCTCCAGGATTTTGCTCTGCTGGAGGATTTTTGTTTCGGCCTGCCGGCGGGCCAGGATGTTGGTCCGGGCCCGGTGGGCGATGAAAAACATGGCCAGCAGCAGGCCGGCGCCGAAGGCTTGCAGCAGTTGGTTTGAGCGGTTGACCAAGAAATTCAGTTTGGCCTTGGGCTTGGTGATGTTTAAATAGATTTCAAAGGCCCCCAGGAAGGTGTTGCCCGTCATGGCCGGCACGTAAGTCTCCACCACATCCATGCTGACTTGCTGGCCTTCCAGGGAGGCGCCGTCTTTTTTGACGACCTTGGTGAACGGCTTGCCCTTGGCGACCACCTGCTGGAAATAGTCATGAGTGTTCATGACGCCGATGTCCTTGGCCTCGGAGGAAAAGATGGTCTCGCCGTTGGGCGCGAAGACCTTGATTTTCATCAGGTCGAAGTGTTGAATGATCTCGGCAATCTCCGCCCCAAAGCCTGCGGGCAGGTCATCTTTTGTAAAGGCTGTGTTGGCAGGGAAAAGGTCTGACTTGATGTGCGTCGCTACTGTAATCGCAGTGTCTTCGGTGTTTTCAGCGATTAGGCCGGTGTAGGATGGGGCCAGAAACAGGAGGCTGTAAGCAAAGAGCAGGACGACCGTGAGCACGGACACTGTGAGCACGGCCCAGAGAAAGGTGAATTCTTTCGGGAGCGGTACGGTTTGAGTATCGGTCTGGTTGGTCATGCCGGGCTCCTTTTTGGAGTCGAATAAAGTCGAAGCGAAAGCGGATGAACTCGCAGAAAGTTGCAATTCCCGTCATTCCGGCGAAAGCCGGAATCCAATGCTTCCGGAAAGTTACAACTCATCTGGACCCCGGCTTTTGCCGGGGTGACGACTTTTTGCGAGTTCATCAAAGATGATGGCGTCGCAAAAAAAAGTCAGATCTACCGGGGTGCGTAGCATGTTTGTTCGTTCGTAATCCCCCTACTGTCCATCAGCCTTGCGCAGCAGGGCGCAGAGTTCATCGGCCATCTGGTCGATCTGGTCATGGTTCTTGCCTTCCAGCATGACCCTGACCAGCGGTTCGGTGCCGGAGAGCCGCACCAGGATACGGCCCTCGGCCCCGAGCTTCTTCTCCATCTGCCGGCAGGCCTTCTGGAACTCGGGCAGGGCCTCCAGGTCGAGGCGACGGCTGGTGCGGACGTTTTTTAAGACCTGGGGAAAGGACTCCATGATCTCGGCGAGTTTGGAGACCGGCTGGTCGTGTTTGATCATGATCGACAACAGTTGGAGGGCGGCCAGGGTGCCATCGCCGGTGGTGGCGTGGTCGAGGAAGATGAGGTGGCCGGACTGCTCGCCCCCGAAGTTGTATTTGCCCGCCCGCATCTCTTCCACCACATAGCGGTCGCCGACCTTGGCGCGGACGAGATGGCCGCCCATCCGGGCCATGGCCGCTTCCAGGCCGAGATTGCTCATTACCGTGGCCACCAGGGTCTTCTTGCGCAGTTTTTTACGGCCCATGAGGTCGGCGGCGCAGATGGCCATGATGTGGTCGCCGTCAACCAGCGCGCCTTTTTCATCGACCACGATCAGGCGGTCGCCGTCACCGTCGAGGGCGATGCCGATGTCGGCCCCCACCTCCTTGACCTTGGCGGCGATGACCTCCGGGTGCAGGGCCCCGCACTGGTGGTTGATGTTCTTGCCGTCCGGTTTGACGCCGATGGCGGTGACCTTGGCCCCGAGTTCCTCGAAGACATGAGGGGCGACGCCGTAGGTGGCGCCGTGGGCGCAGTCGAGGACGATATGGAAATTGTCGAGTGTGTATTTCTGGGGGAAGGTGTTTTTGAGGTAGACGATGTAGCGGCCCTTGGCGTCTTCGATGCGGGTGGCCTTGCCGATCTCCTCGGCCACCGGACGCAGCGCCGCCATCTTCTGGGAGAAGATCAGGTCTTCGACGTCGGCCTCCATCTCATCGGGGAGCTTGAAGCCGTCCCGGGAGAAGATCTTGATACCGTTGTCCTGAAAGGGGTTGTGGGAGGCGGAGATCACCACCCCGGCGTCGGCCCGCATCGAACTGGTGATGAAGGCGATGCCGGGCGTCGGCAGCGGCCCGACCAAGAGGACATCGACCCCCATGGAGCAGATGCCGGAGGCCAGGGCGTTTTCGATCATGTAGCCTGAGATGCGGGTGTCCTTGCCAATGACAATCCGGTGACCGTGTTTTTTGTCCTTGACCAGAAAGGCGATGGCGCGGCCGATCTGCATACTGATCTCGCTGGTCATCGGGTAGATGTTGGCCGTACCGCGAATCCCGTCGGTACCGAAGAGTCTTCTCATGGTGTTTCCATTATTTGAAAATTAAGGTTGTTTAGGCTGTAGGCTGAGGGCTGTTAGGTAAAAAAAACGGAACACAACGGCCCCTGTCTTAATGTTTTTCTGTTGCTAACAGCCTAAACGCCTACAGCCTATCCCCCTTGCTTTATCTCAACCGTCACCGACTCCGGAGTAATTTCCTGGATGGTCACCTCCGGGGCGGCCTGGACCATTGGTTTTACTTCGTGGGAGCCTGGCGCTAGCCCCTCCAGGTTGACTGTCGCCGTGAAGAGATCGTCAATATTTTTGTTCTGTTTCTTGGCCAAGGCCATGGGCAGGAGGGTCTTGAGCGTCAGTCGGCTGGGCGAGACCTTGGCGGTTTGATTAGGCAGCAGCCCGGTTGGCGTAATGTCGATCCTGTTGACTTCTTTCTCAATCATCTTGTCTTTGATTTCGATCAAGGCCGAGACCATCGAGTCGCCAAGCAGGTCCGCCACTTCCGGCCTGAGATCGAGAGCGATCTGTTTGGTGGTGGAGCCCGTTATGTCGGAGAGGTCGATGGGGGTTGTCTTCAGGAGGGTCTCTCTGTCCAGGATTTCTTGGGGGCCGGCGAGGTTCAGTCGTTCAGGCTGCATGGTGATTGCCATCAATTCGTATTCTTCCGGCAGCTTGCCCTTGGTGACGGCCTTGATGGACAGTTCCTTGTTGATCAGGCGGTCGATGAGCAGGGTGATGTGGGTGGGGTTGATCCTAAGCACAGTGATCCCCCGTGGTGCATAAATGGCGTCCAATTCGTTGGCAATGACCATACTGCCGGGGGTGGCCTTGGAGAGGTCAATGGAGCGGGTTGTGCCCTGGGAAAATTTGCGGATCAAGCCCCGCGGTCCGCTCACCGTGACGTCGAGGGCGGTTTTGTATTGATTGGAGATGATCAGGTCGCGCGGCAGGTTGACGATCTCCACCGGGATCTGGATGTTCATGTCCACCCGGTCTTCGCTGGAGACGAAATACCAGAGGAAGATGGCAAAGAGCAGCGAGATCAGCTTGATGAACCAATCTTTCGGCCAGGACAGTTTGGGCGGGGTGTAGGGGATCATTGGCGGTTTAACCAGCCTTTCCAGGCCATGACCGGGTGCTCCTTGGGTGAGAGGATGGCCCGCAGGCGGTTGCGCAGGGCGGTCTCGTCAAGGTTTGAGGTGATAGCGCCGTGCTGCACCAGGGAAATTTGCCTGGTCTCCTCGGAGACGACGACGATGACGGCGTCGGTTTCCTCGGACAGGCCAATGGCGGCCCGATGCCTGGTGCCGAGTTGTTTCGAGATGTAAGGGTTCTTGGTCAGGGGCAGGACGCAACGGGCGGATTGGACGCGCCCGCCGCTGATCACCACTCCGCCGTCATGGAGCGGTGAACTGGGGTGAAAGAGGCTGAGCAACAGATCGCTGCTCAGTGAGGCATCAAGGACCTGGCCGGAATCGAGATAGTCCTTGAGTCCTGTCTCCCGTTCCAGGATGATTAGCGCCCCTATCTTTTTTTGAGAGAGGTTGCGGGCCGCCACCACGATCTCGTTTAGTTCTACTTCCCTGTCTTCATGGGGTTTGGTGAACGGCGAGGCCTGGCCGACCTGGACCAGGGCCTTGCGGATATCGCGTTGGAAGACGATGATGGTGATCAGGAAGATTGAACTGAGCAGGGTGCCGAGCAGCCAATACAGGGTCATTAGCTCTAGTTCCTTGGCCCCGAAGTAGACGACGGTGAGGATGGCGATGCCGGCCAGCATCTGGACGGCGCGGGTCCCCCGGATCATCAGGATGGACCGATAGATGATGAAGGCAACGATCAGGATGTCGGCCAGGTCTTGCCAGCGGAGTGAGTGCAGAAATTCTAACATGATGTCTATTAAAACTAAAATACCGGCGAAACTCAAGTGTTCTTGTCGGCCGCAGTAAATAAAAAACCGTCGTTCACGTACTCCCCCGGCAAAGGAGGGGGTGGGTGCAGGGGCAGCCAAACGAAAAAATCGCCGGGCGGTCTGCTATCTTCTTGACAGCGGAAATGATATCGTTTAAGTTTCCAAGCTTTCGTGATTCATGAAGGCCCGTTCGATTTGGTTGAGCGGCAATAAGATATCAGATTGTCAGAAGGAGATAAGGTTTTGGCTAATCACAAATCAGCAATGAAGAGGACGCGGCAGAGTCAGGTCCGCAATCTGCGTAATCGTAACAATAAGAGCAAGATGAAGACGGTGATCAAGGCCATCTTCGCCGCCATTGAAGAAAAATCCGTGGAAAAGGCCCAGGAGGCGCTAAAGGCCGCTATCCCGGTTATTGATCGGGTCGCGGTCAAGGGCACCTTGCACAAGAAGACTACCTCCAGGACGGTATCCAGATTGACCAAGCGGGTCAATGCCTTTGCCGCCGGCGTTCAAGCTTGAGTCTCTGAATCTCGATGGGTACTTTCCGTTGTCAACCGTCAGTCAGTTGCCGTTTCTACTGGCGTAATGGTGTAAACAGGAATGAAGTGACGGCCAGGTCAAGCTGGCGCGTCACTTTCCCATGGGATGTGGATTGCGCCTGCTGACGACTGCCCCGGCAGGGTGTCTGCTGTGTGATTAAATTAATAATTAAAAGCCATGGGCCGATTTGACGGTGCCATGGCTTTTTTTTTGTTGTAACTGTTCAGCAGCACCGCATCTGCTTCGCAGTCTCGCTACGCTCGCTTAGCTGTCATCGGCCTGCTCACATAGGCTGGCTATAGCTCGCAGGCCTCTTTATTGACCAACGAATCGGGTCAATATAAATCGCGCATCTGCGGCACTGCTGAACAGTTACAGTACAGTTACAGTTGGGATGCATAAATCTGTTTTTTGGTTTTAGCGGAGCAGGGGCTTTTTTTTTGTTTAGTGTGGTGGAGATATGATGAAACCTGAATTAATCGATTTTCGAAGACTGGCGGCCAAGTCCGGCCTGGTGCCGGTGTGCCGTGAGATCGTCGCCGATCTGGACACGCCGTTGACCTCCTTTGCCAAGGTCGCCTTAGGCAGGAAGCATGCCTTTTTGCTGGAGAGCTTACAGGGCGGGGAGAAGTGGGGCCGTTATTCGTTTATCGGCTATGAGCCGCTGGCTACCTTTGTCAGTCGCGGCGAGCAGGTCGAAATCCGGCGGGTCGCGAGCGCCGACAGCTTCAGCGGCGATCCGATCGAGGCCTTAAAGGCCCTCCTGGCCTCTTTCAGTCCCTGCGATACCGGCTATCTGCCCCGCTTCTTCGGGGGGGCGGTGGGCTTCATGGGCTACGACATGGTGCGTTTCATGGAGCGCCTGCCGGAGATCAACCCGCTGACGCCTGAATTCCCAGACTCCTCCTTCATGGTCCCCAAGATTGTCTTGATCTGTGATTCGATCCGCCAGACCATCTCCATTGTTAATTGCGTGCTGACGCCGGCGGGGGCCGACCTTGACGCCCTCTATTGCGAGGCCGAGGCCGTGATTGAGGCAATCGTCGCCCAGTTGCGCGGGGCATTGCCAGAGGGGCTGGCGGACTCTGCCAAGCCCTGCGCTGCCCACGATTTTGCCGCTAATATGAGCAAGGACGACTTTATGGCCATGGTGGACCGGGCCAAGGAGTACATCCTGGCCGGCGACATCCAACAGGTGGTGCTGTCCCAGCGCTTCCACAGCAAGTCGGAACTCAGCCCCTTTGCCCTCTACCGGGCCTTGCGTCATATCAACCCCAGTCCCTATCTCTTTTTTTTGAAGCTTGACGATATCGTCCAGATTGGCTCTTCGCCTGAAATCCTGGTGCGCCTGGAGGGCGATGATGTCGAACTGCGGCCCATTGCCGGCACCCGCAAACGGGGCAGGAACGAAGAGGAGGACCAGGCACTCGAGCGTGAACTCCTGGCCGATCCCAAGGAGCGGGCCGAGCATTTGATGCTGGTGGACTTGGGACGCAATGATGTCGGCCGGGTGGCCCGCTACGGCACGGTCGAGACCAGGGACCTCCTGGTGATCGAACGTTACAGCCATGTCATGCATATCGTCTCCGGCGTCCACGGCAAATTGCAGGAGGGCAAAGACCAGTTTGATGTGCTGCGCGCCTGTTTCCCGGCCGGCACGGTGAGCGGCGCCCCCAAGATCCGGGCCATGGAGATCATCGAAGAACTGGAGCCCGAGCGGCGCGGCCCTTACGCCGGGGCGGTCGGCTATTTCGGCTTCTCCGGCAATATGGACATCTGCATCACCATCCGCACCTTCATTATGCGCGGCAATGACCTGTGGGTGCAGGCCGGGGCCGGCATCGTCGCCGACTCCGACCCGGCGACGGAGTTCGAGGAGACCATCAACAAGGCCATGGGGCTGCGGCGGGCGGTGGAACTGGCGGAGCAAGGGGGTGATTGAGATGAATGGCGGGGCGAAACCTGAAGCGTCTGTTATTGATTTACAATTTAGTCATCTGGTTCTTCTGGGAAGAAGATCAATAAAAACTAAGTCTATGCTGGCCGTTGTTTATGCTGGATTATTTATCAAAATGAACACAACAAAAGGGGATTCCCAATGAAGATTAAAAGAGTCGCGACTCTTTTGGTTACGCTGCTCCTATCATTTACATCGGCGTTTGCCGCTGATTCGTATGACCCGGCAACAGGTTACGTAACCATCGAATCCATTATCGTTGGGAGTACTCATTATCGAAATGTGGTTTTGGTTCCTGGCAACGTGGTCAGCTTCAGCACGGCCCCGGCGACGGCAACGGAGGACTTCCTCGATCTCCTATCAGGCCGGCTGACCATTAGATCGATTACAGCCGGAGGGGTGGATTTTTCGGATGTCGTGCTAATGCTAGCAAGTGTGGTGAGCATCGGCAGTTCCGAGCCGGCAACAAACGGGCCTAGTCCTACGGAACTCGCCACGCTGCTCAAAGAGCCATTCAGCGGCAGTAACATCGAAGCCGCGGTAGCGGTATTGCAACAGGCCGGCCTTACAGTCGTAGCGGATGATGGCGCTGTTTTGTCCTCAGTCAGTGGGAACTCGACTTCCAGCAACGGCCTTGGCATATTCGGCATGCAGACGCATTCATTGGCCTTGGAAGCATCGCAGGGAGGCGGTTACCTGGGGTCTGATATCGACCAGATCACACCGCCCATACCGCTGCCGCCAGACGGCACCGGAGTCGACAAGCAAGTCACTTTCTCCATGCTGCTTGCTGTCTATGTGAAAACCGGGAACAGCTTTGGTGCGCAGGTTGCCAGGGATTTAATGGGCGACCTGGACCCCAGCCTCCATGGGCAATATCGATATCCCGCCCTGGTCTTATACACCTTCATGCAGGAAGTCATGGTGCCGCTGCTCGCGGAAATGGAGGCAGCCGAATTGCCAGCCTCAAGGGCGGCGAAACGAGTCAGTACGCGGGCAGCATTCGATTCCAGCGACCCCTGTGGTTCGGTCAATACATTCCTTGATGATCTGCCGACAACCGTCAGCGGTGCTGTCGGTTCACTCGGGGGGACTTCGTCTGGTCTGTGGAACAGTATCGTTTCCGTGACATCTGTCGTTGCCGGAGTGGCCACGAGCGCCGTGACCGACGTGGTACGCGGCGTAGTCCGCCACAGCCCCGCCGTCACGGCCGTCCGCAATGGCATGACCGCATTGCACGCCCTGGCGGATTTGAAGGCCATGGCCTCGCAATGGACTGTCGAGATCTCTGGTGCCCCCACGCCTCTGCATAAAGACCCCGGCTCGCCGACAGCCGGTGTTTTCGAGGTTACCCTGGATAACGGCAGCAGTAATGATGGCCCGACCTTGCCCGACTCAGTCAGGAACTGCGCGAATCTGCTTGCCATACCTATTCCCGATTTTAGTAGCGCAGACGGCGCATCGGTCACATGGGAGGAGATCGCAGGCTTTGGAGAACTCGCCCTGCAGGACAGCGAGGAAAATACTCTGGCGTCAAACGCGGCCAAGTTCAACTTCCATAGCGCCTCTGAGTCGCAGGCTGTCCATGATAACCCCAGCTCGCAACTCGATGAGGGGACCGTAACGGTGAAAGCGACGGTGAGCTTGCCTGGGGTGGAAAACCTGGTTTCAGCACTTGCCTCTAACCTGAACACTATTGCCCAGACCGGTGTCAATGGCGCTTCCAGACCGGTCTCGCAGTTGGCCGGTCTGACGGCCGAAGGGTCGGTGACAGTGGAATATCACACGCCGCAACAGGCTCGAATCAATGCTGTCACGATGATTGAACAGTTGAGCGCCGTCGCCTGCGATGGCGTGAACGGGGCATGGACCGGGACCCTTACCATAACAACTTTGCAGAACGGTTCGGGAAGTGCGCCAGTCAGTTGGGACTTCAGTGGGGGGAGTTCAGCCCCCCTCAATGTCTCTGTCAGCATGACCGGAGGTTTTTTGGGCTCAGCCGCTGTCAGGAGCATCACAGAGACGATGAATCTGCTGGGCGATTCGGCGTCTGGCTATTCGATTCAGACGCAGGGCAGTTACTCGGAGACTACCAGTATCCCCTTTTTCGGCGATGTCGTGACAAATGGGGTGCGTGAAGAGGGGTATGTGATCGAAATTGGTAGCTTCCCTGAGTGTGGTAGTTAGGCCTACGATAGCATTTTGTCAGGCTGAGAGAAGCGAATAAAAATAGTGAATATGAGCGAGTATGAAGGCTGCTGGTATTTTTTTATTTGATAAATATCATTTGGTTACGTAAATTATGATAGTCATTATCGATAACTACGATTCGTTTACCTATAATATTGTGCAGACCATCGGCGGCTTCGGCGGCATCGAGATTAAGGTCTTCCGTAACGACCAGGTCGATATCCCGGCCATTGCCGCACTCAACCCGGAGCGGCTGTTGATCTCGCCTGGCCCCTGCGCCCCGGAGCAGGCGGGTACCAATAGTTCAAGGCCTCGT
>JANNQL010000092.1:0-2518 GCA_031400755.1 Pseudomonadota bacterium | reverse complement strand
CCACCACTGTGTTTCCGGCATGATACTGATTTCTATGGCAATTGAAATGGTGCATCTGAAGATTGCTGGCCGCATCCGTCCCGCCCTCGGTCTTTTTCACAATGTGGCGGGCATCCCAAGGGGTGCTCTTTGTGATTGGCTCCTGACAGGTGGGACACATGCCTTCTTGCCTTAGCCAGACGCGGTAAAGCTTCCTGCGACCTCTCGATGAGCGCAGCATTTTCTTGCCCCACCGGGACTCGAAATACGGCTCCCATTTCGGGTCGTGCGGATTGGCGTCGGCTTTGATCTTGACATGCCGCTGTATGGACGTGTCCGATTCTCTCAGCAACGTGACCTCTCTTCGTGTTCCATCTTCTTTTTCTTCTGTCGCGGCAAATACCCAATTCCGGGTGCCTCTGGTTTTAAAGTATTTCTCTTTGACCCAGCGAGCTCCTTTTTTTGGGTGCCTTCTTACCGCCCATCGCCATAGCGTTGACCTGATATGGGCATCAACCCGAGCAAAGGTTTTCTTGGCGACTGCATGGCAATGGTAATTCGCCCAACCTCGTAGAATGGGGTTAAGCTGCCTTATCAGGTTTGCCTGTTTAGCCGCCTTGTTGCCTTTGATGACTTCCCGGATCTTATCAAGATGCGCTTTGATGTTCGCTTTCGACGGTTTTATCAGCAGCTTGCCGCTGTACTTGCGAATGTTCCATCCGAGGAAGTCAAACCCTTCTTCAATATGCGTTATCTTGGTCTTTTCCGGCGATAGGGTTAACCCGCGTTCCGCCAGAAATTCGACCACGGCGGGTTTGACTTCCTGCTCCAGCCATTCTTTCGAGTGGCCGGTGATGATGAAGTCGTCCGCATAACGCACCATGTTCATTTTCAGCCCCGTTCTTCTTGCTTTCGGGAATTTCTCCGCGAGCATCGCTTCGAGGCCATCCAGCGTCATGTTTGCGATTACCGGCGAGATGATGCCCCCTTGCGGGGTGCCGGCGTCGGTCGGGAAGCGTTCGTTTTGATACACGTATCCCGCCTTGAGCCATTTCTGTAGAATAACCTTATCCGTGGGGATATTGACCATCGTCCAGTCATGACTGATATTGTCGTAACAGCCTTGAATGTCGGCCTCCAGCACCCATTCCGCACTGACCTTTCTTGCCAGGATGATGAAACATTGCTCCTTGGCATCGGCGGTTGAGCGTTCCGGCCTGAATGCGTAAGAATTCAGGTCGGCAGTGGTTTCCGCAATGGGCTCCAGCGCCAGCAGATGTGACGCCTGCATGGCGCGGCACTTCATCACAGGGATGCCGAGCGGTCTTTTCTTGCCATTTTTCTTCGGGATTAATACTCTCCGAAGCGGAAGAGCCGAGTAACTCCGTCTCTTCAACGACGCTATCGCGTTGGTCTTCGCCACCGGTGTTTTCCAGATGATCTTGTCCACACCGGGGGTGTTCTTGCCTTTATTTTCAGTCACGCGTTTGACGGCTGATGCCTTGCCGCTGAACGAATGGGTCAGCAACCATTGCAAGGCTTTCGCCTTGTTGTGTTTGCCAGCCTGTGCCGCCTTCACAATACGCGCTTGCAGCCGCCTTACCTGACGCTGAGCCTTGACCCAGTCAATGCCGTTCCACGTCACGCCGGAAGATGCACACGCCCGTGTTGCAGCGTTCATTTGCTTTCCCTCCGTTTAGATGGTTCTATAAGCTCTCTTGTGAGGAGAGACCATAAGGAAGTCTGCCCGTTTTCACGTGAGGTGATGTTTCAACCCCTATCCGACCCATTACAGGACGGCATTCGCTTTCTCCTCGTTCCTGTACCCGCACCGCCATGGGCAGACTTTGCAGCCTGCTGTCCCCAATAGGGAGCGATACGGGGTTTCCACGTTCCGCTTGCAGAAGTACGTCGGGTTAGGTGCCTGCTATTGACCGGGAGGCGTGCGTGGGTCACGAAAGCGCAGGATGAAGACGCTGTTCCCTCCTCCTTACCGTTTTGGTTCAAGCGTAAGAGCCACTTTCGCTTGTTGTAGCTCACGGTCTTTATCGCAGATTCAAATATTTTCACCGTACCGACTATCTGGCACTTATCCGGCCTGTGGCTGCCAGAAGGGTACGCCTCTCGCGATTTGTACCCCGCGCCTTGCGGCGCTTCGTTACGTTGTCAGAGTCGTTCTTTATTCAGACTCCTAGATTCACCCGGTGACACGGGTGGTTCCCTCCTTGTGAAGCGGGAACAACTTCTATAAGCGACTTCGTGTCGCAATCATCCGGGCTACGGCACTTACACGCTGACGCCGGATTACGCGTTGATCCCGGTGCCGGTGGAACATGCGAAGGATGCTTGCTGGCTGGACGGCAGGAAGGTGTTTGTCAAGACCGGTGACGGCAAGAGCGCACAAGGGTTCAGCGTCAAATAGAAAATTTCTGAAGCGGGGGTTTCTTTCACGGCCACTCTCGGGTGGCTGTTTTTTTGTCTGGTTAGAATGCGGAAAGGTATAAGCTGCGACAAAACCCATCTCCCGCAGGCGGAAGAT
>JANNQL010000091.1:0-1877 GCA_031400755.1 Pseudomonadota bacterium | reverse complement strand
CGGTCGCGAGCGCGCGCAGGAAAGTTGCGGTGAGGATGGCGTGCCGATCGGTCATTATATGGAGATTATGGATCAACGCGTCACCGCGCCGTGGGTTGCGCCCGGCGACTGCTGGCACCAGCTGTACAGGGCGTCATACATCAGCATGCCGATCTTGAGCTGTTCGTGGTCATCGCGGAAGTTGTGCGACAGACCGAGCGAGATGGCGAGCAGGCCGTGCGCCTGCGGCGACAACTCTGGCCGGCCGGTGTCGGCGGCACGCACAATCGCAGCGAGCCGCTGCAAGGCCGGATCGGTGAGCCGGTATTTTTTCAGAAACGCATCGAAGGAACAAAGATCGCCCACATGCCCGAGCTCGACATCGGGCACGTCGTAGGGAACGGCACCGCTCTCGGCGGCAACCTTCAGAACCTGGTCGCCTGGCACATAGAGAAATTCCGACTCCGGATCAATGAAACGCATTATCAACCACGGACAGGCGATGCGGTCGATCTTGGGGCGCTCACGTGTAATCCATTTCATGCACTTCCCCTCCACTGAAGATATCCATTACTGGCAATACACAACGTACTGAATACATTCCGTTCATCGCCGCGACACCACAGCCTGTCTCAGATGAATTGACGCACACAATTGTGAGGAAGATTATTGCTGAGTCAGACTAGCGACAAGGAGCGATACCATGCATCCATCCAGAACATTTCTTATCATCGGTCTTCCGCTGTTGCTGTCCAGCATTCTGTTTGGTTGTGGGAGCGACGGTAGTACCGGCACCGACCCCACCAAAACGAGCACGGTCTCTGTCTACCTGACCGACGACCTGGCCGGTTATGAAAGCGTGCTGATGACCGTCAACACGGTTCAGCTCCGGCACATGGGCGGTGGCAGACTCTGCACGATCATCCCCGGCCCACTGACACTGGATGCCGCCCAGCTCGGCCGCGACCAACTGCTGGACCTCGTCAACACCACGAGCTGTGAAGCAGGCTCCTATAATCGCCTGCACATCGAGCTCGATCAGAATGTGACGCTGGTTGACGCCAACCATCAGACCCAGAGCTGCAAATTTGTCTCCTATCGGGATGATGCCGGTCATCCCAATGCCCTGGGCTGCACGAACGGCATGTGTGCCCTCGATCTGACCGGTGCCGTAAACCTGGTGGCCGGCAACCATGAGCACGTCGCGCTCGATGCCGACCTCCGGGAATTCACGGTCGATCTCACCAAGACACCTTGCGAAGCCACCCTGAAGCTCTCACCGCTGCACGCCCAGGGCATGGACAACAAGATGGCCTCTGGCTACCGCAAGAGCGTGCATGGCTACGTTTCCAGTCTCGATACTGCGGCGGACACATTCACGCTGACGCGTGCCGGGCGCCTCTACACCGTGCAATACAGCGGCGTGACCGACCAGCCAGGGCTCGACGCCTTGCTCACTCGTGCCCAGGCAGACTCGCTCAAGACCCAGGTGCGCTGCGAGAGTTTCAACACGGCAACCACACCGCCTGTGTGTACCGCCCAGACCACCGGTAACCAGCCGCTCAAGGCCGTCACGGTCAAGGCACAAGGCACTGTATCCAGCCTTGATACACCGATCGCGCATACCTTCATTCTGAATTACCCGGTCGGCAAAACTCTGGCGGTCAATTATCAGACGGCTTTCGAACTCAACAAGATCGATGGCATCCTGGCAAACGACGCGATGGTTGAGACCAAGCTGTACAGCTTCGCATCGGATTACTATCTCGCGCGCGAAGTCGAAGTCAGAAACTGATCCGCGTCCTGCTGCGCAAAACCGGCGCTTCGGCGCCGGTTCTATTTTTTGGGCTCGACCGCTAGCGGTATTGATTCCAGTTTATGTCGGCCTGAAGGCCGAC
>JANNQL010000090.1:0-11079 GCA_031400755.1 Pseudomonadota bacterium | reverse complement strand
CCTTCGACTCCGCTCAGGGAGCGATTGCCGGGACCGTTCCCTGAGCGGAGTCGAAGGGGACCGGCCAGGAACGACACCCGGGGATTTAGCTGAAAATAGTTAAGAGCCACATTGTTTTAAACATCGGAGGAAACGGCATGTACAATTTAAAGAGAAATTTCGTCAACGGCGCCTGCTTTCTTGTCCTGTCCCTGTTCCTGGCCAGACCGGGCCTGGCCGCTGATGTCATCCGGATCAATGGTTCGGGTAGCGGCCTGCACATGCTGAAACCTCTGGTTATGACCTACGCCAAGGCCCATCCCGAGGTCATCATCGAGATGGACAAGCCGCTCGGCAGTTCCGGGGCGATCAAGGCCCTGCTGGGGGGGGTCTTGGACATTGTCGTGACGAGCCGGCCCTTGAAGAATGAAGAGACCACAGCCGGCGCCACTCTCCAGAAATACGGACAGACCCCGCTGGCCATGGTCACCAATCAGGACGTCAGCAAAAAGGATGTCACCACCCAGGAACTCGTAGATTTATATACCGGAAAGACCACAAGCTGGCCGGATGGCAAGCAGGTGCGCCTGATCCTCAGGCCGGTGGAAGATGCCGATACCAGGGTGATCCGTAAGCTCTCGCCGGAGATGGATGGGGCCATTGACAGCGCCCAGAAGAGGCCGGGGATGACGGTGGCGGTGACTGACCCGGAGGCGGTGGAGGCTATAGCCAAGACCCCAGGCTCCCTTGGGGCCTCTGGGCTTACCGGGGTCATCGTCGAACAGCTGCCGTTGAGCGTGATGAGCTTGAACGGGGTCGAGCCGACCCCGGAGACACTGGCGAATGGCGCCTATCCATTAAGCAAGGCCCTGGACTTCGTAACTCTTGGCACTCTGCCGGAGCCGGCCAAGAAGTTTTTGGCCTTTGTCTATTCCCAGGAGGGCAGAGGGATCGCCCAGTCCGCCGGGGTCCAGATTACGGCTGGGGAACAGTCGCCTTGGTGACCTAAGTGACCGACCAGTTTTCCGCTGTTTCCCGGGTCACCACCATTATCGCCGGGATTATTGCCGCCACTATTACCCTGCTGGTGCCTTTAGGGTATTACCTTATCTCCCGTCAGTACATAGAGACGATCATGCAGGCCGATAATGAACTCCTGGCCAGCAGCATTAACAGGATCGTGTCTAACAACCCCAAGAACTGGCGTTTCGAGGAGATCCGGGTCTCGGAGATCCTGCACCGGCATCTCGAAAATCACAACGAAGGGTTCGAGATGCTCCGGGTCAGGGACATTAAGGGTATGGTGGTGGCCGAGGCGATAAAAGAGCTGCCGTTGCCGTTAATTGTCAGGGCCGGCACAGTCTTTGATGCCGGGGAAGCAGCGGGCCACGTCGAGTTAAGCCGTTCGCTCCGACCGATTATCGAACGCACTGTTTTAATTGCCATCCTGTCCTCCATGATCGGGGGGCTGGTCTTTGTCGTGCTGCGTCTTATCCCTATGCGGGCTGTGGGCCGGGCCTTATTTGATCTGGCCCGCAGCGAGTCCCGTTACCGGTATTTTTTTGAGAACTCAGAGGTTGGTATTTTTGAATTGGCAGCGGCTGGTTGGACTTTTGTCACGGTTAATCCAAAAATAGAGATGATATTAGGCCTTCCTGCGGCAAAGGTTAAAGGTCTTCCTTTAGCTGCTTTTTTGGAGGACCAAGGGCAGCTTCATAGGTTGAAAAAACTTATCCATGGCATGAAGCTTGTCCAAAATTATGAGCTTACTTTCAAGGCAGACGATGGACGGAGCAAAACCATCCTGACGACCCTGAAATACGATGATAGCGGCGTTAATATCGAAGGGACCGCCTTTGATATCAGCGACATTAAAGTCCTTCAGAAAAAACTGGAAGAGGAGCAAAGCCGAATGGTTCATGCCGGGCGGCTTGCGTCCCTTGGCGAGATGGCGACCGGCATAGCCCATGAGATCAACCAGCCCCTGACCATCATCAATCTGGCCATGCAATACCTCGAAGCCACCACGGCCAAGAGCGGCAACGACCCCATGGCCTTACAGTCTATAAAAAAGGTAAAAGCACAGGTTGAACGGGCCTCCAAGATTATCAAAAACATGCGGGCCTTTGCCCGAGGCGGCTCCAGTACAAAGTTGGAACGGACCGATGTCGCCGAGGTGATCAATGCTGCCCTTACCTTTTTTAGGGAGCAGTTCCGTGTCAATGACATTGCCCTGACCGTCTCACTTGGAAGTGGTCTGCCTCAGGCTGTCATCGACCCACAGAAATTTGAACAGGTTATCGTTAACTTGCTTTCCAACGCCCGCTATGCCGTGCAAAAAAAGTTTAAACAAACAGGAGGCGTAGGGCCAATGCAGGTCTCGGTCACCCTTTTTCATGACCTTGAACAGAACGCCTTGGTTGTTGAGGTTGTAGACAACGGCGCCGGCATGTCCGAAACGGAGCTCAGGCGCTGCCTTGAGCCTTTCTTCACTACTAAAGAGGTCGGCCAGGGGACCGGCATTGGGCTTTCCATCTCCTATAATATCGTCAAGGAGTTTGACGGTCACCTTGAGGTGGATAGTGAGCAGGGCAAAGGTAGCCTCTTTCGCATTCTCCTGCCTTTGGTTGAATAGTTTCTTAACAGTTAGCAATTGACATCGTATCCGTTAGTTTATTTAATGGTAAAGACAAGGCCGAAGGCTTAAGGTTGTTAAGGCATACATTGACTGCTTGGCATTGTTTTGGCCACCAGGTTTCAAGAATTATGGAGGGATTGCTCATGGAAATAAAGTATGGCGAAAGCCTTGAATTTGATATTGATGGCGGCGAGCAGGGGGAGCGGTCTTCTTTGTCTCTGGAAAAAGAAGAGGCCTTGCGGCAAATTATTCGGCACGGGTTCAGGGCCCCGGTTGGCATGTCGCAACATATCACTTTGACAATCGCGGGAAATTCCTATGCAGTCTTCAATCTGAGCGGGAGCGGTGTGGGGATCTATCTCAATGCGCCTGGTCAATTTGAGGAGCAGACTCAATTGCTTGGGATGTCTCTTTCCTTTGATGGACAATCATTTGTGGTGGATGGGACAATTGTGCACCTGTCTAGCGACGGTGCCCATAATCTTTGCGGAATTGAGTGGAAGTCTTTGTCATCCGAGGGCCAGGATGCCATCCTTGACTTCTTGAAAAAAAGCCGAAACGCGCTCTTTGCCTGATGGACCGGGGATTGTCATGTCAGATAAAACGATAAAACGCGATGTCCTGGCCGATATCTTGAATGATCCCCACACCGGGATGATTCGGGGCATGGATGAGTTGAGCAAACTGATCCATGCCTGTCCCAACGATCCATCCACGAAATCTGTGGCAAAACCTCCTGCCGTCGGCCAGACAAAAAAGAGGGCGCGGAGTCGCAAGCACAAGACGACCCACTATCTGACCAAAGAGGTCTTTGACAACCTGGGTGAGGCCAAGGCTGATATCAGGGGTTTTTTGCCGGACGCATCAAAATTTAAGGCGACTAAGTCGAGCATTGTCGAGAGCGCCATAACGGTAGTGTTGCATGAGTTCGAGAAAAAGGGCAAAGACAGCGTCTTGATTCAGGAATTGCTCAGGAAGAAAAAAGAATAAATTAAGACTTGGAGTCAATGCGATGATTATAGTCTGTCCCCATTGCAAGAAGCAGCATAATATTGATGAAAAGGTCATTCCGGCCAATGTCAAAAAGGCCAAATGCAAGTTCTGTAGCAATTATTTTCCTCTGGATCTTGCTTTAAAGCCTGCTGCCATGGGGCAGGTTGTCCAAAAGGAATTAGGTCCGAGGAAGATCAGTGTCTCGTTGAGCAAGGGTGGGGTGGGTAAGACGACGACGGCGGTGAATCTGGCGGTGGGGTTGTCCTTGGCCGGGTTTAAGGTACTGCTGGTTGATACAGACACTCAGGGCCAGTCGAGTTATATGCTGGGGGTCACACCCAAAGCGGGCCTGACCGAATTGGTCACCGGCGAGTTGAGCCCGGAAGAGACCATGGTCCAGGTCAGGGAGAAGCTGTGGCTGCTCGCCGGCGGCAAGTCACTGGCCGGGGTCAAGCGCATGATCGGGCGGAAGGATTTCGGTGGCGAACTGACCTTGTCAGAGGCCTTGACCGGCCCAGCCCAGCAATTTGACTATGTCATTGTCGATACCTCGCCGGGGTGGGACCCGTTGACGGTCAATATTTTGTTTTACGTTACCGAGATTTTAACGCCGGTTTCGCTTGAAGTCATGTCCATCCAGGGGTTGGTTGAATTTTTAAAAAGCATTGCCTCTATTCAAAAGTATCGCCCGCAACTCGCCTTGAAATATATTCTGCCCACATTTCTTGATATGCGGGTCAAGAAATCGGTCTCCATTCTGGAGAAGCTACAGGAACTCTATGGCAATAATGTCTGCACACCGATCCGCTATAGTGTCAGGCTGTCTGAGGCCCCGGCCTATGGTCAGAGTATCTACGAGTTTGCCCCTGGTTCGCCTGGCTCTAGCGATTACCGTGAACTGGTGCGTAAGGTCGCCAATAATAATAAATTGTTCAGGTAAAGGAAGGGGTAGGGCGCAGCAGGCAGCGTCTCTACGGCTTGGTGAAAAATAGGTGAAGTGCTTCAGGTGTAATACTGAGAATCAAAGATATCAAGGACATTGTTCGAAATGCGGCGCGCCCTTGCAATTGCAACGGCGCGCCGACCTTTTTCGGGCCCGCAAGATTACGATTGTTCTGGCGGTGTTTCTACTTTGGTTGGGTAGTTTTGTCGCGCTCTTCCGGGACGTACTATTTACTCATTCGTTGGATGTGCCAAAGCTTTCTGCCGATCAACGCCAGGAGATTAAGGACAGGAAATCGGCCAAGCGGCGGGAATTGACAGCTAAATTGGCAATGGCCATGGGTGAGGCCAATAAGCAGTCGGACACGACTGCTGTGGCCACTGCATCCGAGTCCACCGTTGCTGAGAAGACAGCCGAGACGACGCAGATGGCCTTGACCTTCAGTGCTGGTTGGGTCGCTATGGTCGATCCCTGGGGACGGCAAGTGGCCAGGACCAGGGCCGCTGTGTTTGGTGACGGCTGGTTGGCCTTGCCCACTCGGGCGGCCTATGCCGGCTACCAGTGGATTTTTTATCGGGATGGCGGGGGAGCTACGGAGATTGCCGGCGGCAACTGGAGGCCGGGTGAGGCGGTTGGGCTCTGGCATCTGGCCTCAAGCAATCCGGCCACTGATGGTTTGACGCTTGCCCCCTGGGGTGACGGGGCGCCGTTAATGTGGATGAGTTTGGACTCTCAGCACGGATTGGCCGACATACGGCTGGCGCCGGGGCAACGGCAGGGGGATTTTGTGGTCTGCGCCATCCCTGACGCCATCAAGGAAAACGGGGTCTTTATTCAGGACAACAACATTGTCGGTTGGTCCTTTGGCCCGTGGCTCGGCAATGTCTATCTTTGGACCGGCAAGCCTGGGGTTGAGCTACAGGCTGTGACCGATGTTCGCGCCTTTTACGCTGTGACCTTTGCCAATGGCCGGGAGGAGAAGTTCGCCAGGGCGCTGGCCATCAAGGGCGATCATTCTGATTTGGAGCGTTTCACCGCCTTGGTAGAGGGCTTTGCCCGGCAGCCGAAATTGGCCTTGGCGGACACGCCCGAGTACTTAAGACCGGACGAAATCGTCAAGTTGGTCCGTCATCTAAGCGTTCAGCTTATCCGTAGCGGTCAGGGGACTCGGCTCGTTGAAATTTTGAATGACGCTCTCCTGCGGGAGATTGGCGATCTCACACTTTTTATCGACCTGGTCCCCGCCATCACCGCCAGTCATGGGTTTGAGGCGGCGATCCATAAAATTGAGGGCATTGGCCGTGAGTTGGTCGATAAGGGCGGGGTCGATGTCCCAGTTGTCAACGAACTGCATCTTAACCTCTATCAGGATTGGCTGCAGTCGTTGGTGACGGTAAAGGCGGTGGGAGATGCGACCCAGGTCTTGACCAAGGCCAAGGCCTTTTATCCGAACGATCCGTATCTTCATCTGCTGGGGGTGGAACTGGCGCTCTTGAATAATGATTGGCAGGAAGCGGAGCGGCTTCTCGGCATGATGGAGTATCCGCCGCAGTATCGGGACCGTTACGAGTTGCTTGCCCGGCGGATTTCCGAAATGAAAGGGGATGAAGGCACGATTTTGATTCGTTTCCCGGCCGGGGGGAATCGGATTCCTGTTGCAGCCGGGCTGAATCAGTCGATTCAACAGGATTTTATTGTTGATACCGGCGCCTCCATGGTCACCATCCCTTCGGCAACGGTCGAGGCCTTGAATCTGCAAGCGGTTGGCGGTGAGCATCACGGCGGCAGGCGCTCGGTATCGACTGCCGGCGGGGTGGTCTCTTCCTATGAGGTGGTGATTGAGACTTTGGAGATCGAGGGCTGGGAGGAACACAACGTCAGCGCCCTGGTCATGGATATCCCTGGCCAGCCAGGGGTTGGACTCCTCGGCTTGAATTATCTCAGTCGTTTCAAGATGGACTTAAACAACAACGAAGGGAAATTAACCCTGCGCCCCAAGTGATGGGGCAGGATGTACCTTCAGCCCCTGCGGGCCTTCCTGGAATGCCAAGTGGTAGAAGGCCAGGGATTTAAACAGGGGCCGTCCGAAATAGAGGAGTTCTTCCGCCACGCTCAGCGGACGGACCTGCATGGCCCGTTGCCTTATCTTTAAGTCAAGATTGACGATTCCAGCGATCTCGTCCAGATTTTTTTGTTCACCTGTTTCTGCAAATTTTGCTGAGAGCATGGCAACCTTGGCAAAGGCGCAGTGCCCTTCATGGATTTCAATCAATTCCCATAGCTTATTATCCATTTCGTCATCGGCCGGCACTACGTCCTTACGGCTCAGGCAATCTTTATAGATGATATTGGTGATGGTCGCAGGCTCCCAGCATTTCAGCAAACGGCACTCCACTGGCCGATGGGCATAGATCCCGCAGGAGTTCATGGCCTGATTGAAAAAACAGCAGGTCCAGGAGTCTTTCTGGCCGGCAAGTTTGATCAGCTCGGTGCGGGCGGGCTCGATGCCATCGACAATGGGTGAAAAGACCGGCTCGCCTTGGCGGATGGTGATCAGATCGCCTAAGGCAAGCCGGGTGATGAGGGGCAGGTCGGCCTTATGCAGGGCCGGGCCACCCTTGGCGCAGCAGGTTCCGCAACGCCGGCAGGTGGTTTGTTGAGGCATAAATCTGTTGTTCCTGGATCGTTAATTCTTCCAGACCCCGCCCTCAAGGCGAATCTCAGGGGGGAGAGGTTTGTTGAAGTTGGCATCCTCGGACTTTGTGTCGTAAGTTTTCCTTTCAGTAGTTGTTTGTTCTGTAATCTTAACAATTTCGCGCGCTTCAATAGCGCCGGAGGTAGTTTTCTCCCCATGGACAAGCACCCGATCTCTTTTTCTGAAAGTCGCCGCAGAGATGGAATTGCCTTTATCGTCAACAAAAACGGTTTTCCATACCTTTTTCCCATCCACCATCTGGGACAAAAGACGCACATCTTTTTCAGCGACAATCATGAGCTCGTTATCGAGATCAATTTCCATGATCGAGGCTTCTAACGCTAAGGCGGTTTGCTCTTCAGCAAAGCTTAGGTTCGCAACAGCCAGCAGGCTGCATAAACAGAGGAAAGTAATTTTAGTGTAATATTTTTTTAGTGTACGCATTGCTTTAGGCCTCCTGTTCAAAATAGTATTTACACTTACTGAAAGATTTGCCGCCAGTAAAAACGCTGCACGGTTGGTGTGTTTACTGGGGGCAGGATGGTAAACCCTTCAATAATTTTGGTGCCATCCGGCAGGACAACAGGAGTAGGTTCGGGCGGGATGCCCTTGGTTGCTAATCCCCCCCCGCCGCTTCCCCCGCCGCCGTATCTTTCCGCATGTTTTCTGAGTACATTTTCTCCAGTATCATTGTAGGTATCGTTAAGCACCGCTGACCCATCTTCATAATTGATTTGATAAAGGCGTCCTGATCCACGAGCACCTGGATTGGCGCAAGGGTCGGCAGCGAGGTCTACTTCGCCGGTATCAGGGATATAGGTCGAGAAGTAGACGATACCGGCATAGACAAATGGTGAAGCGACCAATTTTTCGCCTACGTGCGCCCCTGCCGAGCCATCAGCATTAGGTTCGAGCAGATCAAAATACCAGCCTCGATTATTTGGATGTTTCATGGCATCTTTTGAGTAGTCTGTGTAAAGAAGCTGGGAGGCGTCCTTAGTTTCTGTTTGTGGCAGGTGCTCATATTGATCAATGATAAAGAGCGTGTCGTCCTTGCTGGGGACGTCTTTGATGAAATGCCCGTCGGCGCCTCGCTGGGCCTGAACCAGCACGGTGTTGTCACTTCTTTTCTTTATTTTGCCGCCATCATGCTCGTCAATATAGGCTTTGACAATAGTAGGAGTTTCACTGCTCCACTGCCAATTATTTTTTATCCCATAGATGCTATTGACAGTGTCCGTTTCGTCGGGATGCTCCCGGTCGCCTGTCCCGTAGAACACGAAGTCTCCAACCCTTTTAACGGTATGGGTGGCGCCCCCCGTAGTGGTAACTTTGACGTCAAAATACTCATTGACGATGTTGGGAGCATATAAGATCTTTTTGCCGGGATCTGAAAACAGTTTGATTTTTTGGCCCCAGACGCCATCTTCGGCGCCATCGTCGGTATCATCGCGAAAGGCTAATAGGTTGCCGTTCATGTCGCCGGCATAGATCCTGGTAGTTGTCCTTGAACTTGGGTTTTCAAAGGCGCTTGCCGCGACAATGGAGTGGGTCATGCTTGGAAACGTATTGAAATTGAAGTTGAAATTACTTAAGAGCGCGCCAGTTTGGGCGTCGATGGCAAAGACGGCCCTGCCTTTCGAGTCGGTTGGCGCTAGTGGGGGAGCGGCTGGTGCAGGCAGGCTGTCCTGATTGTCGTCATAGCCGCCGGTCATCAGGAAGACGTCTTTCGTTTTATAGGTGGCGCCGTCTTTATAGCCCATTTGTACCAGTTGGGGGCGGCCCCAGGACTGTCCGAGCATCTCAGCGCCAGCCCCGAGGAAATTCATGTCTACGCTATACTTGAACAGGGGGGAGTTGTAGTTAGTGATATCAAGCGCCGTGTAGCTGTTGCCGCCACGCCGTTCACCAAAAAAGAGCATCTTTTTGTCCGGGGTGGTGGCAAGGTTATCGTGGTCGTAAGCATAATAGACCGGTGTCCCGTCAACGAAATACGGGTGGCTGTCTCCTGCCAGCAAAGAGGAGAGATTGCCCAGAAGGTCCTGTGGGATGAACCCCCATTTCTCACTGCCGTCGTTATCGTCAAAACAATGCAGCATGCCGTCGTTGGCACCGACAAAAATCATGGAGTGGTCATCGGTGCCATCGCCATTGTCGTCATAATGCACCACGGTTGGCTGTGAGTGGAGGAGGTCGCCCAGGGGCCAGTTGCCGTCCTCACGCCTGACAGCCTCAATGACATTGGTGGTCAGCCCGGTATAGGCCCCGCCAGAAAGTGCGGCATTTGTGGTTGTGAATAGGTTTGCGGCAGCGGTCAAGGTGTTTGAGGCGCCGGTGTAGGTGTATATTTTCCGGGCAATACCACTTTCGATATCATCAAGGAGCTTGGCGCCAGCCCCCCCCTTGCCAACCGCCGGACCGTCCGGCGTAGGGCTCCAGTATGACTTGGCGTTGTCTTTCAGCAGGCCGCCGCTCACGGCATCTATGCCGTCAACGCCTTGAATGACGCCAGAGTCGGTAAGATAGTATTTCTTTAGATTGCCAACCCACTCCCCGGAGTTTAAGGGCTGAAACAAGCCGTAATAGACAAAGTTGCCGGCATAGGCCCTGTTGGCCCGGCTGACCGGCACTGCCGCCGCCGAGAAACTTTCGTTGCTTTCAGAAATGGCGGTGATTATCGAATTTAGGGCCTCATTTAAGGTGTCGGCGTTATCGGCGGTATAGTATTTGCCGCCGCCATTGTCTGCGGTATTTATGAGGAGTGGCACAGCTGCCTTGAAGCCGATGGTGTAGGTGGTCACTATTTGATTCTCATAGTCACCAGACTTGCCCATGGTCAGGATATCATTTGCTGACGGGCTGGAACCTGGGATGCGAAGGTCGTTTTGGGCCAGGAAATAGGCTACGTCGTCAAGATAAAAGGAAGCGCCATCCTTATTGGCATAAGGGATTTTTCTGCTGTTTAGGTAAACATCATTTTGCATTTGCGGATTGCTGTCCAGCGTCGGATCGCCATCAGTCATGATGATGACGAAATTTTTCTGGCACCTGTACTCTATCGGGCTGGTGTAGCTAAAGCAGTTGGTATTGGTCTTGGTGCAGGCATTGGTGTAGGTGCCGGCCGGGCCGTTGAACCAGCTTGTTTCGCCGGAGAAGTAGAGCCCGGCCTCGGTCAAGGTCTCGGACAGAGGCGTGTAGGTAGCGTCGGTCATGGCGCCAATAAACCCCAGGCCGGCTTGGGAGTTACTCGTATAGGTAGGTGGAGAGGCGGGATCATAGGTGCCAAGCAGACTGGCCAGGGGGGCCCCGCATGGCGCAACGATATAGCCGCTCTCATATTGATTATCGGTGGTGCCCAGGCCGCCCGAGCCGGCACTATAGCTACTGTTATAGGCGTTGAATTTCATCAAGCCGAACCTGACATTATCGAAATTGTCGGAAATTAATTTTGCAATAACCTCCTTGGCGACCTCCATCCTTGTCCTCATGGCCCCGGCCCCCGTAGCATCATAATTCTCAAAATTGCCCAATCGATAATTTACTGAAGTGCTCCCGCCGCAGGTGACAATCGAACCACTCTTTTTTAACTTCCCTTTCCACCAGCCCTGGGTCTTCAAGGCGGTTTTGGCCGCTGCACACTGCCAATTGGCGGAATTGATATCCGTGAAATAGGAAGTCCCGGACTTGTACACATTATTGGTAGTCTTAGACCCAGGGCTGGTGGAAAGGGAAGTTAAAAAAGAGTGGTTCGATTGTCACCTGCGGCGGGAGCACTTCAGTAAATTATCGATTGGGCAATTTTGAGAATTATGATGCTACGGGGGCCGGGGC
>JANNQL010000089.1:0-22488 GCA_031400755.1 Pseudomonadota bacterium | reverse complement strand
CCGACGAGAATTTTTATATCGTCTATCCGGGCGACTGGGATGACCAGGCAATCGATACCATTGAAAAAAAATACGCACTTAACCCCTCGGGGATCAGGCCCTTTGACGCCATCCGTTTTTATCAAGCCACTTCCGCCAGTGCGGCCTTGGCCCAGGTGAACCGGATAGTGGAAGAGACGCCGGTGTCAGGCGGGGCACCGCTCTGGTTCAAACAGGTCAGCCGGCGGAGTAGCCCGGATGGTGACCCTCTTTTCAGCGAGCAGTGGTATCTGTACAACAGCGGCCAGCATGGCGGTCTGGCTGGCGAGGATATCAACGTGGAGTCTGTCTGGCCGGACTATGATGGGCAGGGGGTCGTGCTGGGCATTGTCGATGACGGTCTTGAGTTGAGCCATCCGGACCTGATGGCCAATATCTCTCCCCTTTGGCAGTATGATTACGTTGACAACGACGCCGACCCCACTGCCGGCCAGCATGGCACTGCCGTGGCCGGGGTGTTGGCGGCGGTGGGTTTTAACGGCATCGGCGTCAGGGGGGTGGCGCCCGGCGCCCAACTGGTCGGCTTGCGTTTGCTGGATGAGAACGGTTTTGTCGATGAGCTTGCCGAAGCAGAAATCTTCAGTAATCAGGACAATATCGTTGATATCTTCAACAACAGTTGGGGGCCTGCCGAGGGCCAGGACGGCGCTTTTTCCGGGCCGTCTGCCCTGGCTAGGTCCGCGATTGAGGAGGCCATTGCCAGTGGCCGGGGCGGACTGGGCAGCATCTTTGTCTGGGCCGCAGGAAATGGCGGACCGACCGACAACTCGAACCTCGACGGCTATGCCAACCTGCGTTATACAATCGCCGTAACCGCCACCACCAATAGCGGGCGGGCGGCCTCATATGCCGAGCCTGGGGCGAATATCCTGGTCAATGCCCCGTCGAGCGGCGGCAGCGCCGACATTGCCACCACGGACAGGAGCGGTTCGGCAGGCGACAATGCTGGCGGCAGTCTAAATGATTTTAGCGATCCTGATTATACCTCCACTTTCAGCGGGACATCGGCTGCCGCCGCCGTGGTCTCAGGGGTTGCCGCCCTGGTTCTGCAGGCAAATCCAGACCTGAACTGGCGGGAGGTGCAGGCGGTACTGGCCCTGTCCGCCCAGAAAAATGACCCGCTTCATGACTCATGGATAATGAACGGGGTAGGCCTCCCGGTCAGCACCCAATATGGTTTTGGTCGGGTTGATGCCGCTGCCGCAGTGAGGGCGGCCCGGGGCTGGCGCGACCCGGTGGCCCCGGAACAGAAGACGCCATGGTATTTCAGGAATTTACGCAGGCCCATCCCAGACAACGACCCGGCTGGCATCTCCGATACAGTTCTGGTCGTGGAGAATCTGCGGGTCGAAGCCGTCGAGCTTACGGTCAATATCCCGGACCACACTTATTGGGGGGATATCGATATCCGGCTGGTGTCGCCGTCTGGGACGGAGGTGCAACTTGCCACCACCCGTTTTCTGAACCCGTTGTCGCCTGACCAAGGATATTACCAATGGACCATGAGCGATGTCCTGCATGTCGGCGAACTGAGCCGGGGGGAGTGGCGAGTCATGGTTGCCGACCAGGCGGCAGGGGACGTCGGCACCTTGTTTTCTTGGAACATCAAAATATACGGGACCGCTGTCCCGGCTGAAGCCTCGGCGTTGCCACTGCGCTGTGCGCCAAGGAATTACGAGACCGGGGTCGAGCAGGCCGGCGCCATCGCCGCCGGCGTAAATCATCATGGCAGCCAGTTTGGTCAAAGTGTGACCGGCACCAGCTATGATGATTTCATGGTCATTTTTGGCTTTATGGAGGTGCCGGTGGCTGTCGGTCATGCCCTGGCGCTTCATGAAAACGCAGGCGGCCAACATAAGGTTTATGCGAAGACCGATGCCGGATGGATAGAGTGGAATGGCTCTTTGGCAGACGCAGACCTGCCGGGCTTCTCGCCACCTGCCCCTGAAAATGCCGAGGCCAGCTTGGTTTTGTTTGACGGCAGGCTGGCCCCGGGACGCTATACTGTTTATGGCGGCTATACCTCGGCAGATGGTGAACTCATGTATTGCCCCGAGCCCTTGCATATTGCCGTGGAGTAAATCAGTAATGTTAGGTTGTTTTTTGCCTTCACCTACCCCTTAACCACCAACCCCAAGGGGGTACTCCGTGCCGGAGACTTAAGGTGGAACAATTCCATACGCCGTCACCCCGGCGAAGGCCGGGGTCCAGATCTGCTTGGAAAGACTGGATTCCGGCCTTCGCCGGAATGACGACCATAATTTTTCGCTTCGGGTTAAATGCTTAAGTCAACGGCATTGAGGGGGAACTCCGTGCCGGATACTTAAGGGAGAGGCAAGCGACTTGACAAAAAAAAACGGTAAGTGATAGAGTAAGGCCAGGAGAGGCGTTGTTGACTATTTATTTTTGATCAAGGGAGGGAGAGAGCCATGCTGGAAAATGTGAAAAAAGTATTGGTACCGGTTGATTTTTCGGATAATTCGCAGAAGGTCTTTGAGGCGGCGGTCAATGTGGCCGGGAAATTTGGCGCTGAATTGGTCTGCATCTTTGTCGTGCAAAGTTTTGAGGATTATTCAGGTTTTTTTGTGCCTCATATGCCTATTTCCCAGTTTCAGGATGAGATGCAGGTCAGCGCTGAAAAGAAAATGGCTGATTTTCTGGAAGACCATCTGCCCCCCGGTCTGGTCGGCAGCAGTCGGGTCGTGGTCGGCGATGTCGGCGAAGAGATTGTCGCCTTTGCGGCGCTTGAGAAGATTGACATGATCGTCATGGGCACCCATGGCTATAAGGGCCTGGAGCGGGTGCTGTTCGGCAGTGTCGCCGAGCAGGTGGTGAAGACCGCGCCCTGTCCGGTGCTGACGGTCAACCCGTGCCGTTAGCGGTTGGGCCTTGAGAGCGAGATTAACAGGACCAGGCCATTTCCTCCATGAGGCAATGGCCTGGTCTATTTGCCAAGGCAGGCCCGCGGTTTGCCCGCCTTCTACTTAAGCAATCCCCTTGACCCTGCCGCCTTCGGACGCCAGGTCCCTGAAGGGATTGTCCGAATACTTCCCTCTTAGAGTTGGTTATGGTCGTTTTCTATTCGTTTGGCCGATGTTGTGCGGTCATGACCCTCCCTCCTGAATTTGAATTGTTGTAAGTCCGTTCAGGCAACCGCCTGCAAGTACCTGCTGCTCACCCACTGCTGTTCGCGCGGATGGATCCGGCACCAGCCGGCGGCCTCTTCGTAGATCTGCACCCGGACCCCGCTCTGCAACTGTTTGAGCACGGCGAACGAGGTGCCGGCCCCGGCCCGCACGTTGAGGGCGCCCTTCATCGCCACTTCAACCGAGCGAATGACCGGTGCCGGTGTAATCGTCGTTAGGGCCTGAAAGGCCGCAGTGATTGGCGGTATAAAACCGGACTGGGCGGCCGCCACGCTGTTGCCGCCGAAAAAGGCCGTGCCCGGGCAGCTTTTGGTGTTGCCGCCGCCGTTGGTGCGGAGGCCGCTAGCGAGGTCGTACCAGTGGTGATAGACGATAGCATCGGTGGAGGGGGTGAGGCCGAACTCCCGGCAGAGGAGGGCATTGACCCGGATGATGGCCTGGCGGTGTTCGTCGCGCATGACATCGCCGCCGGCGTCGAAATTGCCCAGGTGCTCAAGGCAGACCCCGGTCTGGTTCGCTCCCTTGATCCCGGCCGGGATCTTCTCCAGGGAGCGGCACACCGCCACGGTACCGTCGGGAAAGGTGGTGAGGTTCTGGGCGATTTCGGCAAAGCCCCGCTCCACGACATGGTAACGCTCCATCCCTTCCAGGAGGGCGAAGTGTTTGGCGCCGTTGAACTGCCCATAGGCCGGCGCCAAGGTGTGATGGTTCTGGATGAGGGTCACGGTGCGGCTGAACTTGGTCGCCGCCAGCCAGGCGTCGAATTCGTTGATCGTGAACAGAATGAATTTCCCTTTTTTCTGCATGGCTTTCTCCCGAGGTTTGAGGGTTCGCGGTGGTTGGTGTCGGCAGAATTTCTTGGACAGCCACGGTTAAGGGCTGCCCGGACGGGTGAGCTCAATCCGGTCATGGATCCAGCCGCGTAGAGCGCGATAGCGAAGCGTATGCCTGATGGGACCGTCCCCCTGATACTGCGTCAGGCTACTCGTGACATTGCAAAACAGCGCAGAGGTCCTGGAAGTGTTTTGACTGGTCGAGAATCTCAGGGCCAATGGTCCTCAGTTTATCCACGTCGTCCTTCTTGAGATAGAAAGTCGTAGGCAGGTTCAGGAAATACTCCCGTCCCTTCGGTTCTTTAATCTGGTCGAAGCCGACGTAAATCCCATAAGTGTCCACCGGTGGTGGCGCCTTGAAAGGAATCTTGGCGTCCGGGCACGCATCCCCGAGCATCTGTTTACACGCCGAGTAGGCCTCCCTGTCCTTCCCCCATTCGTTGAGGGTCTGAATAAGCTCCTGGACAGTTTCGAACGAGTAATTGCTCATCGGCACCGAGGCAATTGTGTCAATAACTGTCAGGAGCGAGGGGCTGCGTTGGGTCATGTCGATATCTTTCTTAGGATCGGTGCGGGCAACGACCACCACGACCACGAGCTTTTTGACCTTTCCTTGATTGATTTTTTTCGGCAGGCCCCAGGCCAGGTCATTCGAGCGAATGGCCGTCAGCGGTCCGCGAAGTCCGATGTTGTCCGCCACGCCGCCGTCGAGCAGGTGAATGTAAGGCCGTTCCTCACGATTTGCGTATGAGCGTGCGATGCGGGCGCGATTAAAGCGGGGCGGGTTGACCATGAGGTCTTGCGAGGCGGCATCGACCCAAGCTGGCTCCTGGTAGTTGCACGTCCCGGCGTAATTGTTCAAAATCAAGGTGGGGAAGGCAACCGGGAAGGCCGATGAAGCCGCCACCGCGCGTCCGACATGCACTCCGCTCAGGTCCGAGCATAAAAGGTCGAACTGGTCCTGGGAAAAGGTGAACTGGGAACCGGTATTGATGTCGGTGGCGTTCAGCATGATGAATGGCCGGCGGTCCCGGTTGATCAGGTCCGCGAAGCTGCTTTCATTAAAGATCGTTCGATCATAGAGCTCGGCCGCAAGTTCAATTCGCCCAAAGGATGGCGAGGCCAGCCGGAACCAGTTGATCGGATTGAACATGGAAACGACCAATTCCCCCTCGATGTTTCGATATAAGAAGTCTTCCTCGAACTTTTTCGGCTCAAACAGCTCATTCCCGAACAGTCCGAAATAGGCGGCGGTGAAGCTGCCACCGGAGACGGAAGAGATGACATCCACTTCGTCGAGTAGGGAGCGTTCTTCATCCTCCCACTGGATCTTCGTTTTACGAAGTTTCTCCATGATGCCATAAGAAAGGGCGGCCGCGCGGGTGCCGCCTCCCGAAAAGGTCAGGATGACGAAAAGGCTGTCGGAATTGCCCGGGGCCTTGAGATTCTCAAAGCGGTACCCGGCCTGCGGATTGTGCTGGGCAAGCTGGGGGTTGGCCGGATACGTGGCGCAGCTTGCCAGTAGCAGGGCAAAGACTGGCGCTAAGATTTTTTGGGTAAAGTTCTTCATTAGGCCGTCTCAAACCGGATGAAAATCGCTAATGATCAGAGGGCTGAGCGCTGTCGTGTCCTCGACGGTCTTCGTGACGGTAGGCAGTTGATAGTCCTGTTCCTCCAGGGCAAAGGTGTGGGTGCCGGTTTCGACCATCAACGTGTCGTTGGTGACTCCGCTAACCTCGCCATCGACAAGGACGTTGCGATTATAGGGATAAGAGACGATCACATATTCCATGGTATTTCCCCCTCCAGGGGATGTACCCCCTTGTAATAAAGTTGTTTTTCATCTTTCCTATGATGCATCATTCGATGCAACGTCCTCATGCTAACCTCCTGTCGTTCGATGGGTAACGGTTATCCGTGATTCCGGACGGTGATGTGCCGGGAGGATGTTCCTTTATTGTTACCCCGCGGGGTTGGCTTCAGGGGTGTAGCCTGCCTTATGATCTTCCGGGGTCGCACCGGCCGGGACAGAGAGGGCGCCGTTTGTTGGGGAAACCTGCTGTTCGGGGAATTTGAAGCCGACATATGTGCCGCCGGCGATGCCCATGAGTGCCAGCAGACTCCCATCAAACGTTGGCATGGTGAGGTTGGTGGCAACATGGGAGATAAACATCACTCCGAGAATCACGGTCATGGCCAGCATCTGGAAGCGATGAAGGGTTACGCCGTGCGCATCGGTCAAGAGATCGTCCAGGAATTTTCCGCTGCTCAAGGGAAGGATGCCTTGTTTGCTGGCATCCAGGCTGACCGAGGCCAATCCGGTGGCACCCGACACCCCCATCAATAATAGTGCCTGACCGCTCAAGGGAGGAATGTCACCGGTCATTACCCACAAAAAGACATAGGCCCCCATGATGATGGCGAACCACCAGGCCATCTGGACCCGGGCGAGGCTATAGGTCCGGTCCTGAAGGGTATGGCCGGGATTGCCGGCGTCCCGCAACATGCCCGACTTCCGGCCCAAGGTCACGAGAAAACCCCACAATCCCACAACCAGGAGGCCTCCGAGGAAGGCTTGGCCAGGGCGCACCAGGGTCAGCTCCATACTCCCGTTGCCCAGTACCTTGGTGCCGGTCAGGTCCTGTCGCTCCACCGCATAGGGCAAATTGCGTTTAAATTCCGACTGCACGGTATGGAACGGTTTGCCCAGCATCAGCTTCCAGGCGGCGTTGCTGGCGGGTGAAGTCAATGACGTATCCCTCTCCAGGACAAAGGTCAGTTCTTTGGCGCCTGGGTCGCATCCCAGCGGATGCAGGCCGGTATCCATGCCATTGATCAGTAGATTGATTTTGTCGTAGGGCTTAACTTGGCCACAATTTTCGCCGTCCGGAAGCCGGACGCTGAAGTTTTCGTTGGCCGTGGCCTTGACGGGCTTGCTCCCATCGAAGTCCGCCGCCCCGGCAAGGCCGGCCACTGCCAGGAAACCGGCCAGCAGGCATGTTCGTGTCAGGTTCATGGGGTTCTCCCTCGTTGTTGTCATGCCTGTAAGAACAGCGCTCGCTCTGCTTCGCGCCGCTTCACCAAACCAGGCAGTATCTGTCCGCCGGCTCGAACCCAGCGCGGGAACTGATCCGCCGCCCCGGCATGGTCTCCGGCGTTGAGTTTCCTGAGCAGGGTGGAACTGCGCAAGTTGCCGATGCCCAGGTTGAAGGTAAAACTGACCAGGGCGCCGAATTCGTTGTCGCTGATCGATAGTACGATTACCGATTGCACATCGCGACCGGTTTCGATGAGGTCGGCATGCAGCAGCCTTTCGGCTTGATCCAGGGTGATGCCGTCGGGGTAAAGGGCTCGCACCTGGGCTCGGTCCTGCTCGCCTTTCAGGAATCGCCCGTCATACCGGATGGCATGCCCCCAGCCTATGGTCCAGATGTTTACCGGATCCAGGTAGGGATCGATGTTGACCGTTGCCGGATTGCCATCCGGGAGGCCCTCGTAAGCCTTGATCAGATCAATGGCGGGCTGGCTGATATCCCTTTGTGCCATGTCCTGCTCCTATCGCTGAAGGAAACAAAGAGAAAGAGAAAGGGTTGCGTAGCCAATGGATGATGGGGCTCACGGCAATTTCCCTGAGAGATGTATCTTCCGCGGGCTGGCAAGGGTGTTGTCGAAAATGTTGATAAGGCCTTCGCGACCGCACTTCAGCTCGGTACACCGAAATTGTACGGTGATTTTGCACTCCTTGTCGGGATCGATACGTTTGCCATTGCAAGTGTCATCGTCGATCGCAAAGCCTGTTCCCGAAAGCGTGACAGCGTTGACGGTGACGGCTTGCGAACCGTTATTGCGGTAGGTAACCGTATCCGTCAGCTTCTGATTCGTAAAATCTAATGTGAGCGATGAAACCTTGACCGTATCGGCAGGGAGAACCACCTTTGAGGGCAGTGGTGCTGTAGCATTTTCGAGCGCCAGGAGCTGCTGCTCGATGGCTTGAACTCGGGCCTTTGCCCCATTGGAACCCGCATCGGCAGCCAGTTCCGTCCCCCGTCCACCCTCTTGGAACTTGTTCCTCCGGTTATCGATATATAGTTCCAGGTTCTGCTTGTCCTGCTCCAGCTTGGCCTTTTTGGTCTCCAGGTTAGCCTGGGAGCCCTCGTCCAGGGCTTTTTCCAGACCATACATGAAGGAGCAGGTGCCATGGTAGTCAACCACGTCGCGGAAGGCCATGGCCATCGGGTATTCATCCATGCCCTTGGCGAAATTCCCGGGGATCATCGCCGCCCCTTTCTGCGTCCTGGCCTCGCGGATTTTTTTGGTGATGGCGGGGACGATCATGTTTCTGTAGACAACTTCATTTCCTAAGGCACGTTCACCGCTGGCCAAGGTCGAGACGCCGGACAAGGCGGTCTTGGCCGCCACCCCGTTGACGATGGTCCCCAAACCCGAGGCCATGATAGCCACGCTGCCAGCCGTCATGTTGAAGACGGCATCCTTGCCGAAGATCCCTTTTAGATGATCCTGGCACATTTCGTCGGAGGCGATCAGCAGAGTGGCAACCGCCGCATTTCGTTGCTGGCGGCAGGAAGGTTCGTCGGCAGGGGTAATAACGGGAACATCAAAGCACTTCTTCTCTAAGAAGCGGTTAGAATTGTCTTCACGGGCTTTTTTTTTGGCTTCTTCGGTCATGCCGTCACCATCCTCCGGCTTTTTCATGACCGCTGACTGGAGCTTTTGGGCTGCCGTGATATGGCCGTCTGCGGCGGCATCCGATAGCGGGTCGATGCCATAACCGCTGCTGAGGGACTTTATCGGGTCGGAAAGGGCGGAACATCCGGCATTCAAGGTGAGAAGGCAGGCCCCGATTAGGTACAGAATTACGCGCATAGTTTTTACCTCCAGGAGTGTTGCTGCAGAGTTGGCACCGCGCCGACCGGGTTGCTCGGCCCCTGCTTGATTACGCCATCTGCATGGTTACCCTTGATGCAAGGGGCCTGGGAGTTTTTTTTAAAGCTCCTTTTTTTTGGGTCAAATTAATTGGTCGGAAAAGGTAATGCAATAAAAAAAAACTCTTGATAATTAAAAATAACTATCAGTAATAAATGGGGGTACCTGGGGGTGGGGCGTAGCTCCCCGGCGGGTCCGGCTTGACTTCGTAGGGCCGGCACAAGTCGTGTGGAGGAGGCAGGGTTCGCATTGTTGGAGGCTTAGGGCGAAGATCAACGTTTTCAGGGAGAGGCCGAGGGCACGGCGCGGGAATTCCCCAAGCTCTTGCCGAGGCCCTTGCCGAAAACAATCGGTGTCACCTGAGTTTACGGGGCGGAGGCGGGTTGGACAACCGCCACCAGGCCATGGGGCAAGGTCGACGCCCCTGACTCTGGGACCGGGACCTTGGCGATCTTGGCAAAGAGCCCGGCCAGGGAGACCGGCAGGAGATACAGATCCAGAGTGGCCTGGGGTCCGCCGCCCCAGGCCGGCATTTTTTGGTGGCAGGCGGCAAGCTGTTCGCGGAGGGGGTCGTCGGTCTTGAAAGCACCGGTGGTCGCCGCGTCCTTGAGGCCGATGGCCAGGGCTTTGAGGCAGTCGTCCGCCTCCTGCCGCCAGGCCTCCCGTTCCCGGAGGTAGGCTGCTGGCGAAAGGCCCATCAAGGACGATCCGGGTAGCGGCAGGCTGCACACTAGATTCGGCCCCTCATTCATCTTCGAGGTCGAGTGATCGGCGAGGATGGCCAAGACCTCGGGGGTGGTGGCGAGCAGCCAGTGCTGCGCCCTTCTCGGGTCGGCCAGAAAGAGATGTGCCCAGGCCCGCAGGCGCTTTTCAAGGTTGTCGTCTGTTTGTCGCCGGTCGGGGTGGGCCAAGGCCGGTATCTCGGCGCGCTCTTCATCATCCTCCTCGGTCAAGCCATGCAGCATTGCCTGGCCTTGGCCATCGATTTCAGTCAGGGCCTGTTCAATCTCTTTTTCTTCCAGGGCACGCACTTCAGCGAGCTTGAGCAGGAGCCTTGCTTGCAGCAGGGTTTCATGGTGGGCGCTGCCATCGGACGTTGCGGACGTTGCGGGCTGTGGGGCGAGACGGCGGATCAGTCGCCAGACGCTTTCGTCATCAACGGCGCTGGCTTTGGCCGACAGCGAAGACAGACCGCCGCCGTAATATTCGGCGCGATTTTTAGTCATGTCGCGGATGAGCTGCTTAAAGTTCGTCAGGCCATCGCCAAAGGCTACCGGGGCGTAATGGCAACAGAGGGGGCGGAATTCTGCTGGCAGCAGATCGGCAATCTCCTCCATTGGCGAGTACAGAAAAATCGTCTCAAAATAAAGTAGCAGTTGACGAAGAGAGTCTTCCTGGGGAATAGTGGCGGGCAGGATCAGGGCTGAAAAATTTTGGGTCATGGGTGTGGTCATTATGAGGAAAGGGTTTAAGGATTTATTGTCGCTTTCGGCGTTGGCTGTGGTCTATGTGGTCTTCAGCCTGCGCTATTTTCCGGGCAACATCTTGAAAACAGCATTGGAGACCTTGCTGCAGGTCGTGAGCGTCGCCCCTCTGCCCGGCGGGGCCACTCTTATTCTGGTGAACTTTTTGCAGAAAAGCGCCGGCCAGAAGATGCCTTGGGACCGGATGGTGCGCATTTATCTGACCATTGGGGTGATGGTGGAAATTCTCTTTGGGGTCCATGATTATCTGGGAAAAGGTTGATTAGGGGAACGAAACAGGGTCTGCCGGTCGCCCTTACCTCCCCTTGATCAGTGAGTTGGGGGGGTGGTAGCCTGAGGTCGCGGTGGTATTTGGCATCAGCATGGTTTTTTTGCCGAGCAGGGTGCCGGGATTAGTGACCGAGTTGCAGCCGGTCTGCACCCCGTCGGCCATGATCGCCCCTAATTTGCGCAGGCCCGTGGCCACGGTGCCATTGGCAGTCCGGATCGGCACCTCGCCGCCGGTGAACCGCAGATTGGCCAGTTTGGTGCCTGCCCCCAGGTTGACACTGTTGCCGAGGATGCTGTCGCCCAGATAAGCGAAATGGCCGGCCTTGGCGTCATTTAAGAAAATGGAGTGCTTGACCTCGGTGACATGGCCCACCACGCACCGTTTACCCACCAGGCAATAGCCGCGAAGATAGGCCCCCTGGCGGATTTCGCTGTGGTCGTCGATAATGGCGGGGGACTTGATCAGGGCCCCGGCCTCGATAAAGACCCCGCGACCGATGGCGATTTTGTCGCCGCTCAGGACAGCGCCGGCCATGAGCACCGAGGCCCCGATCAGGGGCTGGCCGTCCTGAAGAACAAGCAATTCGCCCTTGATGGCGTCGCCGAGTTGCAGGGTAAGGCCCTTGGCCGGCCGGATTTCTCCGTCAATAATGACCAAGGTCTCCGGCAGAGGCTGATCTTGGGGGAGGCGCCCGGCGTAGTCAGGATAGGTCTGCTCATCCATGTAGGATTTTAGGCCTTTGAGGGCCTCCCAGACTGGGCCTTGACCAAAGAGGGCCTGGTGACTGAAATCGGTAAGATCAAAAAATGAGGCAGTGGTCAGCATGGGCGATCGGCGGGAAAGGTTAAGGGGTAAAGGTCAAGGGGCGCCGTAGAAAAACAGTTAGCGCCTTGTATGCCGGCCTTTTCAGAGTCGCGCAAACTGTATCCTTCCTTCCTGATTTATTCAAGAAAATTTGCGCGATACTATTGAATGGCAGGGTGAGACGCAACCGGGAGAGCGATTGCCTGACTGCGATGGTTGGGCGCGATGGCTTATTTTGAGATTTTCCGCGCTGCCATCAAACGCTGATATTGACTTAGATTAAGATGATGTTTAGTGTGGCCGCAGAATTTTATCATTTGCGTTGTGGCGCCCTGGTGGTTGCCTTTGCTGCACCTGCTAACAATGAATATTAACAGCCTACGGGAGGTTTTATAGTGGATTTTAACGACTCGCTGACCACAGGGATGAGCGACTTTTTTGATCTTGAGGGGCAGGAGATCCCTGAAGAGCTGCCGATGATGGCAGTGCGCGATGTGGTGGTCTTTAATTACATGATCATCCCGCTCTTTGTCGGCCGGGCCGCCTCGGTCTCCGCCATCAATGACGCAATGATGAAGGACAAGCTCCTGCTCCTGGTCACCCAGAAGGACGCCTCCCAGGACGAGCCCACGGCCGATGATCTGTTTCGGGTCGGCATGGTCTGCATGGTGATGCGGACCCTTAAACTCCCGGACGGCAGACTGAAGGTCCTGGTCCAGGCCTTGAGCAAGGCCAAGGTTGACGAGATCATTCAGCACGAGCCCCATCTGATCGCCAAGATCACGGTGGTCAAGGATGAGGACCTCGACCAGATCAGCGTCGAGGTCGAGGCCTTGATGCGCACTGCCCGCGAAAATACCGAAAAGATCCTGACCCTGAAGGGCATCATGTCGTCTGACCTGATGGTCATCTTAAACAATATCGAGGAGCCCGGACGTCTGGCCGATCTGGTGGTCTCCAATCTGCGTCTGAAGACGGCCGAGTCCCAGTCCGTGCTTGAGACCTTTGATCCGGTGGCCCGTTTAAAAAAGGTCTCGGAGTTCCTCCGTAAGGAGTTGGAGGTCTCCACCCTACAGGCCAAAATCGAGTCGGTGGCCCGGGAGGAGATGGGCAAGAGCCAGCGCGAGTATTATCTGCGCGAGCAGATGACGGCCTTGAAAAAGGAGCTGGGCGATGATGATGATCGTTCGGCGGAGATTGAAGAACTGCGGGCCAAGATCGAGAAGAAGCGGATGCCGCCCGCCATTCGTGACGAGGCGAACAAGCAGTTGAAGCGTTTCGAGATGATGCACCCCGAGGCCTCGGAGGCGACAATAGTAAGAACCTATCTGGATTGGATACTTGATGTACCCTGGCAGCGGGGCACCAAGGACAAGCTTGACTTGAAGAACGCCAAAGAGATCCTGGATGCCGATCATTACGGCCTTGAAAAAGTCAAGGAGCGTATCCTTGAACACCTGGCAGTGCGCAAGTTAAACAAGACCTCGAAGGGGCCGATCCTCTGTTTCGTAGGCCCGCCCGGGGTGGGCAAGACCTCGCTCGGCCGCTCGATTGCCCGGGCCATGGGCCGTAAATTTTATCGCCTGTCACTAGGCGGCATGCACGATGAGGCCGAGATACGCGGCCATCGGCGGACCTACATCGGCGCTATGCCGGGAAGGATTATCCAAGGTCTGAAGACCGTTGGCGCCAACAACCCGGTCTTTATGATGGATGAGGTCGATAAGGTCGGCTCCGACTACCGGGGCGATCCATCCTCCGCCCTGCTCGAGGTCCTCGACCCGGAACAAAATTCGGACTTCTCGGACCACTATCTGAACATGCCCTTTGACCTGTCCAAGGTCATGTTCATCGTCACCGCCAATATGGTGGACACCATCCCCTCGCCGCTGCTCGACCGCATGGAGATCATCCGTCTGTCCGGCTATACCACGGAGGAGAAGATGGTGATCGCCAAGCGCTACCTCCTGCCGCGCCAGATCAAGCAGAACGGCATTAGCGAAAAGCATATCGCTCTCGAAGACCCCATGCTGGAGGCCATGATCAGCGAGTACACCCGGGAGGCTGGCCTGCGGAACCTGGAGCGGGAGATCGGCAAGGTCTGCCGCAAGGTGGCGCGCAAGGTGGCTGAGGGCGGCAAGGGACCGTACGCCATTACGGCCCGCACCCTGTCTACCTATCTGGGGCCGCCGAAATTTTTGCCGGAGAGCGAGATGGACAAGATCGACCAGCCGGGTCTGGCCACCGGCCTGGCCTGGACCGAGGTCGGCGGCGAGATCCTCTATATCGAGGTCGCCATCCTCAAGGGTAAGGGCAACATCTCCCTGACTGGTCAGTTGGGCGAGGTCATGAAGGAGTCGGCCCAGGCGGCGCTCACTTTCTGCCGGTCGAAGTTGGAACGCCTGAAGCTCCCTGAGAATTACTTTGATGAGGTCGATATTCACGTCCATGTGCCGGCCGGCGGCATCCCCAAGGACGGCCCCTCAGCCGGGGTGACCATGGCCACTGCCCTGTATTCCGCCCTGTCCGGCAAGAAGGTGCGCCAGGATATCGCCATGACCGGGGAGATCACCCTGCGCGGGCGGGTCCTGCCGATTGGCGGACTCAAGGAGAAGGCGCTCGCCGCCCTGCGGGTTGGCATCAAGACGGTGATTATCCCGGAGGAGAACAAGAAAGACCTGGTGGAGATCCCCAAGGACCTGCGCGACAAGATTAAATTTGTGCCGGTGAAGCATATGGACCGGATACTGGCCATTGCCTTTGACTGAGCAGCATCCACCGCCTTTAGAGAATCAACAACTGGAGCCGGAGCCACCTTTGCCGGGGAGGCAGGCGTTGAGGAGACTGGCGGCGTGGCTGGCGGCGGGCCTGGTCTCTATCCTGATCGGTCTGGCTGTCTGGTTTTGGCTCTATCCTGATCAACCCGGTCCGGTCAGGACCGAGGCGGTCGTGGTGGAGATTCCTGTTGGTACCGGGCTGCTTGGCATCAAAAATATCCTGGCCCAGGCCGGGGTCATCAAGGATGATCCCCGTTTTGTCCTGCTGGCCAAGCTGATGGGCACGGCCAGGCGTTTGAAGGCCGGAGAGTACGCCTTGGCGCCGGGCCTCAGCCCACGGGCTGTCCTCCAAGAACTTGCGGCAGGGAGGACCATTCCCCGCGCCATTACTTTGCCGGAAGGCGCGAACCTCTATCAGGCCGCCGACATCATCAAGGCCGGCGGTTGGGGGAGTCGGGAGGTTTTTTTGCAGATGGTCGCTGATCCTGAATTTATCAGCGGCCTTGGTTTGCAGGCGGCGACCCTTGAGGGCTATCTTTTTCCGGACACCTATTTTTTTGAGAAGGGGACCGGGCTGCGGGTCATAGTGACGGCCATGGTCAGGCGCATGACGCAGGTGCTGGATGAGGAAAGCGCCAAGGGCCAAGGCCAGGATGGCCCTCAGCTCAGTGCCACCGTAACCAACGGCACTGGGTCCAAGGCGATTGGGCCTGTGCTTAGTCGTTATCAGGTCTTGGTTTTGGCCTCAATTATCGAAAAGGAGACGGCCTTGGCCTCTGAGCGGCCCTTGGTGGCCAAGGTCTTTTTGAACCGGCTGCGGCTGGGGATGAAATTACAGGCCGACCCCACAGTCACCTACGGTCTTGCCAAGTTTGGCGCACCGCTGACCAGGGACGATCTTGAGACCCCAACCCCGTATAACACATATACCAACCAGGGTCTGCCGGTCGGTCCGATCTGCAATCCCGGACGGACCGCCATTGCCGCCGTCCTGAATCCGGCGTTGGACGACTATTGTTATTTTGTGTCCCAAAACGACGGCAGTCATTACTTTTCAAAGACCTTGAATGAACATAACCAGGCGGTGTCCCGTTATCGTAAAAAAAAAGCGGCGGCTATGGAGTCGGAAGGCAGAAGTCAGGAGGCAGGAGTCAGGTAACGTTCGTCAAGAACTAAAGAATGTAACTTGACCCATGAGGGCTGGCAAAAGATTATCAAGCAGAATGTAATTTTGTTTTGCCACATTCAAGAAAACAGAATAAGAAAATCTGTATCGGGATACGTGGCGAGTCCATCAAATTTTCTTAACTCTTTTACATGGTGTGATTATGCAAAAGTCAGCTCGGGCTAGCGTGGTGGCCCAGGAAGGTGGTTTTTCTCTCATTGAGTTATTGATCGTTATGGTCATCCTGGGGCTTATTGCCTCGTTGGTTGGCCCGAAGATGTTCGGTAAATTGGGCATGGCCAAGCAGAAGACCGCCAAGACCCAGATCGAGATGCTGATGACCGGGCTGGATGCCTACCGTCTTGATATCGGCAAGTATCCGTCCTCCCAGGAGGGGCTTGAGGCCCTGGTTGACAATAATCGTTCTGAAAAATGGAAGGGGCCGTATCTGTCCAAGGCGATCCCCAAAGATCCGTGGGACAATCCCTATAATTACCAGAACCCCGGCGAGCACGGTGAGGTGGATATTATGTCCTATGGCGCTGACGGCCAAGCTGGCGGTGAAGGGGAGGATGCCGATATTGGCAGCTGGGAGTAAGCCATTGTCAATAAATTACTGTAACACGCCAAGCTTGGCAACGGCATAAGGGGCCGTACATGCAATGTCAAATCTGTAATGGTTATTTTGTAACGGCCCCTAAGTTTGTCTGCTTCTGGCGAGTCTAACACAAAGAGGGATGCCATCATCATGATGGCATCCCTCTTTGTGTTTATTGGCAAGGGTTCTGTACGGATTGGTCCATGTTGACTTGTGGACGGAGAGGACAATGATCCTGGTGACTGGCGCAAACGGATTTGTCGGCAGCAGACTATGCCAACGCCTGGCCGGTTTGGGTGAATCGGTCAGGCAGGCGGTGCGCGCTGTGGAATTTACCGGGGATGATGCCGAAGACATTGCCCCGGTGGGGGATATCGGCCCGAATACCGACTGGAGTGGGGCCTTACATGCTGTTGATCAGGTGGTGCATCTGGCCGCCCATGTGCACCGGATGGCGGCATCGGACAAAGAGGATGCTCATCGGTATCACCAGGTTAACACCCTGGGGACCGAGCGCTTGGCGCAAGAGGCGGCCAAGGCCGGCGTCAAGCGCTTTGTCTATCTGAGTTCGATAAAGGTCCTTGGCGAGCATACCGGTGCGGCTAGGGACGAGACCTTTGACCGGTTTGCCGAAGCAGATGTCTGCCGTCCCCTTGATCCTTATGGCATCTCCAAGGCGGAGGCGGAGAAGCGGCTGTGGGCTATCGCTTCGGCAACCGGCATGGAGGTTGTGATAATCCGCCCGCCGTTGGTCTATGGGCCAGGGGTCAAGGCCAATTTCGCACGGCTGTTAGGGCTGGTTAATCGTGGTCTGCCCTTGCCGCTCGCCTCTGTTCGCAATGCCCGCAGCCTTGTTTTTCTGGACAATCTGGTTGACTTCATCAATTGCTGTCTCTATCATCCTGCCGCCGCTGGGCAAACATTTCTGGTTTCTGATGGCGAGGATCTGCCGACGCCAGACTTGATTCGCAAGATTGCCGGCGCCATGGGGCGCTCCGCCCGTCTCTGGCCGTGCCCGGTGTCGTTGCTGCGTTTGGTTGGCAGCTTGCTGTGGCGCTCGGCCGAGGTTGACCGTCTCTGCGGATCGTTACGGGTAGATAGCGGGAAGGCCCGAGAGGTGTTGGGTTGGCGACCGCCATATACGGTTGATCAAGGGATTAAGGAGACGGTGCGATGGTATGCCCGGCAGCACGATGGACCTGATTGTTGATTTAGCGGGCGCTGGCCTGACCTTTCTGGTCTCGCTCGGATTGACCGGGATGATACGCGGCTATGCGCTCAAGAAGAGGCTGCTTGATCTCCCCAATCATCGCAGTTCGCACACGATGCCAACCCCGAGGGGTGGGGGCCTGGCGATTGTTCTTACCTTTGCGCTTGTCCTTTTGGGCCTGTTTTCTAAAGACTATCTTTCTGGCTCAGCCTGTTGGGCCATGTTGAGCGGCGGGCTGCTGGTCGCTGTGGTTGGTTGGGTGGATGACTGCGGCCATGTGGCGGCGGGCTGGCGGCTCATGCTCCATGGCCTGGCGGTGGCGCTGGGCCTGTCTTGGCTGGGAGGCGTACCGGCTTTTGTCCTGGCTGGTGTGCTTATCCCTGCCGGTATGGCGCTGAACTGTGTCGCAGGCCTGGGCCTGGTCTGGTTGCTAAATCTGTTTAATTTTATGGATGGCATCGACGGGCTGGCTGCCATGGAGGCCGCCTTTGTGGCCTTGGCGGCGGCGGTGATTCTCCTCTGTCAGGTCGGCTGGGGCCAGGACGTGAGGCTCCTCGCCTTTTTTGCCATGTCATGTCTGGGTTTTCTGGCCTGGAATTGGCCGCCTGCCAAGATCTTCATGGGGGATGTGGGGAGCGGTTTTTTAGGGTATGCGCTAGGGATGGCGGCGGTGCTGACGGTGCAGTCCGGGGCCTTGACCCTGCCGGTCTGGTTGATTTTGTTGGCCGCCTTCTGGGTGGATGCCACTCTGACCTTGCTGGGGCGCATACTTCAGGGTGAACGCTGGTGGGAGTCGCATTGCAGCCATGCCTATCAGAGGGCGGCCCGGCGTTACGGGAGCCATAAGACAGTGACCCTGGCGGTGCTTGCTATCAATACTTTCTGGCTGCTGCCTTTGGCGTTTGGGGCGGCGGTGCGTCCCGGGTCTGGCTGGCTGCTGGTGCTGGTCGCTGTGCTGCCGTTGGTGCTTCTGGTGCAGCGTGAACGGTCTTTAAGCGGTATGCCTTCCCCATGACCTTGACAAGGATTCCTGAATGATTAGTTTAGGCCCCGTTATCGAAGTAACAATGGTTGGAGGGGCCGGCCCAAGGCGGTAGGCCGATTTTATTATCAGTGAACAGTGATAAGGGACTTGGAAAATACTGAATTACCGTTTATCAAATATCGAATCCTCGTCATTCCGGCATGGTTCTAGCCGGAATCCAGGTTCTTTGCTGGATACCAGCTAGAACCATGCTGGTATGACGTCAAAGATAAGCGGTACTTTTGCAAATTCCAAGTCCCTAAGCGCACAACAATCTGATTGTCTAAAAAAAAGTTAGTGGTATAAGAAGTCCACTTTTTTTTGCGGGGGAGCGACCTCGTCGTCCTTCCTTTTTCGTACTAAATTAGCCCTAAGCTGGCAGGCGTATTCTTATGAAAGAATTTTTAAAAAAATGGCGGCATTATATCGTCTACGGCGCCTTCTTCAGCCTGTTTATCAATGTCTTGCAGCTCACCTTTTCCGTCTATATGCTGCAGATTTATGATCGGGTGCTGTCCAGTTACAGTATGCCGACCCTGGTTGTTATCACCATTGCGGCGGTGGGGGCCTTGATCGTTGAGGCGGCGCTTGAGTTCGTCAGGTCGCGTTTATTGGTCCGCTGTGGCGTTGATATCGACCAAAGTCTGAGCCATACGGTGCTTAAAGATATACTCAAGCAGAGTTCTTTGCCCGGCCAGAAACCGGTGGCCACCCTGCGGGATGTCAACACCCTGCGTAATTTCTTTGCGGGAAATTCGATTTTTGCCCTGTTCGATATGCCCTGGACTCCACTGTTATTGGCATTGATCTATTATTTGCATCCGCTCTTAGGGGTGGTCGCCACCGGCGGGGCGGTCGCACTCATCGTGCTGGCCCTGCTCAATGAAAGGGTGAGCCGCAAGCCTATTGAAATGGCCAACCAGGTCAATGCGGCCTCCATGAATTTTGTGGCCGCCGCCACTCGCAATGCCGAACTGATCAGCGGCATGGGCATGATCGGCTTTCTTTCCGCACGCTGGGACCAGATGAACAACATGGTGGTCAGGCTACAGACCAAGGCCAGCCGGGAGGCCGGCCTGATCCAGTCCATCACCTCTTTTATCCGCCAGTCTATGCAGGTCTGCATCTATGGGGTGGGTGCTTATCTTACCTTGAAGTATGAGGCCACGGCCGGTTGCATGATAGCTGCATCGATTATTATGGGCCGGGCCTTGTCGCCTATCCAGATGGGAATTGCCACCTGGAAGAGTATGATTGAGTCACGCGAGGCCTATCAGCGGCTTGATGGGCTGCTTCAGACGTTCCAGGGGGCGGGTCCGGTCATGGAGCTGCCTAGCCCCAAGGGGCTCCTGGCTGCTGATCATGTCAGTTTTGTCCTCCAGAACAGATATCTCCTCCGCGATGTGAATTTTGCCTTGCAGCCAGGGGAATCCATGGGCCTGGTCGGGCCCAGCGGCGCTGGCAAGTCCACCTTGTGCCGCTTGCTGTTAGGCGTCTGGCCGGCATCTGCCGGCAAGGTCCGTCTGGACGGCGCTGATATCTTTTCCTGGGACCAGGAACGGCTTGGGCCATTTATTGGTTATCTGCCGCAGGATGTCGAACTCTTTGACGGCAGTATCAGCGCCAATATTGCCCGTTTCAGTGAGGTAGATCCCCAGAAGGTCATTGAGGCCGCCCAGATGGCCGGCGTCCACGAATTGATTTTAAGTATGCCCAATGGCTACGATACCCGGATTGGCGCCGGTGGCGTCCTGCTTTCCGGCGGTCAACGCCAGCGGGTCGGTCTGGCTCGGGCACTGTACGGCAACCCGCGGCTGATTATTCTTGATGAGCCTAACTCCAATCTCGATGATCTGGGGGAGAAGGCCCTGATGCAGGCCTGGGTAAGACTCAAGGCCTTGCAAAGCACCCTGATTGTGGTCACCCATAAGCCCAGTCTTCTGGCCGGCGTCGATAAATTATTAGTATTGCGGGATGGCCAGGTCGCTGTTTTTGGGCCGCGTGACGCTGTGTTTCAGCATTTGATCGAGCAGCAGCAGAAGGCCCAGCCTCAGGCAGCTGCACCGCCAGCCGCGTAGAGAGGACAGAAAATCATGGAAAGCCTTGAGCAGAACATACAGAAGCCTGGTTCTTTCTGGCGGCGGATTTTCAGACGAAAAAAGAGTCTGGAGTCGACCACCTTGCCGGTCACCGTAGACACCTTGCCAATCATGGAGGGTGAAGGGCGGGCCGAATTCCCCGATGCCAGAAAAACTATTAGACTGGGCCTGCTGATTATCGCGATATTTTTTGGCGGTGGCGGGCTGTGGGCCACTCTTGCCAAGGTCAGCGGGGCTGTCATCTTTCAGGGGGTGGTCAAGGTCGAGGCCGAACGGAAGATTGTGCAACACCTTGAGGGTGGGATTATAAAGGAGATATTGGTCAAGAATGGCGATCATGTACAAAAGGATCAACCCCTGCTGGTGCTGGAGAGCAGCCGGATTACATCGGGCGCAGACCAGCTGCAGGCCCAGATCTATACCCATATGGTGAGCGGCGCCAGGCTTGCGGCAGAAAAAGATATGGCGGCTGAAATTTCATTTCCGGCCGAGCTCAAAAATCCGCAGGGAGGGTATGTCTCGTCCGATATTGAGGCGCTGATTGACGCTGAGACAAAGATATTCAGTTCACAGCGCACGGCGCTACAGGGCCAGGAAGATCTGATCGTCAGCCAGATAGAACAGATTGGCGAGCAGATTAACAGCCTTAACGCAAGGGTCAAGGCCGAGGACACTATCATTGCCGCCCTTGAGGAAGAACTGGAGGCCAAAGAAGTTTTGTACAAGGACAGGTTCATCGATAAGTCCATGATCCTCCAGCTTAAACGGGTCAAGGCCGAAAATGAAGGGCTGCGCGGCCAGTTTTTAGGGGCGATTGCCGAAAACCGGGAAAAGATTGCCGCCATGAAGCTGCAGGGGGTGAGTCTGCGCAATAAATATGTTGAAGAGGCCACCGCTAAATTGGGTGAGACCGGCAAGCTGTTGCTCGACTTGCGTGATCGGCTCAGCCCTCTGGAAGACGCCAAGCAGCGCCTGACCATCCTGGCGCCGATGACGGGTGAGGTGGTAGGGTTGAACTTTCATTCCGTTGGCGGGGTCTTGGGGCCAGGCCAGCCTATTCTTGATATCGTGCCGGAAAACAGCCCGCTGGTCATCGAGGGCAAAATCCAGCTCAGCGACATCACCAAGGTTGTCATGGGCCAGAAGGCTGACGTCCAGCTGTTGGCCTTTGACACCAGGACCTACCCGAAGGTGCCGGGGACAGTGAGTTATGTCTCGGCAGACCGGGTGGTGGAAAATACGACCATGGGCCCCCAGTCTTTTTACAATGTGCAGATCGAATTAGATAAAGAGGCCTTGCTGAGCGCGGACCTTTATATTTCGCCAGGGATGCCGGCCACAGTCTTTGTCCTGACCAAGGAGCGCACCATCTTGGATTATGCCTTGGAGCCGCTTCTGAAGAGCGCCAATATGGCCATGCGTGAAAATTAAACTGCCCTGTCGTGATGAGATGAAAAATAATCGTATTGTCTGCCTAGGGCTTGTGGTTATCGCCTTTCTGCGGTCTGCTGCTGCCTCTGCCGCCCCCTACGACCTGGCCGCCTGTGTTGAGCGCGGCCTGAGCGCCAATCCGTCAATCGCCAGCCGCAAGATCGCCATCGCCGAGTCAGAGAAGGACATCAGCAAGGCGGTCAGCTCTTTTTTGCCGAGTGTCTCGGTGTCCCACCAGCTAAGTAACTTGTCCAATAATGGCTCGCTTGCCAACAGCGTGGAATTTCCTGACCAGTCCAGCACGACGACGAAGCTTCAACTGTCGCAGCCGCTGTTCACCGGGTTTGCCGGGCTGACTAACCTTGAGAAGGCGAAATACGTGCGAGAGTACCGCCAGGCTGAGCTGCGCGAAGCGAGGTTGGCGCTGACTAAGGGAATCCAGCGTCAGTTCTTTGAGTATCTGCGGTTAGTGGATGACGTGGAGACGGCGAAAGAGACCATTGTCGGCCTTGAAAAGCAGTTGGCGTCCGCCAATGCCTTCTATGAGCAACGGATGGCGCCGCAGCTGCAAGTGCTGCAGGCCGAGGTCAGGCTGTCTTCGGCCCGCCAGGACTTGGTCCAGGTCCAGACCCAGGCCGATAATGGCCGGCGCAGGTTGAATGA
>JANNQL010000088.1:0-5628 GCA_031400755.1 Pseudomonadota bacterium | reverse complement strand
CCCCGGATATCGGCAAACAGCACCGTCAGTTCGCTGGTCTCGCCATCGAAGCCATATTTTCCAGGATTCTCGCTCATCTCATGAACGATCTGGGGGGGAACATACTGACCGAACATGTCCTTGAGCTGCCGACGTGAACGCGACTCGACCAAAAATCCATAGCCCAGACTGAAGGTGGCGAGCAGCGCGATCAAGATCAACGGCATCGCCAGTGACAAAACAAGTCCTGCCCGCCACAGCACCAGATTGAGCCCCACCACCGCTGTCGCCACCGCCATGGTCCAAAATATCTGCCGAAGCGCCGTAAAAAAGGGCACGGCAATCGCCATCAGTAACCCAGCCACCAACAAGACCATAAAGTCAGCGCCTCGCGACCAGTCCGGCTGTTCCAGAAAACGCTTGGCAAGAATTGCGTCAATCAAATTAGCGTGAATCTCCACCCCAGGATAGACGGCCTGCACCGGAGTTGACCGCAGATCAAACAATCCTGGCGCGGTCGTCCCCACCAGCACAATCGCCCCCTCGACTTGCGCCTTTTGAGTGCCAGCCAAGACATCTGAGGCGGAGATATACGGAAAACTGGCCTGACGGCCAAGATAAGGGATGATCATCTGACCATGAGCATCGAGCGGGATAGCGCCAAAGCCGTCAATCTCAATCGCCTCGACGGTCTCCAGCCCTTTAAGCAGGCTGGTCCGCAGGGTGAACGACTCGGCCAGCAGGTAATGCCGCAAGGCCTCCAGCGCCAATGAGCCGTAAAGCTGATCATCATGACGGACAACCAACGGCGCGCGACGCACCACGCCGTCAAGATCAGGATCAAGGCTGAAGAAACCGCCGCCCAAGGCGGCCTCGGTCAGCACTGGCAGATTGGCGTTATAGCCTTGCATGGCGACAAGCGAGGAGTTGGCCACGACCTGCGGATTGCTCAGGGGAAGCGGTTGGGGCAAAAGCCCTGCCCGATTCGATTCACGAGGATAAAAGGCGTAACCCAGGACGACTTCTTTTCCAGCCAGGACCTCGGCAAAACGACGGTCCCGGTCAAAATCCCTCTCGAACTGGGAAAGTTGCTCGGCAAGGACGCGGCTGCCTTCGCCCTGCTCTTTCAAGATCTCCGAGACCTCGGTGGCAGGATTGACTTCGGGCTCGGAGAACATCACGTCGAAGGCGACCACGGCAGCACCGGCATCAACGAGGCGCTCGACCATCTCCGCCACCCTGGCGCGCGACCACGGCCACCGTCCGTGCTCGCGGAGGGCACGTTCATCAATGTCGACAATCACCACCTTGGTCTGGGAATTGGCAACAGACAGGCCCTTACTCCAATTCAGACGGGCATCAAAGGTAAGCAATTCCAGCCGGGTCGGCAGATCGCCAAAGACCGGCATACCGCCAAACTGGACAAGGAGCATACCCACCATCAGGCAGAGTCCGACTGAAATTGCGACAGTCCGGTGTCTTATGTATTGCATCCGCGCTACCTATGAATTAATTATTCACCAGACGTGCTGAGGGCCATCCCCCCCAACCTCGCTGGTGAATGTTTATGGTCTACGCCACACACGGCAACGCCCCTTCGACTCCGCTCAGGGCACCGCCTTCGACTCCGCTCAGGGGACAGCACTGCGGCAATAGTACCCTGAGCGGAGTCGAAGGGACCATAGAGGGCGTCATTCCTAATGCGTCAACCGAGAATTGTTAAGAGCCACCAAAAAAAATATAGCACAGGGACAAGCAAAAGCATAGTGGGGCGCGAGGCTTCCCGTTTTCTTCTTGATAAAAAACTATTATGAAAGCTGTTATCCAATTGGTCAGCCAGGCCTCGGTTACGGTTGACCACCAAATTGTTGGCGCCATTGACCACGGCTTGCTCGTCCTGCTCGGGGTGGGAGGCGCCGATACCGAAAAAGAGGCCGATTACCTGGCCGCCAAGATCATTGGTTTGCGGATTTTCCCTGATCAGGAAGGCCAGATGAACAAATCCATCCAAGATACCGGGGGCGCCATGCTGGTCGTTTCGCAATTCACCCTCTACGGCGACTGCCGCAAAGGACGACGGCCCTCGTACAACCAGGCCGCCCCACCGGAACAAGCCAAGCAACTGTATCAATATTTTATCGAGCGTCTCAAGGAGCTTGGCATCACCGTAGCCTGTGGTCAATTCCAAGCCATTATGGAAGTTCGCTTGATCAACCAAGGGCCGGTCACCATTATCCTCGATTCCGAGAAGACCTGAAAACTGCTGCATCCTTTTTGACACACAATTGCAAACAAAAGTTTACGCATACCCATCGCTGTTATTCCACAATCTGCATTATCCTGGCATTTCCATCTTCACTTGACCTGCCGCTTTGTTCATCGCATAAAAAAACTCTCGATGGCACCCATATTGCTTTATTTCCGGGCTACAGCAAAAGCTGTCTGTCACATTGTCGTACACAAATACAACCAACGGAGAGGAAAGTAAACCATGATAACATCAAGAGAACATTGTGATTTTTCATGTAACGAAAGAATGTGCACCACCCTGGACAAGGCCGGAGTCCCGCGCGACAACAAATGGCGCTCATTGGTCATGTATATGCGGGGTTTGAGTTATCATAACTACCTCAGTCACCAGCAAAAGGGCCAGCTGCAATCACTGCTAACAAAAGTGTTCATCGACAAACAATTCACCGATGAACAGTTCGCTGCCCTCATGGAAAAAAACGAAAAAATCTTCTCAGCGCCCTATATCAAAAAAATCCAACTCACCATGGAAGAGTCACAGAAACTGCTCCAGGAGTTTCAATCGACCTTGCGCTATCGCCGTGGCGACATCAAAGAGTTGGAGGACAGCACTGCCAATGCCTTGGCCATGGGACAAAGCCCCGACAAAGTCATCGCCTCCTTACGGATAGCCTTTCGGGACATTATTACGACCATGGACCAGGATGCCGCCCGACTCGATCAGTTGTGCCGCACCGACAGCCTCACCAATCTAAAAAATCGCCGGGCCTTTGACGAATTGATGGCCGACTCGGTGGACAAAGCTTCGCAGCGGACCCTGCCCCTCTCTCTTGTCTTCATTGATATTGATAAATTCAAGGACTTCAACGATACCTACGGCCACCAAGTTGGAGACCAAGCCCTGGTGGCGGTGGCCAAAATCATCAAAAACTGCGTCCATGATTATAAAACCAACCTGCCGACAGAGCTCTACACAGCCCGCTATGGCGGCGAGGAATTCGCCATCATCATGCCTGGCCTCCATGAAGAAAAGGCATCGTTACTGGCCGAAATGCTCAGAAAGTCCGTCGAAGACTATAATTTCCTGATCAGAAACGAAAAAGGCGATGTTATCCAGAAAGGGATCAGAATTACGATCAGCTTGGGAGTGGCCGAGTTGCAGTCTGAACAATGCTCAACATCCGGGGTTGAAACCCTGCTCAATCACGCCGACCTTGCCCTGTACCATGCCAAAAACAGGGGTAGAAACAAAGTCGTCAGTTTCCGGGACATTCAGTCCTGACCAGTGTTGTCTTGAGAATGCAATTGCGAATTCTTCGTTAACATGGGATATTCACATTCTTTGTGGATACCCATGTTAACGAAGGAGAGATTTTTGAATTACCTCACTATAATTACAGGCGCTATCATCTTTTGGCTGGGGGTTGCGGGGATGGCCCTTGGCGACAGCAGTCCTTTGCCGGACTCAATCCAGCACACCCGCTTCATCACCTATACCCCCCGCAGCTTTTCGATTGTTTATGGAAAGGTAGTGGCTGCTACCCAAAACGGCATCCGGGCAGATTTAAAACTGTTGCGACCTTTCTTCAACGGGCTGATCACCTACGCCGCAAACAATGGCCTGGAAGCCGTTCCGGAGATTGCCCACGAACTCGGCTACCGGGCTGTCATCATGGGAATCTGGGACCCTCTGTCGGAGGTGGAGGTCCAAAATGTCATTGCTGCGGCCAAGCGGTCCCCGGCCATGATTGCCGCGGTCATTGTCGGTAACGAGGGGATTTACACCAAGCGCTATCTGAGGCGGGATGTCGAGCAGGCCATCCAGCGGATCAAGAAAGAATGTCCTACCTTGCCGGTAAGCACCTCCGAGCCTTTTTTCCTGTACTTCGAAAAAGACTATGTCGATTTCTTCAGCTCTCACGACCTGCTGATGCCCATTGTCCATCCGGTCTTTCAGAAGTGGTTCAGACCAGACACCCCAACCAAAGGCGTCGAAATGGTCCTGCAGGTGACTGAAAAATTCAAGGCCGCCTACAACAGACCGCTGCTCATCAAAGAGACCGGCCTGCCTTCCGGTCAGGAGGGCCATGGCTTTTCCCCAGAACGACAGGCGCTGTTCTGGGCCGAAACCATCAAACGATTTCCAAGCTCAGCGGGCCAGTCGCTGGCCTGCTTCGAGGCGTTTGACGCACCTTGGAAACCAGTGGAAATGGCGACGACTTTTCCAGGCGATCACGCCAATGAGGCATTCTGGGGATTTTTTACTAAAGACGGCAAAGCCAAACCGGTGGTTGAGGCCCTGCCAAGACTTGAGGACGATTAACGCCCCAGCTCCACCAAGCATTGCGCCAATGACTCCGGCGAATCGATCTGACAACAGCGCTGAGCGCCGCCCTTGGGCAGCATCCGCTTCATAAGGCCGGTCAAGACCTTCTTGGGGCCGACCTCGATAAAGGTCTCTACCTGGGAGGCCAGGAGACCGGCAATAATCTCCTGCCAGCGCACCATGGAGACGATCTGCCGGGCCATGATGGCCCGGATCGCCTCGGGGTCTGTCTCTGGACGGCCAGTGACATTGAAGAAAATGGGGATTAATGGCCGTTGCAGGACGATCCCGGCAAAGGCCTGTTCAAACTCAGGGACAGCTAGGGCCATCAGCGGACTGTGATTGGCGATGCTGACATTTAACGGTACCGCCTTGCCGCCCTTGGCGATGGCCAACTCGGCGGCCCGTTGCAGAGGTGCTGTGGCGCCGGACAAGACCAGCTGCTGCTCCGAGTTGTAATTACCGATACTGATCAAGTCCGGGCAGGCCAAGGTCGTAAGTATCTCCTGGACCTCCGTTAGACCGAGACCCAGGATGGCGACCATGCCGCCGGGGTTCTTCTCGCCTGCCTGGCCCATGATCCGACCGCGATGCGCCACCAGCTGCAAGGTATCGTGAAGACCCATTACTCCGGCGGCGTGGAGTGCGGCATACTCGCCAAGACTGTGGCCGGCCACATAATCAACCGTAATTCCAGCCTTCCGCACCGCCTGCCAGCAGACCAGATTGACGGCGGTGAGGGCCGGCTGTAGGTTGGCCGCCAAGGTCAAGTCCTCCATCGGCCCGTCAAAGCAGAGCCCCTTCAAATCCTTGCCGCAGACAGTGTTTACCAAGTCGAAAATGGCCATGGCCTCTGGGTCGGCCTCGGCAAACTCCCGCCCCATACCAATAAACTGTGAACCCTGTCCTGGGAAGAGGACCGCAATTTTTTCTGTTGTCATACGCATCCTGAATGTAATTTTGGTCAGTGTTGTCCGGTTAAGGAATTGCAAGGGCGGCTTTCCCTCACCCCAACCCTCTCCCAGAGGGAGAGGGAGCTTTTTCTATCCCCTCGCCCTCTGGGAGAGGGTGGC
>JANNQL010000087.1:0-2561 GCA_031400755.1 Pseudomonadota bacterium | reverse complement strand
CCAGTAACCCGACCGCGCCAGGATGCTCTGCTGTCCTGCCGTCCGTCGCTGTCTGCACCAGTAACCCGACCGCGCCAGGATGCTCTGCTGTCCTGCCGTCCGTCGCTGTCTGCACCAGTAACCCGACCGCGCCGGGATGCTCTGCTGTCCTGCCGTCTGTCGTGCAATGCACCGTTAACCCAGCCACGCCAGGGTGCAGTGCCGTTTTGACACAACCTGAGACAATGCTTATTGCAAGTATCTCTACGCTAGTCAATGAAATCACCAACGATATTCCTGGTCCAACAACAGACGATCTGTCCGGCGGTCTGTCCCCGGCAGCCGGCGGTTCTGATGCAAACGGCAACTCAAATGAAGATGATAAAAACGACAAGGATAAGGATATAACCCTTGCCGACAACAATCAAAAAACCGATCTCCACCAGCGGCCGCTCTTTGACCTCTTTGGTGGTGGGATCGCCGGACAAAACATGGTATGCAAATGATGCTGAATACTGATTTTCGACCACACCTTCTGCTCCAGACCTTCACAGCCCTTGCCCTTGGCCTGCTCGTGGCATTGACCGCCCAAACAACATCGGCGGCTGAGGCCCCTCCCCCAGCCGGCAAGGTGGTCGCCGTCGCCGGTCAGGTGACCGCCGGCGGCGACGACGGCGCTATTCGACCCATTGCCAAGGACGACCCGATCTTTGCCGGTGACACCATCAGCACCGGCCCCAATTCCCGGGCCAGGATCGTCTTCAGCGACGAGGGCGTCATCTTTCTGCGCCCGTCGAGCCGTTTTGTCATCAAGTCATACAGCAATAGCGGCGATCCGCAACAGGACGAGAGCAAATTCTCCCTGGTGCGCGGTGGTTTCCGCTCGGTGACCGGCGCCATTGGCAAGGCCAATACCAAGAACTACGAAGTGGAGACACCGGTTGCCACTATCGGCATCCGCGGCACTGACCACGAAGGCCGCTTCTGCGCCGGCGACTGCGCCGACCTCACCGATGTCGGGGTCTCGCCGCCGGCGGATGGCCTCTACACCGGCACCAACACCGGCGAGACCGCAATTGGCGGCCACAGATTCGGGCCTGGCCATTACGGCTTCACCAACCCCGGCGGCCATACCTTCAAGCTGCCGGAACCACCGCCGATCCTGGTCAAAGACCCAATGCTTCCCGGCGCGCTCACCGATAAAGGGGAAAAGCCCAAGGATAAAGAACCAGCCAGGGATGAGAAAAATACGGAACATGACAATACTACAGGGAAGGATAAGCCGGCTACCGATGGTGGCACAGACAAACCCGCCGAGGATGGCATGGAGATTCCAGCCCAACCACCGACGACCCGAATGGTGGAATGCCAATGAGCTGAAAACGGGAGTTGGCTGAAACGATTTGCAACTCGCGCTGCACACCCCGCCACTTATGGCGGACAAAAAAAAGCCTCAGTCCTCGGCAGTTACGCTAAGGGACTGAGGCTTTTTCATTTTTGGCCATCCGTCATACGTGGCTTTTTGCAAGTTGACTTAAGCACTCCACCTGCTGTAAATTTTTTCCCCGTCATTCCGGCGAAGGCCGGAATCCAGTTTTTTCAAGGTGTTCTGGACCCCGGCCTTCGCCGGGGTGACGGCGTAAGGCAAAGGCATTGGGGTGGGGGGGGCGGACAGGCAATTTCCGGCAGCTTTTACCTTTACCCACCCCTACCCCCTACCGTATAAAGGAGGGGGTATTTAATGCGAGCTCTTAACCTGACATGCCTGCTGCGTGCACCTATGATCTGCCCCCCTTATTTTTCCTTCCGTACGTAAACCCCGTCCCAATTCTCCCCCAGGTTGCCGCTGGCCAAGAGATCAGTGATGCGGTCAAGATAGAGGGGGTAAAGATGGCGGTCTGGATGGGCCTGCTGTAATTTTTCAAAGCCCGCCCTGGCTATTTCCCAACGCTGCGCCCGAAAGTCAGCCAGGGCCTGATGATACTCGGCAAGCTCTTGCCGCAACTCCTCCCCGGCCTCATTGGCCAGGCAGATTGGCTCATAGACATGGATGGCTTTGGTCTTGCCCTTGACCTTCACCAGGTCAAGGTCACGAAAGACAAAGGCATCGCCCGCCAGGCCCCTGGTCTTTTCACCCACCACCAACCCGACCCCGTAATACTTGGTGGTGCCCTCAAGCCTAGCGCCCAAGTTGACCGCATCCCCCAGCACGGTGTAGGCGCGACGGTACTCCGATCCCATGTCGCCGACATTCATTGGCCCACTGTTAAGGCCGATGCCGATGTTGATCTCCGGTAGTTTCTCGGCCATGAACTCCTGCTTCAGCAACTTGGTCTCTGCCAGCATCCGTAGCGATGCCTCAATGGCCTGGATCGCATGATGTTCATCGTGCACCGGCGCCCCCCAGAAGGCCATGATCTGGTCGCCGACATACTTATCGATCGTGCCTCGCGTTTCAAAGATGATCCGGGTCATTGGCGTGAAGAAGCGGTTGAGGAGCTTCTTCAAATCCCCTGCCGACAGGGTTTCAGACAGGGTGGTGAAGCACCGGATATCGGCAGAGACCAAGTTGCTGAAGCAGG
>JANNQL010000086.1:0-13328 GCA_031400755.1 Pseudomonadota bacterium | reverse complement strand
GGTGGCTGGCAACCAATCTGGACCCCGGCTTTCCCCCGTCAAGCGGGGACTGAACAGAGCGCCGGGGTGACGGCGTTTTGCGAGTTCATCAAAGTTACTTGATGATAAATCCCCCCGCAGGCGGGGTGAGACGCTGGATTCCCGCTCAAAATCATTGAGGGAATGACGGCGTTTCGTGACTTGGTAAAACGGTATATCAATAATTGCCGAGGCCCTAAGGCATCGACGGAGTCCGCAGGGCTGCTGCATAATGCCTTTCAACCATACATTCCTTTACACGCACGATTGACGTCCGTGCGCTTATTCGCTATTATCGCAAAGAAAGAGGCTATTGCCTTCTTAATCAAAAAACCGGCGAAGCGTGCTGCCGTCTGATTTGGCGTCATTGCCTGAAAAGGCGAGGTTTCCCGGTCAAGCCCTTCGTGGGAAAGGAGCGACCATGCTAAAAGACTATCAAGAGAAAATCATTGCCCTGCTCATCAAGCAGGAGGTGGTGATGGCCACGCTTTATGACAAGTTCGCCGAGCGCTTTCCAGCCCAAAAAGATTTTTGGCAAAAACTTGCCAAAGAGGAGCGCAAGCACGCCGCCTGGCTGGAGCAACTCTATGATGCGATCCAGAAATCAGTAGTACTCTTTGAAGAAGGCAAGGTGAAATACTATGCCATGGACACTTTCATCGAATGGGTGGAGGGCGCCATCGCCAAGGTGGATGCGGGCGAGATAAATGAGCAGCAGGCCTTTTTCCTCAGCCGTGACATGGAACGGTCACTCATTGAGAAAAATGTCTTTAGCCATTTTGAAGGGGTGTCTGACAAGGCCAAGGGGGTATTGAAGTTTTTGGTCGACCAGACCGAAGGTCATGTCCAACTCGTCGAAGAAATGTGCAAACAGGCCCGCGCCTCCTCCAAAATCGTTTAACGCATTGATTTAATTGCATGTTAATGAATGACGGCTGGGGTAGATTATGACTACTAAAGAGGCCAAATCCAACCAGACACTGCGCCAGTGTGCTGAAGAAAGGCTCAAGTCTGGAGCGGCCGCAACCCAAAAGATGCGATCGCTCGATGAGGCGAATCGACTTCTCCACGAGATACAGGGGCATCAGATCGAGCTGGAGATGCAGAACGAGGAACTGCGGCGTACGCAGGCGGAACTGGAGACTGCAAAGGCCCGTTATTTCGACCTCTACGACTTGGCGCCTGTTGGCTATTTGACCATCAGCGACAAGGGCCTGGTCCTTACGGCCAACCGCACCGCCGCCACTCTGCTGGGCGTAGCACAAAATTCGCTTGTCATGCAGCCGTTTTCACACTTTATCCTCCCCGAAGATCAGGGCATCTACTCCCTGCAAAGCAAGACGCTTATGACGACGGGCGTTCAACAGGCATACAACATAAGTGTGCGGCACGCTGACGGCCCATCATTCTGGGCGCATCTACAGGCCACCCTGACACAGGATGGCGGGTGTCGGATCACACTTAATGACATCACTGAGTTTAAACGCATTGAAGAAGTTCAGGCCTTCCTGGCCCAAACCAGCAGCAGGGCACATGACGAACCATTCTTTGAGGCGCTGGCCCGCTACCTGTCCATAAGTCTGCAAATGGACTTTGTCTGCATCGACCGCCTGGAAGGGGACGGCCTGACCGCCCGGACTTTGGCTGTCTGGTGCGATGGCCATTTTGAGGACAACGTGACCTATGCCCTGAAAGACACCCCCTGCGGCGACGTGGTGGGCAAGACGGTCTGTTGCTTCCCCGCCAGCGTCTGCCAATTCTTTCCACGCGATCAGGTGCTTAAGGACCTGCGGGCGGAGAGTTATGCCGGCGTGACGCTCTGGGGCCACACCGGCCAGCCGATCGGCCTGATTGCGGTCATCGGGCACCAGCCTCTGACCAACCAGCCCATGGTAGAATCGTTACTAAAACTTGTGGCCATTCGTGCGTCCGCCGAACTGGAACGGCTGGATGCAGAGGATGTGCTGCGGGCGAGAGAAGAACTGCACCGGACCATCCTGCATACGGCCATGGACGGTTTCTGGTTGGTGGACAGGCAGGGCTGTCTGCTGGAAGTCAATGAGACCTATTGCCGGATGAGCGGCTACAGCGAACAGGAGCTGCTTGCCATGCGCGTTGCCGACCTGGAAGCAGTCGAAGCGGCCGGTGACACCGCCGCCCACATCCAAAATATTATAGCAAAGGGCGAAGACCGTTTCGTGTCCCAGCATCGCCGCAAAGATGGCAGCATTTTTGACGTCGAAGTCAGCGTCCAATACCGGCCCACCGAAGGCGGACACTTTTTCGGTTTTATACAAGACATTACCGACCGCCGGCAAGCTGAGTCCACTAAGGCCTGGTTGTCATCGATTGTCGAGTCGAGCCATGACGCCATCATCAGCCGGGCCTTTGACGGCACGATCCTGAGTTGGAACAAGGGCGCTGAGCAGATGTTCGGCTACGCTGCCTCCGAGATGCTCGGCAACAAGATCGATGTACTCTTCCCTGCCGAGCAGGCGGACGGCTTTAACGATTTTGATCTCCTGTGTCACGGTGCCAAGGCAGGGCATTCAGAACCATCCTGTCAGGACAAGGACGGTCAGCGCTTTACGGTCCTGCTCACCCAGTCGCCAATCATAAATGAGAATGGCGAAGCGGCGGCGGCATCGGTGATTATGCGAGATATCAGCAGCCACCGGGAGATGGAACGCCAACTGCTCGAAGCCAATAAGAACCTGGAAAGAAAGGTTGCCGAACGCACCGCCTCCTTGCAGCTTCACATGGCCCAGCTCCGCCGGCTGGCCTTGGAGCTGACCCAGACCGAGCAGCGTGAACGGCAGCGTCTCGCCAATGTCCTCCATAACGACCTGCAACAGCTCCTGGTGGCGGCCGGCCTGCGCCTGGAGAGGCTCAACAACATTGAGAGCAATGCTGACAAACGTAAGGCTATTCAGCAGGTGGAAACGCTGATCGGTCAAGCAGTGAAAGCCACCCGTTCACTTGCCACCGACCTCAGGCCGCCAGTCCTTAATAGCGCCAATCTGGTGAAGAGTCTCCACTGGCTGGCCGACTGGCTCTGGAAGAGGTTCGATTTATCCCTCAAGTTCTCGGTGCTGGAGGATTTGCAGGCAGATGCCATCCCTGACGAGGACATAGTTTTTCTGTTCGATACCGCCCGCGAGTTGTGCTTCAATATTGTCAAACACGCCCATGTCAAGGAGGGGCGCATGACCCTGCAACGGACGGCGCAGGGTCGTTTACAACTCAGCGTCGCCGACTATGGCGTCGGCATTGATTTGGAGCGGCAAAATCTGCCTGTTTCGGTCGACGGCGGCCTGGGCCTCGGCGCTATCCGTGACCGCCTGGCCCTGATCGGGGGGGAACTGCATATCAACTCAGCCGTCGGTAAGGGGTTTTCCGCCGATATCATCTTGCCGTATGCACTGACGGCGACTCCCCAACCCCAAATTTCTAAAGGGCAAGACAGCAAGGCAGTCCCGGCGGCAGACCGGCGGCAGACGGCTGGTTTGCCGACAGGCAGGAACAAGATCAGGGTCATGCTGGTCGATGATCATACCGTGGTCAGGGATGGCTTGAAGATGATCCTGCTGGATGAGGCGGATATCGACGTCGTCGGTGAGGCGGGTGATGGCGAGAAGGCCTTTAAAATGGCCGGCAAGCTGCTGCCCGATGTCATTATCATGGATGTGAACATGCCGAAGATGAATGGCATCGAGGCCACCAAACTGATCAAGCAGGACCATCCCGAGGTCTGTGTCGTTGCCCTGTCGATCAATGACGATCCGGGAACGATTAACTCCATGCTGGAAGCCGGCGCCTCCACCTATCTGAATAAGAGCGGTTCGGCGGATGAGGTCTGCGAGGTGATCAGGGTCTGCCTGCGCGGAAAGCCGGCAAGTATGCCGACAATGGCGGTCCGGGTCCGGCAGTAGGGGAAGGATGAGGGCGGGGCCTGAGTCGATCTACGGTCTTCAATCTTTATAATCCACTACCTGTGAGTGAGGCCTACCTCTGGTATGCCGAACGAACAAAAATGCCAAGCAATTCAGTCCAATCCCTTGAGGGCCGCAGCAGATCGGCCTTTTCGAAGTCTGCACTTATCTGCGGCGCCATCAATCTCCATCGTTTTCCGATCGTTTCCTAAGCCTTTACCCTTCCTCTATCACTATCAGGCTTATTAGGCACGCCAAAGGCCGACCCACGGTTGCGAGCCGCTTTGATTTATGCCCGGAAATAGGGTGTATCCCCTATTTGGTAAGCGGCCCATCCGCTCTATAGTTCAAAGTAGTGGCTATAATGTATGGTGATTCCGGAATTATCATTGGCATGACTGTTGGGAGGAGCGCATGGCTTTAATGATCGACCCTGAAAAAAGCAGCCTGCTGCGAGCGGCGCCAAGACTGATGCAAGTCCTGCGCGTCCTCGCCCGACACAAGTTCCTGGGCGCCTTACGCGGCAAGGGGCATTGGCCGTCGCCGAAAGAGGTCCGGGAAACCTTTGAGGAACTGGGGCTAACCTTTCTCAAATTCGGACAAGTACTCGCGATGCGCCGCGACCTGCTGCCGGACACTTACATCAATGAGTTGGAACTGCTGCACGATCAGTTGCCGGCGTTGGGCATTGATGTGGTGCGCGCGGCGGTGGAAGCCGAACTGGGCGCCCCGTTGACGGAGTTGTTCGCTTCGTTTAGTGAAACGCCGCTAGCCGCCGCCACCATCGCCCAGGTGCATGAGGCGACACTGAAGAACGGACGTCATGTGGCCGTCAAGGTGCAGCGTCCCGGCCTGGAAGAGATAATCTCCACGGATATCGCGGCCCTGACCTACCTGGTGACGCTGGGGGAAAGTCTCTTTCCGCGCCTACTGGCGCTCGACCTCCCTGTTCTGGTGCGCGAATTTACCAACAGTCTGAACCGGGAAACTGATTTTCTAAGAGAAGCGCGTTCCATAAAGCTCTTTCGCACCGCGCTGGCTGATGTCCCTGGCCTCTGGATCCCGGATGTCGTGATGGAGTGTTCGAGCGGGAGCGTGCTGACGATGGATTTTTCGGCAGGCGAGCGGGTGGATTTTTACGCCAGTCTGCACCCGGAAGCGATGCCGCGCTTGATCAGCACTTTGGTAAGGCTGATGCTGCAAACGATCTTCGAAGAAGGGTTGTTCCACGTCGACCCGCATTCCGGCAATGTTTTTGTTCTGCCTGACGGGCGGCTCTCCCTGCTAGATTTCGGGATGACAGGCGAGCTTGACGAGCAGATGCGCGAATCGCTGACCCTCCTGCTCGAAGCGGTCGTCAAAGGCGATGCGCGGGCAGCCACCGAGGCCTATCTCGAAATGACCACGGCGAGCGAAAAGGTGAACCGGGCGGCGCTGTTGCTGGACATAAAGGCAGTGCTCTATGAAATCCACCGGAGCGAACTGGCGAGTGTTTCAATCGGGGATGCGTTCGATTCGCTGTTGCGGGCCGGAAGCCGGAACGGGGTCCATAATCCCCCTGAATTTTTCCTCCTGACGCGCGCTTTTGTCATCCTGGAATCAATGATCCGCCAACTCGACCCAGACCATAACTACATGGGATCGTTTCGTGAAGAGATCTCGCGCCTGACCGCGCAACACTTCTCTCTGGCTCGGATAAAGGAAAAAACAACCAAGCTGGCGCGCGAAATGGATCGCTTGATGAATGATGCGCCCGCCGACACGCGCCGCATCCTCCGCCGTGTCGCCGAAGGCAATCTGGGCCGACTGCAGGCCCCGGCCATAGAGGCCCTGGGAGGCCGCATCAGCCGCAACCTCGAGCGGCTCACCGGCGCCATCGCTTCGGCGGCGCTCATGATCGGCGGCGCCATGCTGGTGATTGTTCCGCTGGGTGGCGGCCATCATATTCTTGGCGAGACAATGGTTGTCGCCGGTATTTTCGGTACGCTCCTTGTCTGTATCGGAGCCTTGCGCCGAGATCAAGGCCGACGCTGAGCCACTCCGGGGCTGAAGTCGAAACTACGCGAGGGTAATGCATGAATCAAGGACCTGCATGACTCGGGGACAATCGAGCAAACGCCAATATGGATTTTCATCAAAAGCCTGGAAAAAAAAGTCAAGTTGCAGAGGGTAGCAATGGGAATTGACAAAGACAAGGGCCTGTCAGCAGCAGATGAACTGCGTCGCCGTGCGGAAGAACAGCTTGAAACGAAAGTTTCTGAAGCGGGTTTTCCCCGGACTATGGAAGAGACGCTGAGACTTGTCCATGAATTTGAGGTCCACCAGATCGAGCTGGAGATGCAAAACGCAGAGCTGCTCCGCTCCAGAAATGAGCTGGAGACAGCGTTGAACAAGTACACCGACCTCTATGATTTCGCCCCGGTCGGCTACTTTAGCCTCGACCGCAAAGGAAACATCAGTTCCGTGAACCTCAACGGCGCCAGACTACTCGGTATCGAGCGCGCCAGGCTGCTCGGTCGGGCCCTTTGGGCAGTTCGTCGAGGACAAGTATCGTTCAGATTTCGACACCTTCTTCGGCACGGTCTTTACCAGCCAAGTCAAGGAGGCGTGCGAAGTGGCGCTTCTGGCAAAGGGCAATCTACCGCTCATCGTACATATAGTGCAGATCGAAGCCATGGTCATCGCTTCGGGGCAAGAGTGCCGCCTCGCCATAATCGACATCACCGCACGCCGGCAGGCCGAGGAGGGCTTGCGGGAGAGTGAAGAGCGGATGTACAAACTGGCAGAAATGGCTGTCGACGCCATTGTCATGCTGGATGACAGCGGTACGGTCACATTCTGCAACGCCGCAGCGGAAACAATGTTTGGCTGCCATACAGCGGAGATCATCCACTGTGATTTCCATCGGCACTTCATTCCCGAACAGTTCCGCGCTACCGCGAAAAAGGGATTTGATCGCTTCTTGGTCCAGGGCACGGGGCCATTAATCGGCACGAGGACGGAAGTCGTGGCGCTCCGGAAGGATGGTACTGAATTTCCACTGGAGCTTTCCATCTCGGCCCTCAACATCAAAGGGAAGAGGCATGCCATCGCGATAATGAGGGATTTCAGTGTGCGCAAGCAGCTGGAAACGGAAATCCAGGACGCCCTGGAATATGTCGAAAACATTGTCGAAACCGTGCGCGAGCCACTGGTGGTGCTGAATGCCGACCTGAAGATTCTTACCGCCAACCACAGCTTCTACGATACCTTTAAAGTGACGCCCGAGGACACCATTGGCAATTTCATCTACGACCTCGGCAACCGGCAATGGGACATCCCCAAGCTGCGGGTGCTTGTTGAGGAGATCCTCCCCCATGATACCGTGATCAATGGCTATGAAGTCGAGCATGACTTTCAGGGTATCGGCCGCAAGACTATTCTGCTCAACGCCCGGCAGATTTTCCGTGAAAATATCGGCTCACACATTATCCTTTTGGCCATGGAGGACATTACCGCACGCAAACTGGCGGAGGAGAGGATCAGCGAAGTCATTCGGCAACAGCAGGCCATTCTAGATAATATCCCCAATATCGCCTGGCTTAAGGACCGGGAGGGAAGATATGTCGCGGTAAACGATCCCTTCGGCAGGGCGTTTGGTTTGGCGCCTAAGGATCTGGTCGGGAAGAACGACTATGATATCTACCCACGGGAACTTGCTGTGAAATACGAAAGCGACTTCAAGTCAGTCATGGCGACCGGCACGCGCACATATATCGAAGAGTCCATTGTTGATCGGGAGGGAAATATTCAGTACGTGGAAAAGATCAAAACCCCCATCTTCAATGACACAGGAGTGGTCATCGGGATCATCGGCATCGTCCATGACATTACCAGCCGCAAGGAAGTAGAAGTAAAGCTCCGGCACGAGAGTACTCACGATCTTTTGACCGGCCTCTATAACCGGGCGTTTTTCGACGAAGAGTTGGAACGATTTGCCCACAGCAGAATGTTTCCCCTGAGCATCGTGATGGCGGATGTAAACGGGCTAAAAATTGTCAATGACACCCTTGGTCATGAAGCGGGGGACAACCTGATTCGGTTGGCGGCCCGGATTATCCTGGAAGCATTCCGGGCTGAGGACATAGTTGCCCGCATGGGGGGAGATGAGTTTGCCGTTCTTCTTCCGGAAACGACTACTGCTGTTGCGGAGGAAGCTGTCAGGAGGATTATGTGCTGCCCTGCAATTATTAATGGTCAGGTGAGCATAGCTTTCGGCATTGCTTCTGCAAAAAATAAAGATCAGCTTGCGGAGGCTTTAAAGCTTAGCGACGAGAGGATGTATCTGGATAAATTCGACCAAAAGAAATTACAGGATGTGCTGTGAGCGAAAGCTAATTTTTAAAGCGCCAAAGTAGAACTACTCCACCAAGCCGATGTGGATGGCATAGAAGGTCAGGGCCTGCGGGGTGTGCAGGTCGAGTTTGCTCATGACGTTGGTACGGTGGTTGTCCACGGTCTTGGGACTGATATAGAGGAGTTCGGCAATTTCCTTGTTGGTATGGCCCTCCGCCACCAACTTGAGGACTTCCTTTTCGCGCTTGGTCAGGATTGAGGCCATCCGCCTCTCATCCGTCATGCCGACCTTCGAGTTGCCCCAAACTTCGTACTGATCGGCCACGGCCTCTGGGATATATTTCTTCCCCTGTAGCACCATCCTGACTGCCCGCAACAGCTCCGCCTGCTTGGAGTCCTTTAAGGCATAGCCATCGGCCCCGGACTGCATGGCGGTCGCCACATGTTCCACTGAACTGTGGACGGTCAGCATGAGGATCTTAGTGCGCGGGCTCTGTTTTTTGATGTCGGCAATGGCCTCGACCCCGTTCATCCTGGGCATGGAAAAATCGAGCAGCAACAAGTCCGGGGTCAAGTTCGTGCACAGGCGAATGGCCTCCAGTCCGTCAGCCGCCTCTCCTATGATCTCGAATTCTTGATAATCGACGAATATCGCCTTCAGTCCGTCCCGCAGGATGGTGTGGTCTTCGGCAATGATAATGCGTTTTTTGATTGACGGGTTCATGGGGAAGACCTCGCTGTCATACTCTGTAGGAATTTCGGATAGTTTTTCAGTCAATTAACGCTTCAGTAATTGCTGACATACCGTTGCCAAGTCACGAAGCTCCGTCATTTTAATCTTCATCGCTTTCCGAACGTTAACCTGAGTCGTTAACCATTTCTCTACCAATATCAATTTTTTTTTGCCATGTCAAAGTTGATGATCTAGCAAAAAGTCATCACCCCGGTGCTCTGTTCAGTACCCCTCAGGGGGTATTGAACAGAATCCCCGCTTGACGGGGGAACTAAACAGAGCGCCGAAATGACTGAAAAATAGGGTGTATCCCCTATTTGATAAGCGGACAGTCCGCTCTATAGTGCAAGAAACAGTAGAAGAAGTTCCGCCTTCAGTCTTAAGGCGGTTCTGCAACGGACGATTTTAGGAAATAGGGGCAACCTATGCCGGTATTACTAGAAATGGCGTCAATCAATGAAGATTTTTTTATTCAGCAGCCGGTCAGCGGCTTACCGTCTGACGCGAAAAAAGATGCTGACAGGGCGCGCGGCAAGGCCAGCTGCGGCCTGTATCGCGTTCTGGTGGTGGAAGACGATCCTTTTCTGCTGGAAATGTATAGCCGTGTCTTAAGTGATGCAAAGTTGCCGTTTGACCAGAGCAGCAATGGCCACGATGCCTTGGAGAAACTTTCCACCACTTTTTATAACCTGGTGATTACCGATCTTAATCTGCCTGGACTGGACGGCATCTCCCTGTTGCAATGGATTCAGCATCACCGCCCGGCGACCACGGCCATTGTCATTTCCGGCGATGGCAGCGCCGACCGTATCCTGGCCGCCATGCGAGGCGGCGCCAAGGATTATCTGGTAAAACCGTTCTCCTTGTCTGAGTTCAGGGAGATGATCGACCGCTGGAGTCAGTCGCAACGCCCATTCAATCCCGAGGTCTTCTCCTCGCTCATGAAACAGGTGACGCATGATGCCCATGGAGAGGTGTTGAATCTGGAAATCATGATCAAGATGTTGCAGCATGGCAAATTCGGAGGCATAGACGCCAGGGTCAATGGTGCGCTGCTTACCATGCAGGCAAAGCTTGATCAGCTGAAAGGGCTCACCACGGATTACAGTCTCCTGGCCAGAAATCTGCTGCAAAGAGGCGGCGACATCCAGACCGAACGGATCGGGCTAAAAGAGGAGGTCATAAGCCAGGTCCTTGGCGAGTTGCAGGATGCCTTGCAACGAAAGGAGATCAAGGTCACCTGCAGCCAGGACCTTGCAACTGAAGGCGATGCCTATGTGATGGGTAACAGAGTGATGCTGAAGAGTGTATTCCGGAACCTGTTCAATAATGCAATCAGGCACTGCCCCGCCGCCGGGGCCCTTTCGTACGGGATCACCAACAACGGTCGCCGCTATAAAATTTATGTGGCCAATGAGGGCGAGATCGTACCCGCCCATCTACAGTCGAGTATCTTCGATGAGTTTGTCCGGGTAAGACCAGGCGATCCATCTTCATGCCAGTCCGAAGGCTTGGGCCTGGGACTGGCCCTGGCTAAGGACATCCTGCGACAGCATGGCGGCGATATCTGGTATGAGTCCTTGACCAACGGCTCTAAATTTGTCTGCACCATGCCCCCTTGCCCTGAGCAGCCGGTGAATGGACACCATCCTAAACCAACAAGGAGTCATCACATGAGAAAAGCGCAACGCAAAGTTTCATCCACCATGTCCGCCCTGTTGATGCTCGGTATGCTAACGTTGCTTGGCGCGCCGGCAGCGCTCGCGAGCATTGCTGACCCGGAATACACCGGGCCGATCCTCGACCCGGCCACCCAGAACAAATGGGCCACTGCCATCCCGAACGCCCTGATGGCGGCCTTCACCTACACGCCCCACACGGCCGCCTCCGCCGTCACTGCCGGTTTTCCAGCCGGCGTCTGCGGCGTCAGTGAAGACTGCTACACAATTTCCGTCAAGCAGTTCCAGCAGGACCTAGGTCTTGTGGATGAAGTCACCGGGCTGCCCTTGCTGACCACCGTCAACGGCTACGGCACCGCCACCAACGCCCCGGCAGTCGGCCCCTTCGTCGGCAGCGTCTGGCACGCCCCCTCGCCAACCATCCGCAGCACCTCAAACCGCCCGTACCGGGTCACCTGGTTAAATGAATTGCCGAACCTGGAGCCCCCCGGTCACGACCCTACCGTGGACGCCGGCCCGAACGCCGCTGACAACTACCCGTACAACCGGATCGTCACCCACATGCATGGCGCCCATGTCCAAGACGACAGCGACGGTTATCCGGAGGCCTGGTTCACGCCCGGCTTTACCCTTACCGGCACCGCCTACGAGACGAGCATCTGGGGCCCTGCCGGCACCTACCGCTATGAAAACACCCAGGAAGCCGCCACCATCTGGTATCATGACCACGCCTCCGGCCTCACCCATACCAATACCCATATGGGGATGGCTGGTTTCAGCCTGATCACCGACAACAACGAAAAGTGTCTGCAGGGGACCGGCACGGGCTGCACCAAGATATTGCCGACCGACCCGTACGAGGTGGGCTTTGCCTTACAGGACCGCAACTTCTGGCCCGACGGCTCGATAGCCATGCCCGACCTGCCGGTGCGCAACCTGCTCGATTCGAGCTGTGAGTCAGACAGTGACGGCGAAGTCATCCCGGAAACCTGCCCGACCGTCCAGTTCTCCAAGGCTGCGGACGGCCATCTGGTCCCCTATGACGCCACCATTGCCGACCCCTTGCTGCGTGGTCCCTTTACCGGCACCAGCACTACCCTTGAGTATTTCGGCAACATGCCGCTGGTCAACGGCGTGGTCTACGGCAAATATGACGTGGAGCCCCGCGTCTACCGCATGCGCTTCATCGGCGGCACCGACTCCCGCACCTGGGTCCTGCAGCTCGAAGACCGTGCTACCCCTGGCGTCGCCATCCCCTTCTGGCAGATCGGCAGCGAGCAGGGCTTCCTCAACAACCCGGTCCAGCGGACGAACATGGACCTCCTGCCGGGCGAGCGCCTTGACGTGCTCGTCAACTTGACTGGGATACCAGTCGGCCACAAGCTGGTGCTGAAGAACCTCGGCCCGGACTCCCCCTATGCCGGCCCGCCGGTTGCCCCATCGGAGGCGTCGACCGTCATCCCCGAGATAATGGAATTTGCCGTAGTCACGCTTGACACCACGATTGCCGACGTGCCGGCCCCGACGACAGCAATCAACCTGCGGCCGGTCAACGGCGCCATCGTGGCGGTCCCGGCCCCGACAGCGCCGGTGCGCAATGTTTCCTTAATCGAGGTCACCGACGAGTACGGCCGCACCATGCCGACCATCGACAATCGAGGCTTCATGCAGATGGGGGTGCCGGTCACCGAGACCATTCAACTAAACGACGTGGAGCAATGGGACATCATCAACACTACCGTTGACGCCCATCCGATTCATCTGCATCTCGTTGCCTTCCAGGTGATCGACCGCCAGGCCTTGCCGTCGGCAGACCCGCAAACAGGGGAGACCCCAGGTTTTGTGGCCCCGATCACCGATGTTATGACCAACACCTTCACCCAGCCGTCATACACCACGACCGGCCCGACGATTCCGCCCGAGGCCTGGGAAGCCGGCTGGAAGGACACCATTGACTGCCCGCCGGGCATGGTCACCAGGGTCAAGGCCAAATTCGACATCGCCGGCAACTATGTGTGGCACTGTCACATCCTGTCCCACGAAGAACATGACATGATGCGACCGTTCACGGTGGTCGACAACACTGTCGCCATTACCCCGATTATCAAGGCCAACACTGCCCGAGGGACACTGACCATAAGCTCTGCGGACGAGCTTACGGTCACGGCAAACCTTAATCCCGGCAGTAGCGCTGGGGCGGATGCCGACTGGTGGGTTGCCGCCGAAACGGCCACTGGTTTTTATCACTGGTCATCGAGTACTACTCCCTGGCTGTGGCAGCCGACGCTGGCCGCCACCTATCAAGGTCCTATGGCCGCTGTCCCGGAGACCGCGGTCTTCAATTCCTCTAACCTGACTCCGGGCACCTACACCCTCTACTTCGCCTTGGACACGGTCATGGATGGACTGGTGACCTATGACCACCTCTTTTTTGACAGTGTTGTGGTCACCGTTACGCCGTAAGGAGTGAGAGTCCGGCAGTATTTTAAGGAGAGATGTGGATGGGAAAAAAATCGACAGATGAAACGAGTGGGCCGAGGCCTTTGAAACAAGCACCGAATATGCGCCCAGAAAGCGGGACAGGACAGAGGGGGAAAGTCCTCGTTGTTGATGATGAGCTGTGTGTGCGGG
>JANNQL010000085.1:0-5469 GCA_031400755.1 Pseudomonadota bacterium | reverse complement strand
CACCTCCAAAACCATCCACCTGAATGAACAACACGGCGTGGTGGTGGTCCTGCATCTGATTTCGGCGCATCTCCAGCAACAACTTGGCCCCGACTACTCTATCCTGGCCCAAGATAAAGATATTATGCAGGCGGCCAAGATCGCCGCCGAGCGTATGGTCTACACCATTCACACCCCGGTCACCGCTGGCCATGACCGCTTCAGCAAAGATATTTACGCTGAGATCGGCCACTCCTTCTGCCAGCGGATTCTCAACTTGCTGGCCCAGGACGAAGACAGCGCCCATATGTTCAACTTTACCAATCTGGCCATGAAGGTGAACCGGGCCTGCAACAGTGTCAGCCGTATCCATCAACAGGTCACAAAAAAACAATTTCCCAAATATGCCGAAAAAATCATGGCGGTGACCAACGGCGTCCACCACCTGACCTGGATCAGCAAGGCCAAGGCCGAGCTCTACGACAGTTTTAAAGAACTGAATCACTGGCGCCAAGACCCAGGCGTCTTCGCCAATGCCGCTCAGTTACAGGAAAACAATAAATTCCGCACCTACCTTGAACAGGCCTGGCTGGCCGACACCACCCACCTCACCACCTACATCAACCAGATGCTAATCCAGCATCGTAACCAGATGCATGAGACCTGGATCGACCCGCCGAATTTCATCTCCCACCTGGACGAAAAGGAGCGGGACCTGGACCCACGCACCTTTACCATCGGCTTTGCCCGCCGCTTCTCGACCTACAAACGGGCCGACCTTATCTTCGACAATATCGCAACGCTAGCCAAGATCGTGGTCCAAAACAACTGGCCGGTCAACTTCGTGTTTGCCGGCAAGGCCCACCCCTCGGACGAACCTGGCAAGAGCATCATCAAGCTCCTCCTGGACCGGCAGAAGGAACTGTACGAGCAGAGCAACGGACTGGCGAAACTGATCTTCATCCCTGGCTACGATATGGCCATCGCCAAGTTGATGGTGGCAGGCGTCCACTCGTGGCTCAACACCCCCAAACGTCCCCTGGAGGCCAGCGGCACCAGCGGCATGAAGTCCGCCTTGAACGCCGTGCCCAATATCAGCACCATGGATGGCTGGTGGGTGGAAGGCTACCATAACGGCAAGACCGGCTGGAAATTCGGCATCGAAACAATAGTCACCGAGTCCTGCTTAAGTGAAGACGCCGCCTGCCTCCTGTACGAGGAAGACTCCACCTCATTCTACAAACTCTTCCCTAAAATATTGAAGACCTTTTACGATGAGAGCCTCCGCCCTCAGTTTATTGACAAATGCATCAACAATATCTCCCTGAACGCCCCCATCTTCAACACCCACCGCGTTACGGCAGAATACATGAAACTCTACAACATGCCCCTGCCCGACCCGGTTAAAAAACGGATAATGAAACTGGCCGCCCTTTACAACAGTAATCGGTAATACCCAAATTCAGAGAGGACACCATGGCGGATATCGTTCGTTTCGGCATTTCAATTAAAGAAGACCTCCTGCTCCGTTTTGACGACCTGATTGCTGAAAAAGGCTACGTCAACCGTTCCGAGGCGATCAGGGACCTGATCCGTAACGCCCTGGTCGACAATGATTTAAGCAACGGCGAGGAAGAGGCCATCGGCACCATCTCCATGGTCTACGACCACCACACCAGAGACCTTGCCGATAAACTCACCGAGCACCAGCACTCCCACCACAAGGAGATCGTCTCTGCCCTGCATGTCCATCTCGATCACCACCACTGCCTGGAGGTTGTCGTTACCAAGGGCCGCGCCCGCGAGATCAAAAGGCTGGCCGACGAACTGATCGGCACCAAGGGGGTCAAACACGGCAAGCTGATGATGACCACCACCAGCAAAGGGTTGGGATGAGTTATTGTTTGGCTGGAGGGGTCTGGCCTGACGGCGGGGCATTCTGCCCCAGGGCCTGACGGATGGCCTCGAGATCAGTGGCCTTGGTGGGAGTGGTTGAAGGTTGGTTCGCCAGGTCAAGGGCCTGGGAAAAGGCCTGGCGGGCCGCCGCCTGATCACCGAGCGCCGCATAGGCCTGGCCCAGATGATAATGGACCATGACGTCCTGGGGATTGGCCTTGATAGCGGCCTGAAATTGATTCACTGCCTCCGGCAGCCTGTCGGTCTGGCTCATGACCAGACCTAAGCTGTCCAAGGCGTTAAAGTTGGCTGGTTCTGCGGCCAACACGGTCCGCAACTCACCTTCCGCCTCTTTGAATTTCTTCTTTCGAATCATGACCATGGCCAGCTTGTTGCGGACATCGGTCTTTTCCGGCTGAAACTCCAAAAGTATCTGGTACTCTGTCTCCGCCACCGCATCAGGCATATTGGCATCGGTAACATGGGCGCAGACCTGACCAGGGCAAGACAAGCCCGCAAGCCAAACCAGCACGAAAACAGTTGGCCGCAGTCCTTGTAAAAACCTCATAAGCGCCAACCTGCCGCCTGCTGTCCTCTGCCTGGCCCCATCTTCTCCCATAAAACCCTCATGTCCCGGCCAGGGCCCGGACAGAATGAATCAGAGTATAGAAACCAAGCACGGTGATCAACACCGCGCTGACGATGCCCATCCGGCGGCTGAACTCCTGATTGGCGCCAATGTGTTCGGTCAAACGGCCGGCATGGGAGAGGACCACCCCGATGGTCATCATCACCACCCCGAGCCCCACCGAAAAAAAGATGGCCATGGTCAAGCCCTGGGCAATCCGCCCGGCGGCGATCGCCGCCAGCAAGGTGGCAATGGCGGCCGGACAGGGCACCAATCCCCCCGAAACGCCAAGCACCAGAAGGTTCCACTTATTATACGGGGCCTTAACATCTGGCTGAGGCTGGGCCGCCGCCTGATCATGAGCAGGGGTTGAGAAATGATCATGATCGTGGGGTTGGACCGTAGCGTGGCTGTGGGCATGGTCGTGATCGTCACGATGGTCGTGATCATGCGCCGCATCATGAGAGTGGCAATGACCATCGTCGTGGGAATGATCTTCATGGCTGTGATCATGGTCCGCATCGTGCCCATGATCGTGGTCATGGCCATGGCCATGGCCGAAGAGATGAAAGTGATGGCCGCCATGGCCGCCCAGACGCTGTTTCAGCATCCAGATCCCGACCAGCAGAATCAGGGCCGACGAGCCAAGACCAAGCCAGGCGTGGAGCTGGGTCTCCGTATAGGTATGGGAAAGGAGCTTGGCGATGACCCCCAGGGCAATGACGCTGAAGGTATGGGTGAAGGTGACGATCAACCCGAGCAGCACCCCATCCATGGCCCGGCCACGGGTGCCGATCATATAGGCCGCGATCAAGGTCTTGCCATGACCTGGCTCAAAGGCATGTAAGGCGCCGAGGGCAATGGCGCCGAGATAGAGCATAATATCTTGTGGCATCAGGATGGTCTCCAGGTTAATTTTCCAACATGAGCTTTTCTTGTACCATAATTATCCTTCGAACAAAACCCGCCCACAAAAAAAATAGCCCCAAGAATGGGCCCCGCCGATCACGCCCTGACCAACAGGGCGATGGTCTCCAGGTGACAGGTCTGGGGGAACATATCAACGCCCCTGATCTGACGCAACTCATAGCCCAGCCCGTGCAGTTGGCTGAGGTCACGGACCAGGGTGGCAGGGTCGCAGGAGATGTAGATAATCTTTTCAGGGCCGAGATCAGGCAGCAAGGGGATGATTTCGCGGCACCCCGAACGCGGCGGATCAAGCAGGATAAGATCAAACTGCTCTCTCGCCTTCCGAAACTCGTGCACCGCGGCCACCGCATCGGCCCGCCGGAAGAGGCAATTATCGAGCTGATTGCTCACGGCGTTGGCCTGGGCGCCCCGGATGGAAGACCGTTGCAGATCAGTGCCAACCACTTGGCGGGCGATCAGGGCCATGGGCAACGAAAAATTTCCCATGCCGCAGAAGAGGTCAAGCACCTTATCGCTTTCGCCGATCTCGGCCCAGTCCAGGAGTTGCCGAACCAAGCGCTCATTCTGGGCGAGATTGACCTGGCAGAAGCCGCCGGCCTCAAAACGCAGGACAAGATGGCGCCCTCCCACATCCTCCGGCAGGACAAAGGTAATAGCGCCAGGGTCCACTCCTTCGCCCTCTGCCGCGCCATAGGGACCGCTAGTGGCAAAGCCTTCGCCGCTGAGCCACACCGACTGCACTAGGCCAATGCCGGCGCTCACCGCCCGCGCCGCCTGCTGGTCCGCGGCCCGTGGCTTTCTTCGCAAGTGGACAATCACCACCACCTGGCCTACCGATGGGCTGAGCAACAGCTCAACGGCAACGGCCTGACGCATCAAGTCGCCAAAGGCGGCCAGGGCCCGCAATTCGCTCAAGACCTGATTCAGTTCAGCGACAGCCAAGGGGCACGAAGCGATCTCGACCACCGCATGGGAACGGCGCTCAAAGAAACCAAGCCGTCCGCTGTCATCGACCTGTAGCCGAATGCGCTGACGGTAGTGAAACGGCGCGGGACTGGCAAGGACCGGTTGACAGATCGAGTCGATTTCTAGCGTGGACCACTCCCGATAGCGGGACAACAAATCACGCAGGATTGCTGCTTTGATGGCAAGCTGGCTCGGGTAATCGCCATGCTGGAGATGGCAGCCGCCACAAGAGCGAAAGTGCCGGCAGACAGGCTCAACCCGCTGCGGCGATGGCTCCAGGACCTCAAGCAGAGTGGCCTCGGCAAAGCCTTTTTTTTGTTTGTCAAGAGTGACGGCTACGGTCTCCCCCGGCAGCACGAAGGGGACCATCACCACCAGACCACTGGCCAGTCTGGCCAGGCCATGACCACCGGTGACGACTTTATCGATGGTGATGGTGTGACGGTTAGTTTGCGGCATTTTCCCTTTCGTTCACGGTGCCGTTAGACAGCGATATCAGTATATTTGTCCGCTCTGACCGTTTCCGAGCCCTCACCCCTGCCTCGTCTTGAAATACTGATAGGCCCCGTTGATCTCCTTCATCTTCTCCTCGGCCACATGTTTGAACTCATCGCCCAGGTGGGCGACCTTGTCCGGGTGGTACTGCATGGAGAGCGTCCGGTAGGCCTTCTTGATCTCCTCAAAACTGGCGCCCCGACTGACGCCCAGAACCTCATAGCTCCGTTCCTCCTCCGAGACCTGGGCCCGGAAGCGCTGGGTGTAGCGGCTGTGAATGGTCTGCATGTCATGGGTGCTGATCTCAAGAAAAATGGCGATGCGACGGGCCACCTCGATCTCGGGCTCGACCGCCTTCGGCCCGGAATAGATGACCTGGAAGATCAGTTCAAGGAGGATGAGGCGCGGTTCGTAGGCAAATTGACTCTTGAAGCGGACGAGCAGGTCGCTAAGCTCGATGGGGGAACGCTCGGCCTCCTTGATCAGCTCATTGAGCCAGAGGAGCTTATCTTCGTTGTCGCCGTAGCGCAGATTGACCCGGAAAAAATTGGTGATGGTGCTCAGTTCCTCGCGGG
>JANNQL010000084.1:0-8281 GCA_031400755.1 Pseudomonadota bacterium | reverse complement strand
CGGCTATTCCCCATTGAACGACGCCCATTTTTTCGGGGGAGTTGTCTTTGACCTCTATAAGGATTGGTATGGCACGGCCCCGTTGACCTTCCAGCTGACGCTACGGGTCCACTATATGACTGACTACCAGAACGCCTTCTGGGATGGCTCGACAATGACCTTCGGGGATGGCGCCAGTATGTTTTATCCGCTCGTCTCGCTGGACATGGTGGCCCATGAAGTGAGCCATGGTTTTACCGAACAAAACTCAAGCCTCGGTTACTTTGACCAATCCGGCGGCATCAATGAAGCGTTCTCAGACATGGCCGGGGAAGCGGCCAAGTTTTATGCCCGGGGCGTAAACGATTTTGAAGTCGGCGCAGATGTCTGCAAGACCGCAAACAAGGCATTGCGCTACCTGTACGATCCGCCCAAGGACGGCAGGTCAATTGATCATGCCAGCGAGTTCACCCCTGGCATGGATGTCCATTTCAGCAGCGGTGTCTTCAACAAGGCCTTTTATCTCCTGGCAACGACTGAGGGCTGGGGCATCCGCAAGGCCTTTGACGTCTTTGTAAAGGCAAACCAGGATTACTGGACGTATTCATCGACCTTTGTTGAGGCCGCCGAGGGTGTCGCCTATGCAGCCCTTGAACTGAATTACAACTTGGGAGATGTAACCAACGCCTTCAGCCAAGTTGGCGTTGACTGCATTATCGTCATTGACGAAAGATTTACGGTTGTACTTTCCCGGACCAACGTCATTGCTGATGTCTACGATTTTAACTCGTATAACGACGAAGCCAATAACGCCATGGCTTATGACATCGTTGTCAGCCCCGCAAAGAACGACAGCTTATCGTATTCCAGATCAGGAGACTAATAAATAGAGTTTGTACAACCAAGAAGCAGGGGGAAAAAGTGCCCAATCAGGGGCATCTCCCCAACAAAAACAGGATGAAGGAGACAAAAATGAAAACGTACTATCCAGGAGCTATTAAAGCAAAAGGACTAAAAGGGATGGCCATCGGCCTAGCCTTGGCGGGGGGTATGATGTTGACGCCACCCGTTATGGCAGCAGGCCCGTTGGCAGTAGATCTAGGTTCGGCGGCCCATTTCACGATTCTGGCCGGAGCAGCAGTCACCACCACAGGGGGAGGCACCATTTATGGGGATGTCGGGGCGAGTCCAATCACCGGAGCCGCCATCCACTTTACCGCAGATCAAGTAAACGGAACAATCTATACAGTCAATAATGCGGGTCCGGCAGGTTCGGTGATGGACCCGGTCATGTTAACCGCAGCTAAAAGTGCTTTGACCACGGCCTACAACGATGCCGCGAACCGCACACCAGTACCTACCGGCTCTTTTCTGAATCCAAACGGCGCAAATCTCGGCGGGCTGAACCTCGTCCCTGGCCTCTATAAATTCACGAGCACGGCTTCGATAACCGGCGCGGACGTCACCCTCACCGGCGGTGCGGATGATGTCTGGATCTTCCAGGTAGGATCAGCTCTGAACGTGGGCAACGACATTAAAGTCAACTTGGCTGGCGGCGCCCAAGCCAAAAACATTTTCTGGCAAGTAGGCAGTTCAGCGGTCCTTGGCACGACCTCCGTCTTCAAGGGAACTATCATGGCTGACCAAGCCATTACGCTGAATACCGGTAGCACCATTGAAGGCAGAGCATTGGCCTTTGTCGCCGGGGTCACCTTCAACGGCAGTAGCTTCAGCCTGCCAACCAACAACGGCATCATGGCCGTTGGCCCGATGCCCATAGACCTTGGTTCGGCCGCCGACTTCACGATTCTGTCCGGGGCCGCGCTCACCTCAACGGGTGGTGGCGCCATTGTCGGGGATGTCGGGGCAAGTCCGATCACCGGCGCTGCCATCGGCCTTACCGCAGCTCAAGTAAACGGGACAATCTATTCAGTCGACAATGCCGGTCCGGCAGGTTCGGTGATGGATTCTGTCCGTTTAAGTGCTGCCAAAAGTGATTTGACCATTGCCTACGATGACGCCGCAGGACGAACACCCGTACCTACAGGGTCTTTCCTGGACCCCAATGGCGCAAATCTTGGCGGGCTGAACCTCGTCCCTGGCCTCTATAAATTCACAACTCAGGCCTTGATCACCGGCGACGACCTCACCCTCACCGGCGGCCCTGATGATGTCTGGGTCTTCCAGATAGGGACCGCTCTGACAGTAGGCACTGGCATTAACGTCAACCTGGCTGGCGGCGCAAGGGCCGAAAACATTTTCTGGCAGGTAGGCAGTTCAGCGGTGATTGAGACATTCTCCAACTTCAAGGGGACGATCCTGGCTGATCAAGCCATCACCATGAAGACCAGCAGCACACTGGAAGGCCGGGCCTTGGCCTTTGTCGCCGGGGTCACCTTCAACGGCAATAGCGCCATCCTGCCAACAGAGCAAAACAACATATTGGCAGCAGCAGGCCCTTCACCAGTAGACCTTGGTTCGGCCTCTGGTTTCACGATTCTGTCAGGTGCAGCAATCACCACCACGGGTGATGGCACCATTTACGGAGATGTCGGGGCGAGTCCGATCACCGGGGCTGCTATCCACTTTAGCGCAGAGCAAGTCAAAGGAACAATCTATACGGTCAATGATGCAGGTCCGGCAGCTTCGGTAATGAATCCTGTCCTGTTAAGCGCCGCTAAAAGTGCTTTGACCACTGCCTACAACGACGCCAAAGATCGGACCCCCGTACCTACCGGGTCTTTCCTGAATCCAAACGGCGCTAATCTCGGCGGGCTGAACCTCGTCCCGGGCCTCTACAAGTTCACGAGTTCTGCCTTGATCACCGGCGCTGACCTCACCCTTACCGGCGGCCCTGATGATGTCTGGATCTTCCAGATCGGCTCCTCACTAACTGTAGGCAACGGCATTAAAGTTGTCCTGGCTGGCGGCGCCCAAGCTAAAAACATCTTTTGGCAGGTAGGCAGTTCAGCAGTTCTTGAGACATTCTCAGACTTCAAGGGAACTATCATGGCTGATCAAGCCATCACCCTGAAGACCAGCAGCACCATTGAAGGCAGGGCATTGGCCTTTACCGCCGGCGTTACCTTCAACGGCAGCAGCTTCAGCCTGCCCACCAACAATGGCATCATGGCCGTAGGCCCTTTGCCGGTAGACCTTGGTTCGGCCGCCGATTTCACGATTCTGGCCGGGACTGCGGTCACCACCACAGGTGGGGGGACCATCCTAGGAAATGTCGGGGCGAGTCCGATCACCGGCGCTGCCATAGGCTTTGACGCCGTACAAGTGAACGGCACCATCTATACGACCGATAACGCCGGGCCGGCTGGTTCGGTAATGGATACTGAGCGCTTAAACTCGGCTAAAAGTGCCTTGACCACAGCCTACAACGACGCCGCAGGCAGAACACCCGTCCCTACTGGATATTTCCTTAATCCAAACGGCGGCAATATCGGCGGCATGAACCTCGTCCCCGGCCTCTATAAATTCACTGATACGGCCTTGATCACCGGCGCGGATGTCACCCTCACCGGCGGCGCAACTGATGTCTGGATCTTCCAGGTAGGGGCCGATCTGCAAGTAGGCAGCGGCATTAAAGTCGTCCTGGCTGGCAACGCCCAGGCCAAAAACATCTTCTGGCAGGTAGGCACTTCAGCAGTCCTTGATACATTTTCCGACTTCAAGGGGACTATCCTGGCTGATCAAGCCATCACCATGAATACCAGCAGCACCATTGAAGGCCGAGCCTTGGCCTTCACCGCCGGGGTCACATTCAACGGCGCAAGCTTCAGCCGGCCCACCACAAACAACAGTATAATGGAAATGGCAGTAGGCCTTTCACCAATAAACCTTGGCTCGGCCGCCCGTTTCACGATTCTGTCCGGGGCAGCAGTCACCACCACTGGTGGGGGCACCATTTATGGAGATGTCGGGGCAAGTCCGATCACCGGGGCTGCCATCCAGTTTACCGATGCTCAAGTAAACGGGACCATCTATACGACCGATGACGCGGGTCCGGCAGGTTCGGTGATGAATCCTGTCCTGTTAACCTCAGCTAAAAGTGATCTGACCATTGCCTACACCAATGCCGCTAACCGCACCCCCGTACCTACGGGGTCTTTTCTGAATCCAAACGGCGGCAATATAGGCGGCATGAACCTGGTATCCGGCCTCTATAAATTTACGGATGCGGCCTTGATTACCGGCGCGGACGTCACCCTCACCGGCGGCGCCAATGATGTCTGGATCTTCCAGATAGGGTCCTCTCTGACCGTGGGCAACGGCATTAAAGTCGTCCTCGCTGGCGGCGCCCAAGCCAAAAACATCTTCTGGCAGGTAGGCTCTTCAGCGGTCCTTGGCACAACCTCCGTCTTCAAGGGGACGATCATGGCTGACCAAGCCATCACCATGAATACCGGCAGCACGATAAAAGGCAGGGCATTGGCCTTCGTCGCCGGGGTTACCTTCAACGGCAGCAGCGCCAACCTGCCAACAAACAGCGGCATTAACATGATTACAACGAGCACAACCCCAACGAGCATAATCGTAAAAGCTAATGGGGCAACCGGTGATGTCACTGCTAATTTCCCCGAGACTGTGTCCGTAACCGTGGAAATGAGTGCGGGGGCTGATGCTGGAACCAATAAAGACTTGTGGGTTGTAGCACTGGCGGATTCAAGTTGGTACTACTTAAACAATGCAGCTCAGTGGACATCGTTTGATGGTAACATTGCAAATATTCATCCGTGGTTCCAAGGTGCTTTGTCTAGTCTGTCGGCCACCGAAGTGGTGAACATCCCCGCTTTGCCAGTTGGTTCATACACGGTCTGGTTTGCTGTCGATTCGTTTATGGATGGATTTTTCAACTTAGATGAGCCAAATTTTGTTGAGTCGGTGAATCTTACTGTGCAGTAAGCTGTGAACCGTTTAAGGCTGTTTGTTTAAAGGATTATCTGGCCACCATCCGGTGGTCAGATAATCTTTGAATAGCGGGTTTATCGGACTGTAAGGAATTTGTGTAAATAGTTTTGATGGTTAAGTAAAAGGGCCGATCGACTGCATTGTGTGGCATATCGGCCCTTTTGCTTAGCTATCCCGTGACTTTTTTTGCGAGATGATCAGCACGCTTCCACCATACCCCTTGACTCATCACGCGTTAACTTAAGGTTTGCCATGACTAAAATAATGAAACATTCCACCACGCTCAACCCCACCGACGGCGCCTCTGAGGGCATCACCGAAGTCCAACGCCAGGAGGCCTTGCTTAAAACCGGGGCACTGCAAAACGCGATTTTCAACAGCGCCAATTTTTCGAGCATCGCCACCGACGCGCATGGCGTCATTCAGATATTTAACGTCGGCGCTGAACGCATGCTGGGCTACACAGCCGCCGACGTGATGAACAAGATCACGCCGGCCGACATCTCCGATCCGCAGGAAGTAATCACGCGCGCCATGGCGTTGAGCATCGAGCTCGGAACGCCGATCACGCCGGGCTTTGAGGCCTTGGTATTTAAGGCCTCGCGCGGCATCGAGGACATCTACGAGCTGACCTACATCCGCAAAAATGGCAGCCGCTTTCCGGCGGTCGTCTCGGTCACGGCGCTCCGCGATGCCCAAGATGCCATCATCGGCTACCTGTTGATCGGCACCGACAATACTGTCCGCAAGCAGATTGAGGAAGAGCAGAAACAGCTCGCTCAGCGTCTGCGCGATCATCAGTTCTACACCCGCTCCTTGTTTGAATCCAACATCGACGCGCTGATGACCACCGATCCGTCCGGTATCATCACCGACGTCAACAAACAGATGGAGGCGCTCACCGGTTGCACGCGCGACGAATTGATCGGCGCGCCGTTCAAGGGCTTCTTCACCGATCCGGAGCAGGCCGAGGCGAGTATCAAACTGGTGTTGAGCGAAAAAAAGGTCACCGACTACGAGCTTACCGCGCGCGCCAGGGATGGCAAGGAAACCGTGGTGTCGTACAATGCGACCACCTTATATGATCGGGACAGGAGGTTGCAGGGGGTGTTCGCTGCGGCGCGCGACGTCACCGAACGCAATCGCTTGGATCAGGTGCTGCAGGAAAAGAACGTCGAGCTGGAGAGCGCCAAGTTTGTGGCGGAAAAAGCCAACCATGCCAAATCCGAATTTCTTTCCAGCATGAGCCATGAACTGCGTTCGCCGCTTAATGCCATCCTCGGCTTCGGCCAATTGATGGAGTCTGATTCCACGCCGCCAACCGCCGCTCAGCAGGAAAGCATCGCCCAGATTCTGCAGGCGGGATGGCATCTGCTGAAGTTGATCGACGAAATCCTCGATCTCGCCAAGGTCGAGTCCGGGCAAGTGCCGATGTCGCAGGAACCAGTGTCGCTGGCCGATGAGGAGCTGCGATTCCCATGATCAAGGCATCCGACATTCTGCACGGCAAAATCCTGATCGTAGACGATAAGCAAGCCAACGTCCTGCTGCTCGACCAGATGCTGCGCGCCGCCGGCTATGTATCTATCGCCTCCACGACGAATCCAGGCCAGGTCTGCGAGCTTCATCGCAAAAATGACTACGACCTTGTCCTGCTCGATCTGCAGATGCCCGGCATGGACGGATTTCAGGTGATGGAAGGCCTGAAGAAAATCGAAACCGAAGGCTACCTGCCGGTGCTGGCCGTTACCGCCCATCCGGCGCATAAGCTGCGTGCGCTGCAAAACGGCGCCAAAGATTTTATCAGCAAACCATTCGATCTGGCTGAGGTGCTGCTGCGGGTCCATAACATGCTGGAAGTCCGTCTGCTGCACAAGGCGGCCCGCAAGCACGGCAAAGTGCTGGAATCCCTGGCGCTGAATGACCCCTTGACCGGGCTTGCAAACAGACGGCTCCTAGCAGACAGAATGGCGACGGCCCTCGTCCATGCGCGAAGAAACAATAGCGCCATGGCGGTGGTCTATCTTGATTTGGACGGATTCAAACAGATCAACGACGCGCTAGGGCACGGCGTCGGGGACGAGTTGCTGAAAATGGTCGCCGGACGTCTGGTGGCAACGGTGCGCGAAGAGGATACGGTGGCGCGCCTGGGCGGCGACGAATTCATGATAGCGCTGTGGCATGTCAGCGGCCCCGACGATGCGGCCACGGTGGCGTTAAAAGTTATCGAGGCAGTGGCGCAACCCTATGATATCGCGAGCCTGTCCGTCCGCATAACCGCCAGCGCCGGCATCGGCATCTACCCTGTCCACGGCGAGGACGCAGAGACACTGATGAAGAGCGCGGACCTGGCCTTGTACGAGGCCAAGTCCGCCGGCAAGAACGCCTATCGGATCTCGGGGGACACAGGCTTAGGGGCGGGTCAGAGTCCACTGAATAGCAGGAATGAGCAAAGTCTTATTAATTGAAGGCATGCGCTCACTTAAGTAAAGTTTTTTGGTGCTTCACCAACTTTCCATCACATATGACAGTTCTGTTAAATGCGATACCTGCCTTTGACGGATTTACCATTTTCTCCTATTACACTTTCTCAATTTTATCCTACACTATCAACCCGTTGCTCTCATCTTACCTCCGTAATGCACCTATGGCACGGTAGTTGTATTCAACTCTTCCTATAACGAAAACAGTGCGCTGATTTGCTTACTGCTCTACTTGAAAAGCACTTTTAAAGAAGCATTAAAACTTTGAAGAAAGGCGACAGAATGAAAACGTACAAACTAGAAGCACTCCCAGTACATGGAATAAAACGGATGGCCATAGGCTTTGCCCTGGCGGCTGGCTTTATGATGACGCCACCCGTTATGGCAGCAGGCCCTTCAGCAGTAGACCTTGGTTCGACTGACCGCTTCACAATTCTTTCCGGGGCAGCGATCACTACCACTGGCGGGGGCGCCATTGTCGGGGATGCCGGGGCGAGTCCGATTGACGGCGCTGCCATAGGCCTGACAGCCGCACAAGTGACCGGGACAATCTATGCCGTCGATAATACGGGGCCGGCAGGTTCGGTGATGGACCCAGTCATGTTAACCACGGCTAAAAGTGATTTGACCATTGCCTACAACGACGCCGCTGGACGAACCCCCGTACCAACGGGACCTTACCTGAATCCCAACGGCGGCAATATCGGCGGGCAGAACCTCAGTCCTGGTCTCTATAAATTCACGGATACGGCTTTGATTACGGGAGCTGACCTCACCCTCACCGGCGGCGCCGATGATGTCTGGATCTTCCAGATAGCCGCCGATCTGCAAGTGGGCAGCGGGATTGAAGTCATCCTGGCTAGTCATCCCTGCGGTTGAGTTGTCTGTCTCTTATCTTG
>JANNQL010000083.1:0-7703 GCA_031400755.1 Pseudomonadota bacterium | reverse complement strand
GTGAAATCCGTTCTCTTGAACAATTTCCGGGAGATTAAAGCTCTCCCCCTGTTCCTTCAGCTTGAGCTTGGCCTCCATGACCACGTCATGTCGTTGTTGATGGCCATTGTCATCACGCCGGGAACGGATCGGGTTGGCGCAGAGGGTAAAGCCCAGGCGCTGACCAGCTCGGAGTTGTGGGTTGTATTGTTTCGGCAAGACCTCCCATACTCCATTATTATCTTCTGGTTCTCGCTCCGAAACCGTGTAGAAGGTTGGCCAGCCGTTGACGGTTTCCTGGCGATAAAGGAAATCACGTTGCCGGTCTGGATGATCGGCGAATAGGTTCCAGACAAGCCGATGGGCATTATAGCCTTGCAGTTTGGTTAATTTGGTAATGTCGTGCGGGGTAATGCCTTGACGCAATTTTATCATGCTGAAGTACATGGCTCGCCCCCTTTTTGCAATGTGCCGCAGTTTTCGCGACGTTCATCGAATTGCCAACGCTTGCGGGAGCGAGGTGCGTCACGCCGGGTGATGACCTGATGGCGTTCAAGTCCGCTTGCCTGGTCACCTTCCCAGTAAACCGAAGCCACCCCATTGGGAATAATATCCGCCAACTCGTCGGCTGGCGGCATAGCCTCCAACGCCTCCCGTAGAGTTGGCGCGTGAATGACCCTTGGTTGAAGGGGCATGGCCAGCGGACATGACTTACGGCCTAGATAGAGGGCAAAGACCGGCTTTGCCAAGGCTGAGGCCAGGCCTGAAACGGTGTGGTTGGAACCATTTGTTACGGAAATCGCCACGGTATAGGCGGCATCGCAACGGTAATCCCTTGTAGAAAGGATAGTTCCTTCAAACTTGCGAACAGACTTTTTTTGATTTTTTACAGCTAGAATTTCAAGGCGTCTCGTTGCGCATTCTGTGCCGCGTGGTGTTTCTGTTGTGTGATAGTCCCGCAAAAGTACCCCCATGGAATCAACGCGAACGGCAAAAGATACGGCTGCCGCTAAGGTTACTTGGCGTTCCTCTTCATCGCGGCGGATGCCGAGGGCGGCAGCCAATAGCCCGACAATGGCCGACTTACTTGGGTAGGCAAAGGTGGGGCGGTACACACCCACCGCAATATCCCCCCAAGCGGCCAATGGGCCGTACAGGCGAAACAGAAGATAGTCACGCATGGTCTACTCCTTCACGAAGGTAATGATTTCGGCCAGACTCCCTTTGCCGGTTTCGGCATTCATCACTTTCAACGACTCGGCGCAGGGGCCGTAAACTGTTTCCATGGTTGCCCGTTTGTTTTCGATCTCGGCAATAGCCTGCTGCATAACATCTTGCCCACGCACTGGTTTGAGGAAGGCGACGGAGAGGGAGCGGGGTTGCTGTTCGCCCTTCTCTGCCAAGAGGTAGGAGGCATAAGCGCGGGAGGCGAAGCTATTTTGCTTACCATTCGGTGCCACCTTGGCCGCTGCCTCTACCAGCGCGGCAAGCGTCTTGGCGGCAAGAACTTTATCGCCGCACAAATTTTCTTCCAGCAGATCACGGTTGATGCAGAGGTAGAGATAGAAGACCCCAGCCGCAAACTCGGTTTCGCCAATATGGGCCGCGCCCATATCTTCCGCTCCGTTATTTAAATCATCCACCGCGGTGAAATAGTCGTCTTCGACCGCCACGTCATGCACGGTGATGGCGTGGGCGACTTGGACGGCAGCTTCCGTATTGTATGCCGGTGCACTGGCCAGCATCCGGCCAAACATGGCGATATCTACGGCTGTATGCCTCTTCTGCAAAAGCTTGAGATCATCATCTGAGGGTGCGGTGTTGCTCGAAGCCAGCTTACCGGCAAGAGCGAAAATGGCATTTTTTTCCTCCGGGCTGAAGTGGGCAAGTTGCTCGATTTCCAACTCTTCCGTGGGCTTGGCGGCATTGGCCTTTTTGCTTTTGCCGAATACTTCGGCAATCTGCTTGGCCCATTCCATCGCCTTATTCTCAGCTACATCCTTTTCACGTAGCGCATTGAACACCTCGACGCCCATTGCTTTGGTGCGGGTGCCGATATGCCCCGCCAATGCAGATTCAAAAAGGTCAGACGTCCGCCAAGCCCGTTTGAGGCTCTGGGATGAAACCCGTAAGCGGGTCTTGCCGCCCATTACGGCGGTTTTAGGACGGCCCAGGTCATCGCGATTGAGGTTGGACGGGGGATATGAGGTCAGTAGGTGCAGTTGAATAAAGGTACTCATGTTCGGATTCTCCTTTTATAGGGTAATGTGATTATTTTTCTGACGGTGATTGCGAGTAGTATTCAAACGCCCATTGTTTGCGGGTTCTGTCGTTCCAAAAATACACACTCTTGGCAAGGCTCTGTAGGTTTGCCGTACCGCCCAGCAGGGCAAGGACGCGGCCAAGGGCGGTAAACAGCTCTTCCGGTTCCTTGACCTTGAGCAAACGGCGGAACCGCAGGCCGCTAACCTTGGCAGAACCATCCGACTTGCCGGTTGCCATCTGTTTCACGACAGTGCTCCCCAGTAAGTTGTTTTTTATGCGGGCGACCAGACCAGCCACCAGAGCTAGGCTGTCATCATTCACCCCACCAGATCGGCTTACTGCGTGGCGCAACCGATGATAAGCCGGGGTGAATGCCACCTCGGCCAAAGTGGCGCATCGCCGAAGCTCGGCCCGGTCACCCCGGTTGTCATCAAGTGCGCACCACCAGGCAACAAGCGCCTGTAACTCGGGTGAATCATTTCCAAACTGCAAATACGGTGTGCTCATGTGTCCTCCTTTCAAGTTTTTGCTACCAAAGCCCCTGTCCTTTTTAATTCTACTTCTTCCGCGCTTTTTTTGCCCCAGTGCCAGCGGCCTTTTGCGTTACGGGAAGACCGAGCAGCAACTTGATCTTCTTCCCCCGGTTGAATTGTTCCAACTCCTTGCGGGCAATAACCACCCGCTTGGGGTCGGCGTCTTCTATTGGTGCTTCATAAACATAGGCGTCAAAAAGCTTTAATGAGCAATTACAGAGGGCCTCTAGCCATTGTTTACTGGCCGCTAGGGTATCGCTACCCAACTCCAGCGAAACCTTCAAGTTGCCAATTGCCGTATAAAATTCAGGTTCGGTCTGCTGCCAGAAACTGCTATCCAGAAAGGTTGTATCGCCTTTGGCATCTCCGGGACGTTTGAACCATGCCTTTTTTAATGCGCTCCTCGTATTACTGGCGATCTCAGCAGCAGCCCTAACCATGTTAGCAACACCTTCTTCATATTCGCTACGAATTGAAGTATTCACACTGAGTAACGGCATAGTAGCCTCGTACCAACAACGGGCCTTCATATTGTCCATGTCGTAGCCAAAGCCCCATAAACGGAATTGCCAGCCACTTTTCTCGGTCCAACGTTCATAAATAAATTCATGAACAATTCGTGCTGGCATCTTTTTTTCGTTTCCGTCTTGGACAACAAAGCCCAGCCAATGGCGATAGGTCATGCCTCCCGGTTGTGCATGAACAGGGAGAACACTTGTTTTCTCTTTTGTCGTTTGTTCGTAGTATGGCGACAGAGGATGGAGCCAACCATTGTAGCTTGCCCCACCATTTACTTCCTTGTACGAAGTGACAAGACTATCGGAACTATTTCCGCAAACGTCGCAAGACCCTGATGAAATATCGGTTAGGTTCAACCGTATGCGACGTGGCATGGCCCAAAACATAGTTGCCGGGTGGGCATCTTGCGGAGCGGTATCCTCCCCATAGAATACTTCCCCTTTTCTTCGTTTTCCCTTTTTTGTTTCTCCGAGCCAGGGAAATGTATACTTGCCTTCAACCAAGTCTGGATTGCCACAGATGTTGGAAAATTTGCCGTGCTCCAAGACATTCAAATAGATAAGCTGCCATAAAGTGTTGTGATGGTTGTCGCCCAATACAAGCGTCGTTAAAGGGCCACCACCGCGTAACGAGGTCATATATCCAGGGCCACCGGAAGGCGAGTTGGTCTGGAAGGCAAAAAGGGCCGTGGCGCAACAAGTCGGACACATCCCCTCACCAGTGCTGCGCTTGATGAAATGATCCGTATTATTGACCAGAGCGTTTTGGCCTGGCGTTTCTATCAGCAAGCCATCCACTCCACCATGGTCTGCTGAAATATCCTCCAAATCCTGCATGAATCTCGCCCCGTCTCCTCCTAACTCAAAGGCGTGACGAATCGAAGCAAACTTCTCCTTCAGTTCCTCTGGCGTGGGCGGGTCACTGAGCCGCTGCCGCCATTCAGCGCCACTCCTCGGTGTGGCGGCTGTTTGTACAAGCCCAATCAGGAACTGTATCAGAGCGCCGTTAAAATCCGGGCGGGGGGCATCAAGGGCCACTACCGGATTATCGGCAAATCCTGCCGTGACCTCCCAAGGGGCAATCCGGGTTGTCGTGCCATCCTGTCGCCTTACCGGTATCCATCGTTCATCAATCAGATTGAACTGCATTTATCCCTCCTTCTTTGTGATCATTACCCCGGTCAACCGGTCATATTCTAGCACCATGTTTATCCCATCTTTATTCAGTACTTCGCCCTGCCAACCGCCATCCGTTTCCTGTTCAAGCGGCACAAGAACACTCCACTTGCCTTTGTCCGGCAACTGCTCCTTCAGGCGGCTAACCGCATCCCCCAAAGGACCATCATGCATAACTTCCGTAGCCGCCAAAAAGTTTCCGACGCCTACTTGGCTCATGTCCCACGGGTGTTTCTCATGCGGATACCATGGCGTAAGATTCATCCCATCCCAGCGGGCCAGGCGAAGAGTGGTATCCAACGCACCCAGCCTGGTTGGCGTTTTCATGTCCTCCCGCCACTGGTTCACCGTAGCAGTGTAACCCTCTGCAAGCTTCAGCATGTTGATATGGGCAAGGGATTGATCGGCCTGCCATTGTGCTGCCGCCTGTTCGTCACGCTGCCGAAGCGGTGCAGGAATTGTGTTGGCACTCTCTGAAAAAGCGGCTTCGATCAATTCCCGCGCATCGTCAGGCATCGTCAGCGCTTTTTTGTCGGCCAACAACCGGGCCGTCAACCAGAGACAACCATGACTCGGATAGACGAAAGCTGCCTTGGGGAAAGCCTCCTTGTACCAGTTAGTCGCGGCACTCTCTTCAGGCAGAGGCCCATGGATAATCAGGCAGGGAGATTCTCGCCTGTCAGGCCCTTCGGACAGCTGGTTTCCATGCTCATCGCGCCGGTGGCGGTGAAGCCTGCCGGCGCGTTGGATCAAAAGATCCATGGGTGCCAGGTCGGAGACCAAAAAATCAAAATCCAGATCAAGGGATTGTTCGACCACTTGCGTGGCGATCAAAACTTTGCCACTCCGTTCCTGAGCTGTACTTTCCTTGCCAAAAGCGGCAATGACCGCATTTTCGATTTCCAGTCTGTCCCCCATGGCAAACCGGGCGTGAAAGAGGCTTAGGTTTCTTTCACCCAGCTTTTCCTTCAAACTCACGTACCCGTTTAGCGCATCATGCACGGTGTTCCTGATCCAGCAGACGCACCTCCCTCGGTTTGCCGCCTCAACGATCAAGTCTTCGATCTCATCCTGCTTGGCAATAAGCTTGACTTCCACCCGACAACAACGCTGTGGAATCGCCTCGATAGGTATTTCGGTTGTCCCTCCTTCCTGGCTGAAGGCCGTCACCAATGGATAGGCATCATTTTGCAGTGTGATATTTTGATGGTCGGCACAACCACTGGCAAAAGCGGCGATGAATCCCCTTCGGATATGCGTGGGCAAGGTTGCCGAAAGGAGGATTGCGCTCCCCCCAAAAGCGGCATGAAAGGTCAACAAAGTCCGCAACAACTTGTTCATGTAGGGGTCATAGGCATGAACCTCGTCAATAATCAGGATATGGCCCGCCAAGCCCAAAAGACGCAGGGACTGGAAACGGGAGGGAAGCACCGCCAATAGCGCCTGGTCGAGTGTCCCCACCCCCACATCGGCTAGCAGCGCCTTCTTCCGGTTATCCGCCAACCATTCGGAGCATTGGGCGGTGGCTTCTTCATCCGTGGCCTGTGTGCCGTAGTTGGTAACCGAAGCCATAAATGAGTCTGAAAGATGCCGTGCCCCGTGGGCCAGGACGAGAGATGGGGACACTCCACCTGCAAACAATCTGCGGTAGACTTTGGCCATCCGTTCATACATGGCGTTGGAGGTGGCCATGGTCGGCAAGGCCACAAACAAACCGTTGCCAAGACCGGCAACCATCAATCGACTGGCCAAGACAAGCGCCGCTTCCGTCTTACCGGAGCCGGTAACGTCTTCGAGAATGAATAACCGTGGCGAAGTCCCAATATGGCATTCGCTAACATATTTCTGTAATGGCGTGGGCGTGGTAATCTTCGGAAATAAAGAAAGAAAATCAGACTGTTTTGCAGGTTGTGGTTTGGCATTGATCCCTGCCTCTCGGATCGCCCGCTCGGCCTGTGACAAGGCGCGGGTTGTCCAGTAATCTTCAAGCGGCATCACCTCTTTGCAAAATGGGAACCACTGACTGTTCGATCCCAGCCAATCGCAGAGGACAGTAAAACCGGCCATCAGCCAAGACGACTTTTTTATCCGTTCTTCAATCTCGAAGGGTAAAGGAAGGTCAGCCTCGGCAATCCGACTACAAAAAAGCCCGGCGGCTTGCTGAATAAACTGATCGGCGGCCAACGCATTATCCTCGTTAAAGAAATTGAGGAAACGCAATGGCATACCGTTCGCTCCTTGCATCTGAGGCGGGACGCCATGGTGGCCCGTATGCGCCTTGACTACCGCCATGATGGCATCTTGCCACTCATCTTGCCGAATGTTTTTTCTGAGGAAGAGTGGTGATGCCTCTCTTTCAATTGCGTTTTTGAGAAACAGATTGCCAAGGCTGTCATGTCGAACAGTATAGGGCTTAGTGCTTGTGAGGCTTTGCAGCTTTTCCAGAAGGTCTGGCCGGAGATTTTGGAAGCTCTCGGAGAACTTGCCGAAGTCGTGAAACGCCAGAAACTGAACCAGCAAACGACAGCAGAACGCCTCGTCAGCGCCAATGATGTCGGTAAATTTATGACGTAGCTCGGCATTGTTCGACAACAGCCAATGCCCAACTGCCGCAACATCAAGACAATGGTAGGGTAGCAAATGATAGTGCTGGCCATCTTTCTCCGCCTTCCCCCAGTACCGAAAATACGTCGCATCATCCATCATCTTCCCTCCAACTCCAACCAAACCCGCGCCGTGAGCCGGGCATCGTCCAAGGCCCGATGTCGTTGCACCGTGCATGGCAATTCGCCAAACAGATACCGATACACTGTTTCCAGCCGGTGGTTGGGCAGTTGCGGCAACCTCTTCCTTGCCAGGCGCACGGTGCAGTGCCATGGGTTGCCCATCGCCTGCCCGAGAAGCGCCAATTCCCGGCTGACAAAGGCGCGGTCAAAGGGGGCGTTGTGGGCCACGAGCGGCGAGGTGCCCACGAACTCCGCAACCTGTGGCCAGACTTCGGCGGGGGAAGGCTGCCCGGCCAGCATGGCCTCGGAGATGCCGTGTACCCGGAAGGCACCGGAGCTGATGAATGCCCCGCAATCGATCAGGGTGTCATATTCGGCAACCACGCAACCATCCTCCACCGCCACCAGGCCGACCTCGATCACCCGGCCTTCATGGGCTGCCGACAGGCCGGTGGTCTCGACATCGACGATGACGACACGGCGCTTTTTCCCCCCAGACTCATCGT
>JANNQL010000082.1:0-28483 GCA_031400755.1 Pseudomonadota bacterium | reverse complement strand
CTGAGCGGAGTCGAAGCCCAAGCGATTTAAGCGGCTCTAAAATCGCTTTCTATTCCAAAAGGTGTCAGCTCGAATGCGAACTGGAATCAGATTATCACAGTCCGCCGGATGGTACTCACCACCTCTTCCGGGTCATCCAAGATATTAAAAAACAGCATATCTTCGCCATGAATATTACCGGCGGCGAGCATCTGTTCCTTGATCCAGTCCACCAGCCCCGTCCAATACTCCCGCCCCACCAAAATGATCGGGAAGCTCTTGATCCGCCGCGTCTGGATCAGGGTAACCGCCTCGAACAGCTCATCAAGGGTGCCAAAACCGCCCGGCATGCCGACAAAGGCCATGGCGTACTTGATGAACATGACCTTACGGACAAAGAAATACTTGAAACTGAGCGGCAGATTAGCGTAAGCGTTTGGCTCCTGCTCAAAGGGCAGATTGATATTTAAGCCCACTGAAATCCCCCCGGCCTCCATAGCCCCCTTGTTGGCCGCCTCCATAATCCCCGGGCCACCACCGGTGATGACTGCATATCCAGCCCGCGCCAAGCCCCCGGCAATGGCCTCGGCGACCTGATAATACTTTTCATCCGGTTTCACCCGGGCCGATCCAAATATGGAGACTGCCGGCCGCTTGATCTCGGAAAGACTGTCAAAACCATCGACAAATTCCGACATGATCCTGAACAAACGCCAGGAATCGCCGACATTAAAATTATCCAACGAATACTGCTGCTTATCGCTGAAATTAGCATTATTATTGAGGTGCAACATGTTATCTCCTGGTCTGGTTAATTTTCTTTAAGGCCTTGGCAGCGCGGGCATGAGTACCATCGAGTCGCAGGATTTTTTCATAGGTGACTCGCGCCAACTGCGTTTGCTTCATCTTCTCATGGATTATAGCCTTCAACATCAAGGCCTCAACATGCTTGGCACTTAAGGCCAGGCAGTGCTGAACCGCTGCCTGGGCCTCATCCCATTCCTCCCGGCAGTCTAAGACCAAGGCCATCCGATACCAATAGGCGGCCTTGCCGCTGTCAATCTCCACCGCCTGACGGCAAAAGGCCAAGGCAATGTCCAGGCCCTGCTTTTCAGCGGCGTACAACTCGCCGAGCATACTCAAGGCCTCGCTGTCTCGGCTGTTATAGCGGGCGGCCCGCTGCAGGTAGGTCATGGCCTCCCGGTTCTTGCCGGTCCCCTTATACGCCTCCCCCAGATACCGATAGACCAGACCATGACCAAGCTCTGGATTATCGCCTTGCCAAGGCTCACAGCGCTCCCATGGCTTACTATCAGCGGAGGGAGCTTGACCGTGGACTGTTTTTTCGGCCTTGGTCAACACCTTGACCGCCCTCTTATACTGGCCGCGTTGACAATAGATTTGGCCGAGCTGAAGCAGCAAATCAAAATAGGAATCATCAATCTTTTCCGCCTGCTCAAAATAGGCCAGGGCCTTGTCAGATTCACCATGGCAGAGATAGGCAAAGCCGAGATTGAACAAGGCCATGAAGTCGCCAGGGTTCAGCCCAATCACCTTCTCAAAGAGGGGGATGGCCTTGGCGTAGGCCTCGATCTGGGCGTAGATCACCCCGAGACTGTTCAAGAGATTGACGTTATCTGGATTGAGATTCAACCCCAAACGGTACTCGCGGATGGCGCTGACCAGATCGCCCTCATTGTAATAGACATCGCCGCTGATATTTAAGCTCACCCCGCTAAAGGAGGTGATGGTCCCGGCCCCGAAAAATTGGGTATGCACCAAGGCCTTCTTGGCGTTTTGCGGGACATCTGCCTTATGAAAGCCTGGGCACGGATAGCTGGCAATGCCCATGGAAAAGGTGCCGATCCCCAATTGCACGATGCGGTTGGCAAGCCCGCCAGCCCAATCGGCAGCCACCTGTTCGTCAATCCCTGCCAGGTAGATAAGCGCCCGGTTGGCGTCAAGTGCGATAAGCACAGCCCCCACCCCGAGCAAGGCCCGGACCCGGACCGAAAACTCCTGCTGGTCCGCCAAGTCCTTCTGGAGAAAGATAATCGAAAACTGATTTTCGCCCTGCCAAAGTCGCTTCAACTGAGCAAGGACCTCCGGGGCCAGAGGGGCCAACAGGTGCTGATCGGCCCCTGAGTCCGAGGCCACGTTCATGGCAAAAGTGCCACGCTCGCGGGCAGTACTCAGGGCCTCCCAAGCCATATTGAGCAGACGGTCTGCCACCATCATGGGTGGACTTAACTTTGCCCCCCCCTCTTCCGGTGTGCACTCCTGATTTTGCTCGGTAATGGCCCATGGGGCAATGCCGATATGGACCTTCTGGGTCCCCTGCCGCTTTAATTTGCGAAGCAGCGCATAGCCTATCTTTTGGGCCTCATCAAGGTTATCGCAGTGCAAGATCAAGGCAAAGACACCAGCCCCCAGGTGATGCAGCGCAGCCAGATTGCCCACCAAAGAATCGAGATAGGCGGCAGTACGGCTAATATTGCGCAAGGCCTGACCGGCATCCTGGTTTCGCTGTGCGACTTCAATCAACAAGAGCTGACAGGCGGTCATGGGCGAAAGGCTAGCGACCAGATTCAGCAGGATATTTAGTTCCATCCGTAGATGGGTCGCGTTCAACACCCCGGAGGCCGGGTCCTGGCTCCAGCGTTTGATCAAGGCAAATTCCCTGGTAACGAGCCTGGCCCGCTCCAGCAACCAATCCTCGGAATAACGGCCATAGAGGTCCCGCCCGCCACCGGAGAGCACAGCCACCGCCAGCAAATCGGCTTTGCTCCAGATCGGTAGGTACAAGACCTGGGCCAGGGCGTCGATCACCGGCTTCTGCCCCTGCCGAACCAGATTGATCCCGGCCCGTCTTGTCTCAGAAAGACCACCGCCAGGGGGGAATGCTCCCCCCTCTGCCGACTGGGCAACGTGACTCTCCTCGCCCTCGATCTCATCGGTGCAGAACTGGACTGTCTCGCAGGGGAAAAAATCTAGGACCGACTTGGTAAATTGCAGCTCAAAGCGATAAAAATCATGCCGGGTCAAGGTCTCATTGCCGATGATGCAGGGAAATCCCATAACAACCTCTTATCCTGTAGGCAAGCTACGAAAAAATTCCAATAATCCCTGAGCTAGGGCCCTGACTTCCTGATCAGAGACCGTCCGCAGGTCAAGGAGTAATGCCTCGTTTTCAATGCGACCGATGATCGGCAAGGCCAGGCGTCGGAGCCCCTCTTCCAGGGCATTGACCGAAATGGACACAGGCCGCAGCGCCAAGGCCTTGGAGGGCAGACCCTGCTCGGGCAAGGCCCCGCCGCCGACCCGCGACTCCGTGTCCAGCAGGTCGATTTGGCAATGCCCCGTCAGGTCCTTTTGCAGCAAGCGCTTGAGCCGACTGGCCCGCTTGCCAATCTCCTGCCGGGTGGCGCTCAACATGCGTAGCGTCGGGATGGTGCGCATGGCCTGACGCTCATCATAATAGAGCCGCAAGACCCCCTCAAGCCCGGCCAGGGTAAACTTATCAATCCGCAGTGCCCGGTTCAGGGGGTTCTTCTTGATTTGATCGATTATGGCCTTACGTCCGACGATCAAACCGGCCTGGGGTCCGCCCAAGAGCTTATCGCCGCTGAAGGTCACCACATCAACTCCGCTCGCCACCACCTCACCCACGGTTGGTTCCTTGATCAGCCCGCAGCGGGTCAGATCGACCAGTGAGCCGCTGCCAAGGTCCTCCATGACCGGGACGCCATGGCGCGCGCCGAGCGCCACCATCTCAGAAAGCGGTACTTCCGAGGTAAAACCGATCATCCGGTAATTGCTGGTATGGACCTTAAGCAAGAGGGCGGTGTCGGCGGAGATGGCCCCTTCGTAATCGCGCAGATGGGTGCGATTGGTGGCACCGACCTCAACCAGTCGCGCCCCGCTCTTCTTCATAACCTCGGGGATGCGAAACGAGCCGCCAATCTCCACCAGCTGGCCGCGGGAGACGATGACCTCACGTCCGGCCGCCAAGGTCTCAAGGACCAGGAGGACGGCGGCAGCGTTATTATTGACCACTAGGGCGGCCTCGGCCCCGGTCAACTCGCAGAGAATGTCTTCAACCAGGGTGTAGCGGCTGCCTCGCTTGCCGGTTTTGAGGTCAAACTCCAGGTTGGAATAGTGCAGACCTACCCGCATAATCCCCTGCATGGCAGAGTCAGGCAACAGCGAGCGGCCCATATTGGTATGGATCACCACGCCGCTGGCGTTGATGACGGTCCGGAAATTCGGTTGCAGCATGTCCTTAAGCCGCCCGCTGCAATCAGTGAGCAAGACCTCATCACTCAGGCTCCCCGGCTCGGTGATGAAGCCGTCAAGGATGGCCTGACGACTCGCGGCCAGAGTTTGACGCACCGCCTTTTTGATCAGGGTGAGCGGTGCACATGCCAATTCACGAGGCAATCGAGCCCCCCCCAGAGAGGGATTGGACTGATCCTCATCCTCACCACCAACCAGCCAACCGAGGAATTCATCAACCTTGGGAATAGCCCGCAGCAGTTGCTGTCTGTCGTTTGCATTATCCATAATTGGTTACCGTCTGCACGATGTACAGTTTTCCAGGGGACCTGTCAAGATATGGAGGAGATGTCATCAAAACTTGAGGCGAATGGCAAAAACTCTACCCTGTACCCATTTGCTATCTGGTCTGCATATATTATCCATTGACGATAGTATCCTTAATGGATAATATAGAGCCATGATAAAGACTTTCAAATGCAAGGAAACCGAAAAGCTTTTTTACGGGCAATTTTCTGCCAAGCTGCCCCAGGCTATCCAACGGGCGGCGGCTATCAAGCTGAAAATGCTTCATGCCGCCAGCATTCTTGACACCTTGCGTATCCCGCCCTCCAATCATCTGGAAGTTTTACATCATGACCGAGAAGGGCAGCACAGCATCAGGATCAACAAGCAATGGCGCGTCTGCTTCCTTTGGCAAGGCAACGACGCCTTTGATGTTGAAATCGTTGATTATCATTAGAGAGGTGAGACTATGACCAAACGAGATTTTCCTCCCATCCACCCTGGCGAGATACTGGTGACCGAGTTTCTGGAACCGATGGGTGTCACTCAGTATCGTCTGGCCAAAGATATTGGGGTAACCGCACGCCGTATCAACGAGATTGTGCATGGCAGGCGATCCATAACCGCCGACACGGCACTCCGCCTTGGACGCTTCTTTGGCATGGAGGCGCAGTTCTGGCTTAATCTACAGACCCATTATGATATGGAAGTAGCCCAGGAAGCCCTGGCAGACCGTTTGGACACAGAAGTCCATCCATTGTCACGCGCGGCTTAGTGCCAAAAAGGTCGACAGCATGGCTCAACCACAACCCATCCCAAAAAGGCCTCATCCCGTGGCCATAGGTCAAAATCGTTGGCCGCTGGCACTTCTCGTACTGGCGGTTCTCATGGTCTTTTTTCAGGTCACTGGCCATGAGTTTTTGGAGTATGACGACAATCAAAACATCTACCAAAATGAGCTGGTCACCAGGCTCACCCCCGCCAATCTGGTCCATTTCTGGCAAAAGCCATTTGCCGGGATGTATATCCCCCTGACCTATAATTTCTGGTCGTTGCAGGCCAAGGTCGCCTCATTCCTCCCGGCCGGCCACGCGACCGAACTGAACCCCTATCTCTTCCATACGACCAACCTGTTGCTGCACCTGGCAAACGCTTGCCTGGTCTTTTTCATTGTCCGCCGTTTCGTCAATAATGACTGGGCCACCTTGCTTGGCGCCCTGCTCTTTGCCATTCACCCCGTGCAGGTGGAACCAGTCGCCTGGATCACGGGCGGTAAAGACCTGCTCAGCGCTTTCTTTTCGCTCCTGTCCTTATGGCTTTATATCGATTACGCTCAGTCTTCATCGGTGGGCAGATGGCGAAAGGCGTCTTATCTCCTGGCGCTTGGCTTTTTTCTGGCCGCACTCCTGGCAAAACCTGGCGCCGTGGTCGTGCCGCTCCTGGCTTTAGTCATTGGCCTGTTGCTGCTCCATAAAAATATCAAACAACTCGCCTACGACTTTGCCCCTTGGGTGATCATGGTATTGCCGATTGTCATCATGACCAAGATGGCACAGGCCACGGCCGCGGCCCGGCATGTATTCCTGCCAACGGCCTGGCAGCGTCTGCTGATCAGCGGCGACAGCCTGTCGTTCTATTGCCTAAAATTGCTTGCGCCCCTCCACTTGGGCCCCGATTATGGCCGCACCCCGCAGTTTGTCCTGCAACATGATTGGCACTATCTGACCGGGCTGCTGCCCTATATCCTCGCCTTCGTCCTCTTCTGGAAGGCAAGGGGGGCATATCGTGCGGCGGCCGGCATCTTTGTGCTCTCACTGCTGCCGGTCTTAGGGATCTTCACCTTTACCTTTCAGTTAATTTCGACGGTGGCGGACCGCTATCTCTATCTGGCCATGCTGGGACCGGCCTTGGCCGCAAGCTGGTTCATAAACCAAACCAAGTCCAAGGCAGCCTGGGGAATAAGCCTGGCGATCCTTGCTCTGTTCGGCATCAAGAGCGCAACCCAGGTGCCGATCTGGCAAGACTCCATCACCTTTAATCAACACGCCATCACCATCAATCCACGGAGTTGGACGGCGTATGGCAACCTGGGCAACGCCATGGCCCAGCAGAATCAACAGGAAGTGGCGATCGGCTTCTATCAACAGGCTTTGGCGCTCAAGCCGGACGATGAAAAATCCACCTTCAATCTCGGCATTTCCTACAGCATCCTCAACCAAACAGAGGCGGCCATCGCCGCTTTCCGTAAGACCATAGAACTTGTCGAGTCGGACACCCACAAGGATAATCCCTATAAGACCGAGGCTCGCCGTGATGCCTATTTTAACCTCGGCATCGAGTTTGACAAAAGTGAACGGACCTTCGAGGCGATAACCTCCTACCAGAAGGCCATCGCCAGCGATCCTGCCTTTGCCGTTGCCCATGCCAATCTTGGCGATTTGTACGCGGCGACCGGTAAAATTGATGCAGCCATCACCACCTACCAAAAGACGCTGGCCCTTGACCCATCCATCAAGGGAGTCAATGGCAACCTCGGATTGCTGCTGGCGGCGCAAGGTAATCTAGCGACGGCAGTGGGCCACTTCAACAAGGCCTTGGCCCAGGCCCCGAATGATTTGCCGGTGCGTTTGAACCTGGGCCTCGCCCTCTACCAGCAGAAAGACTTCGCCGAGGCCAGTCGTCAGTTTCTGCAGGTCATCCAGGCTGACCGTGCCCCGGTTGAGGTCTCTGCCGAGGCCTATAACGGTCTGGGGGCTATTTATATGGCGCAAGGTCGATGGCAAGAAGCAAGCGATGCCTTGCAAAAGGTCTTACAGTTTGCGCCTGATCATCAGTACGCCAAGGACAACTTGCAGAAGACTTTGGATGAAATTAATAAGGCGCGATAAAGTTGATGGTTGAATGCCAGTTCGAGCAGGTGTATGGTGCGCTGGATAAAGGTAGGCGCAGTATGACGGCTGTGGCCAGCTGATGGAAGGCGACATGCGCTATAAGAGGGGGCATAAACATGAAAAATAGAATCGCGCTGATCATGGACAACGGGGGTGACCATCGCCGCCATCATCGTGCAGCGAGATCATCAATATCAAGTAGAAGGGTCTATGCCGGCAAGGACAACATGACCCGATTTTCGGCGGCCAGAAGATGCGACGACTGAAGGCATTGGCAGCAGTATGAAGGCAGGGCGTGGCAAAAAAGCGGGACGAACCCGCAACGGTATAAGGCCACAAGCGGCCCGGCCGCCCCTGGTTGCAGGGGCAAGGCCGGCCGAAACTTCCGGAAGCGTCGCTGCGCAAGTGCCGCCATACTCCAGCCCCCCGGAACTGGTTTTGGATTTAGAACCACGGCCCACTGAAACCAACGTCCCGGACGACCCGGACGACCCGGCAGCGCGATGGCCGGTGGCCCTGGGGGTCCTGGCGCTCTGTACCGCCGTCTTTTTCGGACGATTTCTCTTCACCGGCCGCATCTTTCTCCTGCGCGATCTGGTTTACGATTTCTACCCCATGCTGGTCTTTCTCAAGGAGCATCTGCTCCAGGGGACGATCCCCTTTTGGAACCCCTATACCGGTTGCGGCGAACCTTACTTCTCCAACATCCAGGCCGCCCCCCTCTACCCGTTAAATTTCATTCACCTCCTGCTGCCCATCTCGGTGCCGTTGACCGTCTCCGTTGTCCTCCATGTCCTGCTCGCCGGGGCCGGGGTCTGGTTCTGCTGCCGCCGGTGGCGGGTGAGCGGCCACGGTTCGCTGCTGGCGGCTATAGCCTTTTCCTTCAGCACCCTGTTTATGACCCGCATCGAATTCTACCCCTCCCTGTGCAGCTACGCCTGGTATCCCGTGGCTATGGCCTTTTTCACCCTTTGGCTCCAGGGACGGAGGCTGTGGCCGCTCCTGGCCGGGGCCGCCGCCATGAGTCTGCAGGTCTATGCGGGTTACCCAGAGACCCTGATCTTCACGGGCGGCACTATGCTGATCCAGGCGGTCGTCGTGGCCGGCAGGCTCCGTCGGCATGGGATGGCAGTAATGCTTAGGCCCATCCTCGGCCTGGCGGCGATGTCGACCGGCGCCCTGCTCCTGTCCATGGCCCAGCTCCTGCCGGTGCTCAACCTCCTGCCGGAGACGGTGCGGTCTATGGGGATAAACTCCGGAGCCGAGCAGGCCTCGGTCAACCCGCTCATGCTCCTGGCCGCGATCTTCCCCTTCTTATATGGCACCCAGGGCTTTTTCGGGGCCTACTGGGCACCGTCGGTATATGAGTTCTGGGCCGGCACCTTTTATGTGGGCATCCTGCCGGTGACGCTATGCCTGGCGGCGGCAATCCGCTTTCTCCTCGGCGAGCGCCGTCTGCCGCCCTCCCAGGACGACAGCCAGGCCGCTCTGATGCCAACCACGTTCCTGCTGGTGGCCTTGATTTGCTTTCTGCTCTACGCCATGGGGCTTTACACCCCTTTCTTTTCAATCATGTGGAACCTGATCCCGCCCCTGCACTTTTTCCGTTGGCCGTCTAAGGCCCTCTTGGTCGTGGTCTTCACCGGGAGCTGCCTGGCCGGCATCGCAGTCGACTGGCTGGGCCGGGAGACGACGACGCCCCTTGCCGGCCAGTTTAGGAGACGCCTGGCAGCTTACGGACCAGTCGTTGTCCTTCTCGGCCTGGCCGCCTCCATGGCCCTCTGCCTGCTCCAGGATGGCCAACTCGGCGAGGCGATCCTCACGGCATTTTTCAATCTCGGCTCAGTGCCGGTGGTGTTCGCGCACCGCATCCCCTGGTCGATCCTCGCCACGGACGGGCTGAAGTTCACAGCCGTGGCCGTAGCCTCGGCCGTGCTCCTCCTGGCCCATGCCCGTCCGGTCTGGCGTAAGCCAGTCCTGTACCTCATGCCGGCCGTGCTCCTGGCGGACCTCATGGTCACCACCTTTCCGCTCCTGCCTTCCTCCGACATGGACCTGTTCACCAACCATGGGTCTTACCTCGGCCAGATCAAGGCCAGACCGCAACTGGGCCGTTACTACCGCCAGCCAACCCAGCAACTGGCCTACGGCGTGACCGATGAGAACGTCCTGCGTTTAGCCCGGGACAGCTTCGCAGCCAGCTGGGCCTTAGTGGACAAGGTGTATGCGGTCCGGGCGACCGGCACCTTCCGGTTGGCCGAAAGCACTCAATTTAGAAAACTGCTGACAGATGACAACCTACCCCAAGAACGAAGGGAGTTTCTGGCAAGGCTGATGAGCTGCGATATGTTCCTTACAGGGAGCCTGGATTTCGAATATTTTAGAGGCCTACCTCCGAACAGGCCAAAAATTCTCCCCCTGGGCAAGGCCGTGCCTCGCACCTTCGTAGTGGGCCGGCTCAAGCTTTATCCAAACTGGAAGGCCCTGATGAACGCCCTCATGGTCAAGGAGTTTAACCCCTTGGAGGTAACCCTGGCAGTGGCAGGTCAGGGGGAGGGGGAGATAGCTATGCCGGATACTGACCTGCTGGAGGGGAACGGACTCATCCCACATCGGGTGACGCGACTGAAGGATGGGCTAAACCGGCTGACTGTGGAGGTGGAGAGCGCAGCCAAGGGGCTGTTGGTAGTGAACGACACTTTCTATGACAGTTGGACCGCCACAGTGAACGGGACGCCGGTGCCAATCTACGAGGTGAACGGCGACTTCCGGGCCGTGCCGATTGCGGCCGGAAAATCGGTGCTTGAGATGCGCGCCAGGTCGCGGCTGTTTCCGGCCGGTCTTGCGATAACCCTGGTGAGCCTCGTTATCGCCGGGTCCCTGCTTGCCTTCGACCTGCGTCGGGGCCGACGCGACGGCTGGGACTGATGCCCGCAGCAACCACTTCCGTATCGCAGAACCCATGGGCATGATTAACAAGGGGTCAAAGGATAAAATTCTGGCCGGGGCGCTGGGATGGTTACTCATCGGCATCCACTATCTCATCTTCAGTCAATTTTTCCCCAACACCCAAGGCAAACTTGGGCACGACTACTCATACAACCTGCCACTCCTCCTGGACGGTTTTTTCTGGTTCCAGAACAACGGCCTGCTGGCGGTGCCGTGGTTTACGCCGGCCTTCTGCGGCGGCATGCCGCTCCTGGCCAACCCGGCCACTTTCTACTTCTCCACCACCCAGTTCTTCAGCTTTTTCACGGACCCACTCTCCGGCGTCATCCTGACCTTCATCCTCTTTGCCGCCTTGGGCTTCTGGGGGTTCTACTGGCTGCTTAGGCGGGTATTCGCCACCGGCATCTGGCCCGCCCTGCTCGGAGGCACGCTCTTCCTGTTCAACGGCTTCTTTGCCTTCAGGCTCGTGGTCGGCCACCTGGAATTTCACGCCTTCATGCTGGTGCCACTGCTAGCCCTCCTCCTGCTCGTCCCTGTCCCGGCAGACCAACCCCGCCGCATCCGGCGCGAGGCCGGCCTCGTAGTTTTAGCCGGGATGTTGATCGCTTATATGTTTATGTGCGGGATGGTCCAACTCATCGTCCCGTCAATGATGGCGGTGGTGATCGTGGCCCTGGTCCGGGGCCTGGCCGTGGACGACCGTCCGTGGCTTAAGACCTTTTTGCTGCGGCTCGCCCTGGCCGGACTACTAGGTCTGGCCTTGTCCGCCTCAAAGCTTGCCGCAGCCCTCGCCTTTCTCGACAACTTCCAGCGGGACGCCTATCTGCTCCCGGGCGTCGACGGCCTTGGCCGCCTCCTGTCCTTCATCGTCCGGGTCTTGACCATCGGCGGCACCGTGGTCACTCCAGACACTGAACTCGCCAATGTCCAATGGCCACTCAGCCGCCACGAATTTGAATTCGGGGTGACGACTATCCCCTTTCTGCTCATCGTTAGCGGCTTGGCCTTTAGCTGGCGAGACATCGGGCCGGCGCTCGTCCGTCTCCACCGCTTTAAACGGGCGGCTGCCCTTGCCGCGCTCTTCCTCCTGCTCGCCGTCCCGATCTTGCTCAACTTCTATTCGCCAGATTGGAACGCCTTTCTCAAGAAAGTGCCCTTCATCAGAAACTTGAGCAATTTCTTCCGGTGGCTCGTCATCTACATCCCGTTCGTCATCCTGCTCGCTGCCCTGGTCGTCGAGAAAGCGGTCCTATTCCGACGTTTCCGACCTGCGACGGTCATTATCGCCATTTTTTTGGTCCTGGCCCAGAACCTCTTGGTCGGCACGGGCTATTATCACAACGAAGAGTACGACCCGAGCGCCATTCTCCAGGCTTACGCAGCCGCGACCAAGCGAGGGACGCCACCGGTCATCGCCAATCTAGTCGCCCCGCTTGACCCAAACGGCCGACCCTTTCCCGCCATTAACCGCAATGACGCCATCGCCGCCGGCAACTCCCAGCTCCTGTGCTACGAACCCATGTTCGGCTTTAGCCTCGAACTCTTTCCGTTCAAGAACATCAAGTTGGGGCCGGCCCTGGCCGATAGCGGCGGCTGGTTGAACCTAAAGAACCCGGCCTGTTTTCTCTACCCCTACGAAAACGGCTGCGAACCGGGCGACCACTTCCAAATCAACCAGCGCCGAGAGGCGGAACGCTTTCTCGGCTACCGACCCTTCAACTTTGAGCGTTCCAGTGTCCAGAAGATAGCCGATCTAGTGAACATCGCGGCACTCGCCGGGATTATGTTCTTTGGTCTATGGATCGCGGCTGCCAGCCTACGCTGATGTCGGTCGGAAACAGTGAAGACCAAATCACTCACGCCGCCAGTTGTTTTTCGTAATATCTCCGTTCATAGGCTGCTGGTGAAAGATACCCTAACCTTTTCTGCCGCCTCTGCCGATTTTAAAATATTTCAATGTACTCCGTGATCTCTCGTATGGCCTCTTGCCTGGTTTCATAACGGCAATGGTTAACAAGCTCATTCTTCAAAGTTCCCCAGAAACTTTCCATCGGAGCATTGTCATAGCAGTTACCTCTCCGACTCATTGAGGCTTTCATCTTGAATTGGGACAGCATCTTGCGGTACTTCCGTGAGCAGTATTGACTCCCCCTGTCCGAATGGTGAATCAGCCCAGGGGCAGGACGTTTTTTCGATACAGCCCTGAACAGCGACTGCATAACAAGCTCTTGCGTCATTCTTTCCCCAAGGGCATATCCAACGATCTCACCGTTAAAAAGGTCCTTGTGGCCCACCAGGTAAAGCCAGCCTTCACCGGTGGAGATATAGGTTGTCCGTTAGCCAAACCAAGTTCGGCGCCGTCACCTTAAACTTTTGTCCCAACAGATTCTCCGCTACCGGCAGAGAATGATTCGAGTTGGTCGTGGCCTTGAACTTCCGTTTCTGCTTACAGCGAAGCCCGAGTTGTTTGCGGATCCGCTTGATCCGGTGAACGCCTATCTGCATCCCGTCATGAGCGGCTATGTCTTGTTGTAATCGTTCAGGCCCACAGGTTTCCCTGGTTCTCTTATGGGCAGCCCGAATTACCACCTTAAGCCGCTCATCTTCCTGAACCCGCTGTGATGGTCGGCGATCCCGCCAGCAGTAATAAATAGCCCCGCTCACCGACAAATCAAGCAGGTCACAGAGGCCTGTTACTGGATATTTGAGTCGTAGCTCATCGATCATGGCGTATCTCATATCGACTCCTTCGCGAAATACGCCGCGGCTTTTTTTAGGATGTCGCGCTCCATCCTGACCTTGACCAGCTCTCGCTTTACTTTGGCCAGTTCCAGCTCAACATCGCTCAACTGTCGTCGCTGTTTGCCAATCTCACCAAGCCTCCCTTCTCGACCCGCCTTGAGCCAGCTGATTATTGTTGATTCGGCAAATTCAAGCGACGGGAAACTTCAGGAACAGAAAGACCTTGCTCTGTTACCAGTTTCACCGTCTCTTCTCGAAACTCCTTCGTGTATCTCCCTTGGGGAATTCTTTCCATTTTGACACCTCCGTTTTCTGTTTATAGAAACGGCGCTTTGGTGTCCACTTTTTTCAACCTACATCACGCTTCGCTAATCCGACCTTGTATCTACAAAAAAATCGAAACAATTCGTGTGACATTGCACTAGGCTTATTTCCACCTGCAAGTCACCCCAACTGCCAATAGGTCAACTGCCGTTCCTTGGCGGAGTGCTTCAGCACCCCGACTTGGTCATCGACATAGTCGTAGACCGTGGCCTGCTTGCCGGCCCCCGGCCGCAGAATACGGCCGATCACCTGTTTGAGGCGGCCGGAGAATTTGATCGGTGTCGCCAGAAAGAGGGTGGTGAGGCCGGGGGCGTCGAAACCTTCGCCGATCAATTGCAGGGTGGAGATCAAAATCTTCACCCGATTCTCCCTAATCCCCTCGACGATCTCGCCCCGTTTTTCAGGGCTGACTCGCCCGGTGAGCACCGCAGCCTGCCAACCCCGTTCGTCAAGCAAATCAGCCAGGGCCTGACAATGGGCTACCCGGTCGGAGACGACGAGGATCACCCCGGAGTCCCTTTTCGCCTCGGCCACCACATCATCGGCAATCTGGCGGTTACGGCCATCATCCAAGGTCAGGGCTGTCATCATGGCTGGATAATCATCCCGGTAGTGATAGGTAAAGCCGGTGCTCCGCACCTCGATCTGCGGTTTCAGAACTGCGCCGCTCTCCTGCAATAGTTTAGCGTCCACCAGGTGGGCGCGGCTGCCCATATAGAGATAGATCAGCCGGGTCAGGACATTCTCCCGGCGGTAGGCGGTGGCAGATAACCCCAGTGAATATTTGGCGTCAAAACCGGTGACGACATCGGTGAACAGGGTGGCCGGCACCCGGTGGCACTCATCCACCACTAGATGCCCAAAATGCTCGGCCAGGGTAGAGAGCTGATTGCGGGCCGAGTTGACAATCGCCACCGTGACCTGCCCCATTTCCGATTTACCGTCGCCGACCAGGGCGGCGTCAATTTTAAGGAATTCCCGAATCCGTTCGGCCCACTGGTGCATGAGTTCCTTGGTATGGACCAGAATAATGGTCGGCTGTTGGCGGCTGGCAATCACCTTCAAGGCCATCACCGTCTTGCCGCTGCCGGTGCCGGCCTCCAACACCCCAAAGTCCCGGCCCAGGACTGCGGCCACGGCCTCATCCTGATAGGGACGAAGTTGGCCGTGAAAGATAAATTCCTGCTCCGGCAATACCCGCCGCTGATCGATGATCTCGGGCTTACGCTTTAACACATCCAGGCATTGCAGGACCACTTCACGCGCGAAACCTCGCGGCATCAGCAGTCCGGCCTTAGTTTCCTTAAAGAAATAGAGATATTGCGGAAAATTCTTGCCGACCCAGCGCCCGTACTTTTGGGCGGCCTGGTATTTGGGGTTGGGCAGGGTCAAGGCCTTCTTCAGGGCCTGGATCAAGGAGTCTGGGGCGCCACGCAACAGGCATTGGGCGCCGACGGTCAGGCTCAAGGCCTCAGCCTCGTTCTTCATGGCCGGTCCTCCTTGGGCTGCGGGGCTCCGTTCAGTCCCTGCTGGTGTTGGACAGGGGCCAGGCGTTCGACAAAATTACGGATCAAAGCGATGGCCTGATTGCGGATGCTGTCCTCTTCCATCAAGATCTCATGCCTCGCCCCTGGCATATCAACCAGGGTGCAGTCCGGCAGGTCTCCACAAAAATCGGCCTGGGGCTTGATTTGCACCACCGTGTCATCTTTGGCCAGCAAGAGCAGGACCGGCATGGTCAAATACCGGTGATCCGCGACCAGTTTAGCCATGCCGGCCAAGGCCTGATCCACCCAGCCAAAAGTTGGACTGCCGACCGCATTAGCCGGCGCGCTGGCGATCAATTTTTGATTCAGACCGAAGCGGGCCTGACTGTGGGTCACGTCGTTGGCACTGAAGGGCTTGGTCGGGTTATAGGGGCGCCCCCCCGGCACAAAGGAAGCGCCGAACCCCAGGCGGGTCGCACCCTGGGCTAAAAGGCGGGCGACCGCAGCCGGAAAGGGCGCCGTGTTGATCGCCAGCATCGGTGACGAGAGGATCAGACCCTGGACGGCATCAGGGTGACTATTTGAGTAAAGGGCGGCGACCGTGCCGCCCATGGAGTGGGTCAGCATCACGAGAGGCAGCTTACGATCCGGCAGAACTACGGTATCAATAAAAATCGACAGATCAGCCACATAGTCATTAAAATTGACAACATGGCCCTTGTCGTGATCAGCGAGTAAGCGCTCTGACCTCCCCTGCCCCCGCTGGTCAAAGATATAGATTGACCAAGGCAGGTCCTGCAGATCGTAAAACAGCTCGGCATATTTGGCCAGAAACTCGGTCCGCCCGTTGACCACCACCACGATCCCGCGCGGATTTGGCGCTTGGCGCTTGGCGTAACGCAAGGTTACGCCGTTTGTGCCTTGAAAAGAGCCGAGGGTAAAATTCTCTTCAAAAAATAAACTGACTTGGCCAGTAAAAGAAGCAGCCAGCTCTCCTTCCGGAACGGCCAGGCCTAAGGTCGGCAGGCCGACGATCAGGCCTGCCAGAATGGCCATGACCCTTAAGACATGAAAGTTACTTTTTGTACGATATTTTAGTTGGTTAGGTTCAACAACTAACCAAGTTACACAAGACAGCATTCCCCGGGCAGGGCTTGCCTCAATTAATGAGTTTCGGCGGTATAAAAAACTTATAAATTTCAAAAATACCTTCTTATTTGGTGGCTTTCAACATTTGTCAGTTAGCGCACGAGAAAGGACGACATCCATGGCTGATTGCCGACAGCGTCCCTTCGACTCCGCTCAGGGGACGGTGGCGGCAATCGCTCCCTGAGCGGAGTCGAAGGGACGTCGCTAATGTGAGAATATTCACATTTTTAGTAACCGGGCATAGGCCTGCCAGGTCTCATCATTAAAACAGACAAAAACTACTCGGCTTAATGCCGCGTTTTCAAGCAGGGCCATGCGGGCCTGCTGCGTGGCGATGCCTGCGGCCTGCTCCTTGGGATAGCCATAGACCCCTGTGCTGATGGCCGGAAAGGCAATAGTTTGCAGCCCATGTTCGCGGGCCAGGCGGAAACAATTTCGGTAACAGTTGGCTAGCAGTTCGGCTTCGCCCTGATGGCCGCCAGTCCAGACCGGACCCACCGTGTGGATGATAAAACGGGCAGACAAGCGGTAGCCTGGCGTAATCCTGGCCTCACCGGTGGGACAGCCCCCTAAACGTCGGCACTCAGCCAGCAGCTCCGGCCCGGCGGCCCGATGGATGGCCCTGTCGACCCCGCCACCGCCCAATAATGAGGAGTTGGCGGCATTGACAATAGCGTCGAGCGCCAAGGTAGTGATATCGGCCCGGCTCAACTCAAGACGAGTAAGTAATGTCCCATCCGCCTTCTGTCCGTTGGCCGGGCCCACGATTATGACGCCGTCATCGCCAGATGGGCCGCGCCCAGCAAGGCGGTTTTCGGATTGGTGATCAGCTGGATGGGCATGGCGGCCAACAGTTCCCGCAGCGGCCCTTGGCCAATAAAGGCCGGTACAAATGCCTCAAGAAAGACAGGGACAATCTGCGGTGGGATGCCGCCGCCAATAAAGAGGCCGCCGGTGCTAAGGGCCTTGAGGGCGAGATTGGCGGACTCAACCGCCAGGACTTCGACAAAAAGTCGCAGAACGGCACGGCAGAGGGGATTGACGGTCTCTGCATCCAATCCAGCTTTACTTATGACCGGGGCCGGATCGCCTTTGGCCATGGCCTCGGCCAACCAGGCTGGTTCATCATAATCGCCATCCTGCTTCAAAAAGTCATAGATCAGCGGCAGGCCCCGGCCCGAGGCCAGGAAATCGAAAGAGACCGCGCCAAACCGTTCATACAGAAAGGCCGCCATGGCCAATTGCTGACGGGTGGCCGGTGAAAACAGGGCGTGCCCACCTTCAGTGGCTTGCGCCTGATAGCGTTGGCCATCCCAGAACATCATGGCCTCGCCCAGGCCAGTCCCCGGGGCAATGACGGCCAACGCCCCGTGTTTGACAGGCAGTCCCCGATTCAGGCAAATCAGGTCAGTCTCAGGCAGGACGCCAATGCCGTTCGCAGTCGCTACCAGATCGTTAACCACCACGACACCATAAAGATCGAAGGTCTGCTGAATTTTCTTCTGTTCAATCACCCAGGGCAACTTCGTGATCTTGGCCCGACCGTCAATCACCGGCCCCGCCACTCCAAAGGCAGCCCGCTGCACGGTGAGCCCACGACTGGCCAGAAACTCGGCAACCATCGTCTCCAGATCGCCATAGGCACTGCTGGCGAACGAGGCCTCGGCCACCGGCGTAAGCGGATTACCATCAGCAAAGACAGCGAGATTGGTCTTGGTGCCGCCAATGTCCCCGGCCAGGATTAAAGACGTTTTCGTAGACAAGACAAGTTACCTCCGTCAGGGAATAAAGTTATGGGATCAATTTTCAACGGTGTTCGATTGACCAATGGCCTGTTCAATGACGGCCTGGGCAATTTTGTAGTCATAGAGGGCCTGGATATTACTGGTCCGCGCATCGAACAGCAACAGATCGGCATCGGTGACCTCCACCGGACTACCCACCCCTGCCTCATAGCGGCCAGAGGCGATCTCGGAATTTTCTTCGGCCTGCTGCACGGCAAGCTTGGTGGCCGCGGCCCGCTCTTCCGCCTCCTGCAGATTGAGATAACTCTGCTGGACCTCCTTATGAATCGACTGACGCAAGGCAGTTTCGTTGGCGGCCAGGATATCGGCGTTGGCCTGCGCCTCGCTAATTTGGTACCTGGTTTGATGGCCGTTGAAGATGGGGACGGAGAGGGCCACGCCCACGGCCCAGCCTTCGTCCATGGACAGTTTTTCGCCACTATAAGTGCTGCTGGCGTTACCGGACAAGTAAGGCGAATCCCCTTTGCGGGCCAGATTGATGCCCTGCTCGGCCGCCCGTTTTTTCAGGAGCAGAGACTTGAGATCAGGCCTATGGTCAAAGGCCATGGGCAGGGCCTGTGCAAATGGCAGACCAAACGGACTAAACCTGAGGTTATCGGTAATCTCGTAGTCAGGGGCCTCGGGTAGACCCATGGCATTGTTCAAGACGACCCGTGCCAGTCGTAAGCCGTTGTCGGCACGAATCAGATTAAGTTTGGCGTTACTTAAGTCCACTTCGGCCTTGGTCACATCGTATTTTGGTTTCAGGCCGGCCTCAAAAAAACCTCTTGCCTGCTCAAGGTGTTGCCCGAACTTCTTGACGGTTTCAGTGGCGACTTCCCTGCTCTTGGCCGCCTTCAGCATATCGTAATAGGCCAGCTTGACATTAAAGACCACTTGGTCGTCAGTTGCTGCTAAGTCGGCCCGGGCTGCGTCGAGGGTAGTTTTCTGAATCTCAACCTGGGAAGCAGTCTTGCCGAAATCATAGAGTTGCTGATTGACTTTGATGCCGGCGGCATACTGATCAGAGCTGCTACTGACCACGATCCCCCTTGTATTGCCAGGCGCCAGACGATTATAACTGGCCGCTGCCTCAACCTGGGGATAGAAAGGGGACTCAGCTTGACCGACTTTGCTTTGGCTGACGTTAATAGCCCCTTGGGCGGCGAGGATGTTCGGCTGCCGCTGGCGGGCAATCTCAACCACTTGGGCAAGATCGAGCTTTTCACCGGCGCGGATCACTTCGGCCACAACCGGGGCCTTTTCCCCTACCAGCGAGGCATCAGGAATCGTTTGCGCCTGCAGGTTTGGTTGATTGAGCGACAATCCGATAAATCCCATGACCAACATAGTGGAAAATGAGCGCAGTCCAATCTTCATGGCATATCCTCTCCAATTATTTCGCCTGTCTGCCCCTGTTCGGTTCCTGAATCAGAGGCCGTGCCGTTGTCGTCCTTCACGCTTTCTTTCCGGTGATCGCGGGCCACGAGCATGTAGATCGATGGCACCACAAACAGAGTAAATAGGGTGCCGACGGTCATGCCGCCGACCAGCACCAGGCCGATGGAATTTCGGGCAGCAGCCCCGGCGCCGGTAACCAGGGTAAGGGGGAAATGACCGGCCACGGTGGCGCAGCTGGTCATCAGAATAGGCCGCAAGCGGGTGAGCGAGGCCTCGCGGATCGCCTCAAGTTTTGTCTTCCCCTTTTCCTGCAGTTTATTGGCGAATTCAACGATCAGGATGCCGTTTTTCGAGATCAGACCAACCAAGGTCACCAGGCCTACCTGTGAGTAGATGTTCAAGGTGGTGGTCCAGCCTGTTGTCCAAAAGGGTATGTTGGGATTGGGCATCTTCAAAAAGGTAAAGATGAGCGCCCCGAACATGGCCAGCGGCACCGACCCGGCCAGAATGACGAATGGGTCCCGGAAGCTGTTGAACTGGGCGGCCAATACCAAAAAGATCAGCACCACCGCCAGGCCAAAGGCCGGCAGAAAACGGTTGCCTTCACTGCGCAGTTGTCGCGACTCGCCGGTGTAGTCCAAGACATAGCCCTTGGGCAGAATTTTGGCGGCCTCGTCTTCCAGGAAGCGCAGCCCTTCATCTAAAGGACGCTGACTGACGCCGCTGATGGTCACGGCATTCATCTGCTGAAAACGGTTCAATGAGCGCGGCACCGTTGAATTACGGATAGTGGCCAGACTGGACAGGGGCACCATCTGCCCCCCCGGTCCGGTGATATAGATGTTCTGCAACTGATCAGGGTTCAGGCGATCAAGGCGCTGGATCTGGGGAATGACCTTGTAGCTGCGCCCGGCTATATCAAAGCGGTTGACGAAATTGCCGCCGACCAGCGAGCCGATATCAGCACCGACCTGCTGCAGGTTGAGACCAAGATCCGCCACCTTGTCGCGATCAATGACCAACTCCGCTTGCGGTTGATCGATCTTCATGTCGATAATTGGCGGGAAGGCAAACATGCCGCTCTTCATGGCCTTCATCTGCAACTGCTGGGCGAATTCCAGGATCTGGGCCGGTTCGGCCGTTGAGGCCAGGATAAACTCCACCGGAAATTGACCGCCACCAGGCAAGGCCGGCGGCGTCACCGGAAACATCCGGATGCCGGGGATGCTACTAAGTTTTTTCTGCACCTCGGGCAAGACCTGAAAGACGGTGCGTTGCCGTTCGGCCCAAGGTTTGAGCACCATGCCGCCGAATCCAGACGATGGTCTGGTGATCTGGAAAGTAAAGTTGGTCTCGGGGACTTCAAGAAAGACCTGATTGGCGGCGGCGGCATAACGGCTGGTTTGATCCAGAGTGGAGTTGGCCGCCGCATCAAGAATACCGAAAATGACACCCTGGTCCTCGGTGGGCGCCAGTTCAACCGGCGACATCACGAACATGGGCACTGCCAACAGACTGACCACCAGCCAAACCAGGTAAACCGCCGGACGACTGCGCAGGGTGCCGTCAAGCAGGCGGCCATACATGGCCTTTAGCCGGTCGAAGCCACGATTGATGCGGCCGGCCAGACCGTGCTCGGCAAGGCCTGGCCGCAAGAGTTTGGCCGACATCATCGGCGACAGGGTCAGCGCCACCACCCCGGAGATGGTCACCGCCCCGGCCAGGGTAAAGGCAAATTCGCGAAAGAGCGAACCGGTGAGGCCGCCCTGCAGACCAATGGGGGCATAGACTGCGGCCAGGGTAATGGTCATAGCGATGATTGGCCCGACCAGTTCACGGGCGCCAAGGATAGCGGCATCAAAGGGGGTGAGGCCGGCACGCAGATGACGTTCGACGTTTTCGACCACAACAATGGCGTCGTCGACCACCAGACCGACTGAAAGGACGATGGCCAGCAAGGTAAGCAGGTTGATAGTGAAGCCGAAGGACTGCATAAGAAAGACGGCCCCGATTAACGATAGGGGGATGGCCACCACCGGAATTAATACCGAACGGAAAGACCCCAGAAAAAGGAAGATAATCACGACGACGATGAGCAGGGTGTCGCCGAGTGTCTTGATGACCTCATGGATGGCGTTGTTGATGTAGTTGGTGCCGTCATAGGCAAGACGAGCCGCCATGCCGCTGGGCAGGTCCTTTTGGATGGCAGCCATCTCGGCCCGGACCAGCTTGATGACATCAAGTGAGTTGGCATTAGGCAGGGGCCAGATACCCATAAAGACGGCGGTCTGGCCGGAAAAACGGACCTCAGTGTCATAGTCTTCGGCACCCAGGACTACGTCGCCGATATCCTCAATGCGGACCGTGGCGCCATTCTGCTCACGGACCACGAGGCGCTTGAACTCTGGGACCGAACGCAAATCGGTATCGGCGGTGAGGTTGACCTGAAGCAGGGAGCCCTTGGTGCGGCCCAGGGCCGAAAGATAGTTGTTGGCGGCCAGGGCCTGGCGTACCTGCACCGGACTGATGTTGTAGGCGGCCAGTCTCTCAGGTTTGAGCCAGATGCGCATGGCAAAGGTGCGGGCGCCAAGGATATCGGCACGTTGCACCCCGGTAAGGGCGGAGAGTCGCGGCTGCACAGTCCGCCCCAGGTAATCGGTGATTTCATTTTGGCGCAGGACGTCGGAAGTAAAGCTCAAGTAAGCCGAAGCAAACTTGCTGTCGGCCGATTCGATATTGATGATCGGCACCTCGGCCTCTGGCGGCAGGTCAGCCCGGACCTGATCGACCTTGGAGCTGATTTCGGCCAGGGCCTTGGTGGCGTCGTAGTTGAGTTTCAGACGGACACTGATGGTTGACACCCCTTGAGAACTCTGCGACTGCAGGTAGTCGATGCCGTCAGCGGCGGCAATGGCCCTCTCCAGTGGCGTGCTGATGAAGCCCCGCACCAGTTCGGCACTGGCCCCGACATAGACAGTGGTCACCGTCACGGTCGAATTTTCACTGCGGGGATACTGGCGGACATTTAACGACTTAATGGCCTGTAGCCCGGCGATGATGATGATCAGGCTGATCACCATGGCGAGGACAGGTCGGCGGATAAAGAGGTCAGTAAAGTTCATGAGGCGGCACGGATGGGGGATTTAAGCGAAGCGAGTCCGCAATGTTAGTTGTTTTCCGGCTTTGGATTCATCTCAAAAGTGGGCGAATGGCTGTTATCGACCACAACGGCTTGGCCGTTGCGCAGTTTGAATACCCCGGTGCTGGCAACGGTTTCTCCTTCATGCAGGCCGGAGAGCACCACCACAAAATCGCCGCGTTTTTCACCCAAGCGGACAAACTGCTGACGTAGTGCTTGGCCACTGCTGCCGCTTTTTTCATCTTTTTTTTCCTCAAGCACAAAGACCGAATCGCTGTACGGGGCATAGAGGACGGCGGTGCCAGGGATGGTGAACACTTCGGCCCGCACCGGCAGTACCACCGCGGCACTCGCATACATACCGGGCCGCAGGAGTTCTTCCTTGTTGGCCACCGTGGCCTGCACCCGGATATTGCGGGTGACCTCATCCACCTGCGGATCAATCGTGGTGATCTCGCCGACCAGCGGTTGGCTGCCAAAGCCATCGCCACTCAAACGCACTGTCAGGCCGGTCTTAATGCGGCCAAGTTCCTGCTGCGGCAGCATAAAATTGACAAAGATCGGATCGAGGACCTGTAAGGAGACGATCGCCTCACCCTCACGCAGCATCTGGCCCAGATTGATCAAACGGACTCCCAGCCGCCCGCTAAAGGGGGCATGGATGTTCTTCTTTTCGATGATGGCCCGGACATTATCGGCCTGGGCCGCAGCCTGCTTGAAACTGGCCTCAGCATTGTCATAGTCGGCCTGGGCAATGAGTCCCTTGCTTACCAGGCCGGCCAGGCGGCGCAGGTTGGTCTGGGCCAGATTCCGACTGCTTTGGATGGCGCGCAACTGGGCCTCTTCGGCGGTGCTGTCAAGCTGGGCCAACAAATCACCTTTTTTGACAAAGGCCCCAGGGACGAAGGCGATGTTCACGACCTTGCCAGGCTGCTCGGCGGCCACCGTCACGCCCTGTACCGCCTCCAAGGAGGCGACCGCCGTGATGACCGACTCCCATGATTCCAAACGGACCGATGCCGTACTCACCGTCTCCGGCGGCTGCGCGAGCTTACCGCCCTGATCAATCATGGTGCGGATCTGTAGGACTTTGACCCCGGCAATGGCGCCGACGATGATGAGCAAGCCAAGGATGGTAAGGACAATGCGTTTTGCCATAATTTTTTTTAAGTTAAGATTTATCGATAAGTGATGGAATGTTTATTCCGTTAAAAACATGCATCACAAGAGACCAAGTTCGTGAAGCATCGTCCGGGCCGTTGCAAATAGGGCGTTCTTTCCCTCATGGTTACGGGCTTCCACATAGAAACGAATCTTGGGCTCAGTGCCCGAGGGCCTGATCATGATCCAAGAGTCATCGTCTAAAATCAGTTTATGACCATCGATAGTGATCGTTTTGACAATGGTCCGTTGTTGGCCGCCCACATCCAGCACAACACCCTCGCTATAACGGTCAAGTCCGGCCAGGGTGCCGGTCAGGGCCTTGCCCTGCTGGGAGACCGTGACCCCGTCCTTGTCCGGGACATAGAGACCGTAGGTCTGTTGCAATTCCGCCAGATAATCGCCTAATGTTTTATTAAGGGTAAGGACCATATCAAGGGCCAACAGGAGGCCGATATAGGCATCTTTTTCCGGGGTGTGGCCAATCACGGTGATGCCATCCGATTCTTCAAAACAGACCAAAGCCTTGTCGATGACTGGTTTGAACTCTTTAAAGCCAACCTTGGGCTCAAAGACCTCCTCTTGCAAGGCCTGGGCAATGGCATTAGCGAAATTGCTGGTGGCCACGGTCTTGGCGACCATGCCCTTCTTCCCCTTGACTTCATGGAGGAAATGGTAGGCCATGGCGCCAAATTGGTTCATGGTGATCTCGGTGTGCTGATCAGTGAAGCGGATGCGATCGGCATCCGGATCCATGATCACCCCGAACTTCAAGGGCTCCGCCATCGTGGCTAAGGCATTTCGCAGTAGTGCCAGGTTGGCGGTGGAAGGCTCTGGTGCGATACCGCCAAAGGTGGGATCGGCCTGTTTTCGTAAAAATTGTAGGCGAGGGGTCTTGATCCCGGCAAAAAGCTCTTCAACATGGACCCGACTGGCGCCATGCACGCAGTCAACCACGACCGCGACATCCTGACGCTGACTGAATCGCGCCATGATAGAATCATAATCCAGGCTGTGCAGTGCCCTGCCCTTGCCTACCAAAGACTTCCAAAGAAGCAGGGCATCGCAAGCATGGCAGAGCTCAGGCCTAGCGGGAATTGGGGCCGGACTGGGCTGATCCAGCAAATCGTTAGCCCGCTTGGTGATCCAGTCGGTAATCACCGGGGCGGCGGGCCCGGCGTCGGCAGCGTTAAACTTGAACCCGGCGTACTGGAGCGGGTTATGACTGGGGGTCAGATTGATGGAGAAGGCGGCCTTGAGCTCCAGGACAGCAGCCGACAGGGTTCCAGTGGTTGACTCGCCGGCATAATGGACGTTAAAACCATGCCCAGTCAAGATAGCCTTGATGTGGTTGGCCAGGATTTCGTTACCAAAGCGGTTATCAAAGCCCAAGACGCAGCCTCTCTCTTTGGCCTCGGCAGGGGATTGCACCCCAAGCGCCGCTTTAAGATCAGAGTTTTGGTCAATGGCACCATACATATCGATGATCGCCCGAGTGACCAGATCAACGGATTTGACAAAGATGTCAGTGCCGATAACGCCACGCCAACCTGAGGTGCCGAAGCTGATGGGCTGGCGTGGATGCTGGTCGTTATTGATTACTTGTAACCGCACCTGATCGTAGACCGTATTGATCTGCTCCTGAAAAGCTAGATAGCTCTGGCTCTTAACCGGCTGCTCCTCCCGTTGCTTGACCAATTCCTTGATGATCAAAAAATAATCCGGATCGTTTTGTGAGGAATTATTATACTGCGGGCTGAGCAGGTGTGCGCTTTGATCGTGAGTTATCATAGGAATAAGGCCTTTTCTTTACGGTGTCAGGATAGAGGATATTGGAAATATTCTATAGCAATGACAACTTAATATCTAGCCCAATATTTTCCATTTCGCCAACATTTACACTGTGGGGTCCCACCCGACGAGGATGAGGCCATCATCCAAGACATATCGAGTAGGTGAGACGAGTTGATTGGTCTCGCCTCATCCCTCTCACAGAACCGTACGTACGGGCCTCATATACGGCTCCTGTTTATTTTCCTTCGTATTTATTATACCGAAACAGAAATACCAGTTGTTACAGCACCAAGGTCAAAGAGCCCCAATTCCCCATGCAGATAGCTGTTGGGCAAGGCATAGTGGCGGAGTGGACAGGCCCCCTTTCCTTTAGCCGCCTCTTCTGCTATCTTTTAGCAATGCGTAGCCTTGCGGAGTTGCATCTTTGTCTTGAATCATGCCCCCCTCGAAAAATCGCGCAGGGGTCGCGCATCCTTTCTGCGGCATCGTGTCCGGCCATTCGCTTCGCAAGCATCCGGAACGCATCGGGAAATCAGGGCCAGGCCTATGATTACAGCGTCGGGTATCTCAAGTTACCTAACTCCTGACCCGATTGGGTTGGCTGGGGGCATCAATCTTTACTCGTACAGTTACCAAAATCCAGTCAACTATACTGATCCGCTGGGCCCTCTTGTACAAATCCATTTCTTCGGATATTTTTGCCTTCTTGCGCGCAATGGCTCGTATAAGGGCCTCGGCAAGAAATAATCATCCAAGTAATGACTTCACCACAAGGATCTAAATTCCCCATAATCCATCAATCCTGATATTTCCATTACAGTAGACCAACAAATCAAATTATTGGTTGATTTTTTATTAGTGATCATTTATCTGAATTGATTAATTCAGTTTCTTATTAAAGGTTTTCATTTTTAAGAATGAACAACCACAATAATTAAGGAGAACCTCACATGGGCAAATCATTAGTTGAAATGGCAGCCGATATTGTTCAATCTCAAAGCTCAGCAAAAAGTATGAGTCAAGATGAAATCGCCGTTGCCCTGCAAACTACCTATAGAACCCTGCAAGCCCTACAGATGAATGAACAATCCGGCTGTGCTGAAGAACAAACAAAAGGCCCTACAGTCCCCGACCTTACCCCGGAAAAATCAATCCAGAAAAATAAAATCATCTGCCTTGAGTGCGGCCAGGAGTTTAAGATGCTTTCCCCTAAACACTTGGCCTCCCACGAACTCACCGGCCGTCAGTATCGCCAAAAATATGGCCTGAAGCTGAGACAACCCCTCTGCGCCAAGGCCCTGTCCGCCAGCCGCAAAAAGGCCGGTATCGATCGCGGTATTCCGGAAAATCTAAAAAAATCTATTGAGGCCAAAAAAGAAAAGGGCAACGCCAAAGCCAAGACCGCGAGCAAGAAGGTCGCTGCCAAGAAAAAATAATAAAGAACCGGTAACTGCAGGTTGTGTCCGGTTAAACGAACTGCATAAGGCTCCCCCTCCTTTTATTCGGTTCAATACCCCCACCCTGGCCCTCCCCCCAGGCGGGGATTCTGTTCAATACCCCCCTGAGGGGTACTAAACAGAGCCCCGCCAGGGGGGAGGGTATTGCCTAAGCAAATCCCTTGACGACAGAAAATCGCCACCCCTTCATTCGATCCGCCCTTAAACAACGGCGACAGAGGCATCGACTCCGGACCTTGCTGTCATTAAGCCCCAGGGACGGGGCAATGATTGAGATTGATGGCCAACCCGTAATCAATTTTAGTTCAAACGATTATCTGGGTCTGGCCCGGCACCCGGCTTTAATCGAGGGGTCCAGCCGATATTTGGCCCGTTACGGGGCCGGCTCTACGGCCTCAAGGCTGGTTTGCGGCAACTATCCCTGCTTTACGGAGCTTGAAACACGTCTGGCTGCGATGAAGGGCGCTGAGGCAGCGCTGATCATGAACTCAGGCTTTCAGGCCAATGTCTCACTTATCCCGGCGCTTGTCAATCGTGACTCCCTGGTGCTGGCCGACCGTCTCTGCCATAACAGCATCAATCAAGGGACACTACTGAGCCGGGCCCGGCTGCTCCGCTTTCGCCACAATGACCTTGACCACCTTAGGGAATTGCTACAGCGTCACGGGCAGGCATATCAAAGGATCATGATTATCACCGAGTCGGTGTTCAGCATGGATGGCGACCGTTCTGACCTGGACGCCCTGATCGAAATCAGCAAAAGCCATCAAGCCATCCTGCTGGTGGACGAGGCCCATGCCACTGGTGTCCTGGGTTTAAAAGGAATGGGCCTGGCCTCTGGCAAAGATATTGATCTGATTATGGGGACCTTTGGCAAAGGCCTTGGTTCGTATGGGGCCTATGTGGCCTGCTCGTCCGATATGCGGGAATACCTGATCAATTATTGCGCCGGCTTCATCTATTCGACCGCCCTACCCCCGCCAGTGTTGGGCGCAATCGACGCCGCACTCGATCTGGTGCCGACTATGGAACGGGAAAGAAAACACCTCCAGAGCTTAGCGCAGTATCTTCGGGATGGCGCTAAGGATTTGGGCCTGTCCACCGGTAATTCAACCACTCAAATCGTGCCGATCATTCTCGGGGAAGACCAGGCAGCCATGGCCCTGTCCAAATGGCTCCTGCAACATGGAATGCTGGCGGCAGCCATCCGCCCGCCCACTGTTGAGCGGGGGCGGGCCCGGCTGCGGGTGACCCTCACCTGCCAACACAGTAAGGAACAAGTAGACAGACTGCTCGATGCCATTAAAACACGCCCCACTCCCTGACCTTCGCTTCGTTTTCCAGCATGGCTGGGGCTTTAGCGATGCCTGCTGGCGAGAATGGCTCGATTTATTGGCCAGGCCTTGCCTCGTTGACAATCGCGGCTATTGGGGATCGCCCTGCCCAATAGACTGTGCCCTCACCTCCCCCGGCTTCGTGCTGGTCTGCCACTCTCTTGGTCTCCACTTCCTGTCACCAGACCTTCTCGCGCGGGCCGGCCTGCTTGTGGTCATCAGCGGCTTTGCCCATTTTCACGGCCCTATGCCTATAGACGGTCGTTTTACCCGCAAGCATATCAAGAAGATGCAATCCAGACTGCAGTCTGACCCGAGTGGCCTGATCGCTG
>JANNQL010000081.1:0-8320 GCA_031400755.1 Pseudomonadota bacterium | reverse complement strand
CAACAATCTCAATACTTTTTCCCTCTTGCTTCTCCTCCCTATCGGACTGGCTCTGTACGCTTTGAAGATGGGCATCCTCGACCGGCGCGGCAGCCGCTGTCTTGGCCTCCAGGGTCTTGGTAAATTCCGCCGCCTCGCTCTGAGTTATCACACCTTTAGCCTTGAGCAAATCGAGCAGCATCGCTGTTTCAGGCGACAAGGACCAGGCCTGACCTGCTCCCATCAGCACAATACTACCTACAAGCGCCGCCACACCAAGAACTTTTTTCATCCGAGCCTCCTAACGTTAAAACAATCGCTCAAAGCGACACATCATCATATTGGGAGCAGTCACTTACAATGTCAATAAATTTATGTTCAGCATGATTTATTGGCCAAAGCTAACCCCTGCCCCCCTCCTTGTTTTTTTGCCCAAAAACGAGATAAAGATCACTCCCTTGATGGCTTGCCAGAACGTCGCAACAACCAGCCGATGGCGACGGCGACAAGCAAGGTCAAAACCCCACCCACCAGGCCCGCGATGCTGGTGCCGGTCTCCACCGCGGGCCAAGCTGTTTCCGGTTTGACTTCCTCTGCCTTTTCTTCCCCTGATGAACGGAAGCCATAATCTGGCAGGAAGGCAAGCTTCTCCTGTAGGCGCGCCAATGTCTGATGGATGCCGCCGGAGCTTGCCAACTCTCCATCACCGCCGGCGACCTTGGCGATCGACCACTCAAGGCCGTCAGGATTGGCCGAGGCAAACCAGGACAAGCCGCCGCCGATGATGACAGTCGCGACAGCCAACCCAGCGACAACCTTCTTGACGGAGACTCCACCGATTGCTTGATGGGCGGCAGCCCGGGCCATGATCGCCGGTTGACTCTTCCAAACGAAATTGACAACTGCGGCGGTGACAATCCCTTCCACTAGGCCTATCCCTAGGTGAATTGGCTGCATAAGGAGTATGAAGGTGGAGAAGGGCAGGGCGGAGATGCCGGAGATTACCGTTTCGAAGACAACAGCCAAGGCGCCCAGTTGTAAACCCACCACCCCGGCCATGATTGCGGCAATGCTGATGCGCTGCGGGGTTGGCTTATTGCCAAGGAGGGGCCTGTAGATCAACGGCAGGGCAATAAAGCAGGGGAAGAAGCCAAGGTTAAAGATATTGGCGCCCAAGGCCAAAAGGCCGCCATCGGCAAAAAAAAGCGACTGAACGGCCAGCACCGAGGCCATCACCAGAAAGGCGGCGTAAGGCCCGAGGAGAATCGCCAGGATGAGCCCGCCGCCTAAATGACCGCTGGAACCGGTGGCGGGAATGGTGAAATTGATCATCTGGCAAGCGAAAATGAAAGCGCCCAAAACCCCCATGAGAGGGACCTTGGCGTCATCCATTTCCTGGCCAACCTTTTTTGAACAATAGGCCGCCAACCCTGCGGTGGCGGCCCACATTGTCCCGCCGACAGCTGGGGAAAGCAAGGCATCTGCCATGTGCATGATAATCCTCCTTGTGCTATGTATTTTAATTACGTGTTACCGAGTGTGGTCATATATAATTTTCAGGTGTATTAGTGTCAACTTTTATTTTTTTGTAGTTCAATAAATCTCGACCAAATGACTTTAAGCCTGACAAGAATGACCGCCCAATTATCGCTAAAGAGCGGCTGACAATTCCGCTTGACAGGCATTCCAGACAATAGGTAGCCTTTAGTGCATAGAGCAGAACTAAGAGGAAGAGGAGTATGATCGATAAACCATAGGGAGGAAAAACATGGCAAACATTACCTTGCGGGGCAAACCTACCGAGACCTTCGGCGAACTGCCGGCCAACGGCTCATCAGCACTGGCCTTCGCCCTGACCGGCACTGATCTGAAAGCAGTACGCAATCAGGATTTCAACGGCAAGATCATGGCCTTGAACATCTTCCCCAGCATCGACACCTCGGTCTGCGCCGCCTCGGTACGGCGCTTCAACAGCGAGGCGGCCAAGCACGAAAACGTGGTGGTGCTCTGTATCTCAGCCGACCTGCCCTTTGCCCATAAGCGATTTTGTGAGGTGGAGGGACTTACGCGGGTAGTGCCGCTTTCGGTGTTCCGCAGTCCGGACTTCGGCAGGGATTACGGGGTGATGATCAAAGACGGACCGTTGACCGGATTACTGGCCCGGGCCGTGGTGGTTATTGATGCCAAGGGGAAAGTGGCCTACGGCGAATTGGTCGCGGAGATCGGTTCGGACCCGAATTTCGAGGCGGCCTTGCAGGTCGTGGCCTCGCTCGCCGGCTAAAACAGGCTGTTGTCGCCGCTCCAACAAGTCGCCCATTTCGCCTTACGTGGTGGTCTTGAGCTTGGGTTGTCGGAACCAGAAATGCGGCGTGTGGTCCTTGCTCTTTCCAAGCGCGTTTTTTACAAGTCAATGACCGTCCGTGCCGATCATAAAGAGTGGCAGGATGTTTACCACGGCGTGACCGAAGATGGAGCCAAAGTATACATCAAGATTACCGCCTACACCGATGGCCGCCCGCCGGTTATCCAGTTCAAGGCAAAGTGAGGTAGAGCAATGAAATGCCCAGCTTGTGGTTCAGAAATGGTTACCAAAATTCAGGATGAGACTCTTTCCTACGGCGGACAATACTTGACATTGCATTTGATGAAAGGAGATTTTTGCCCTGCATGTGGCGAAGGAATTTGGGATGAAGAGAGTTATCTTCGTTATGCCGAAGCGCAAGCAGGGATTATTCGATCAGTGAAAGGTGATGTGAGCGCCGACATCCGGCGCATCCGTAAGAACCTTAAACTTACACAAACCGAACTGTCTGAAGTAGTCGGCATTGGTAAAGTTGCATTTTCCCGCTACGAGCGAGGCGAGACAAAGCCGCCGGCCCCTTTGGTTAAACTTTTGAAATTGGTGGAAAGACATCCTGACCTCCTTGCCGAAATGTGCCCGTCCTTCACTTCGCAGAGAGAAATACGCCTGAAAACGCGCTCAACCGGGCGGGCCAAAAAGCTCCGCACTGGTTAAAAGGAAAAACAAAGGGGACTGTCCCCTTTTCCTTTCGTGTAACGCAACCCGACTGCTACCCGCCCCCCTGCCCCATGGCGATGAGCACCCCGCCGAAGACCACCACCCCGCAGCCCGTTAACTTCTGGACCGATGAGACCCCATCCAGCTTTTCGGACAGGAAGCGCGGCGCGAAGTGGCTGAACAAAAACACCCCGGCCAGCATGAAGATCTCCTGGGTGCAGTCCACCGCCTGGATCACCGACACCGGGAAATAGAGCTTGCCCACGTCAGCAATACCGTCCGCCGCGATGGTCAGCGTATCCACTAGGGCGAAGAGCCACAAAAATTTTCTGAATCCCAGGACAAAGCCCCGGCGCGCCCTGGGCAGCAGCAGGGGCAGAAGTCCCCAAGCCGCCTTGCCGGTGAGATCGGCGAAGATGGCCGGCGCCGTGCCCAATCCTCGTCCGAAGCGGGCGAAGATCGTGTCGTTGATCGCCAGCATGATTGTAGCCAGCACCATCAACAGGAGCACCTGCTTGTTCAGCCTCCCCTGGCGGAGATTGAGCAGCAGACAGCCAAGCATGACGCAGGCGATGCCGATGCTGGCAAAGGAGCCCGGCATATTGTGCAAGACAAAGACATCGGCAATGATGCCGAAGACCGGCAGCATTTGGAGGATGGGGGCCACCCGAGTTGCCTCCTCCCGCTGCATGGCCGCCGCATAGGCCCCCATGGCCAACCAGTAGGTGATGCCGTTGGCTGCCAGCGGCCAAAACTCGGGCAGGGTGAGGCCTTGCCCGGCGAAAGACATCCAGCAGCCGACCCCAAGCGCCGCAAGCCAGTTGAAGGCCCCGCCCACCGCCAAAAGGGCTGGCAGCCAAGTCTCTTCGCCGCCGGAAGAGACGATTTTTTTGTCGAGAAGGATGGCCATCGCATAACAAAGCGGGGCCAAGAACAGGAAAGGGAAAAGTGATGCCATAGTTGATCTTGCCTAAAAAAATTCCGCCCAATAGCGTAGGTCGGGTTGTGCCGTGTCAACCCGACGGTGTTTAATGACGGTATTGTCGGGTTGGAGAACCGCAACCCGACATTTTCTAATAAAATTTTAAGATATTTTTATCCTTCATCAGTTTATAGGAAAGAATGTTGTAACATAGGTGCGCTGCGGAATATGGAGTTAAAATATCTTTTTCCGCCGGGGCTATTTCTACAATGTCCGCGCCGACTATTTCTTTTTCTATTGCCAACTTGCGTATCAAGCTCAGGGCATAACCCCATTCCAGCCCGCCTGGGACAGGTGTGCCGGTCCCTGGCGCATGCGCCGGGTCGAGTCCATCCATATCAAAGGTCAAATACACCTTCCGTGTTTTGATTGAGTCGATAATATCTTGATTTTTTGGCGTTTCGCCCCTGCCCCATTCAAAGACCGTCAAATTATTCTTCTGTATGTATTCAAAATCATAAACTGAAATTGTTCGTATGCCGACTTGGACAGTCTTGAACCCCATTTCACATGCTCTTCTCATCGTGCAGGCATGGTCAAACTGATTGGATGTTTCTCGGTAATCAAGGGTATTTTCCCGTAGATCTGGATGAGCGTCTATCTGTAGTATCGTGATCTCCGACGCATTGAAATTTTCTGAAAAAAAAGAAAAGGCCCCAATTGACACGGAATGGTCACCGCCAAGCATCAAAATGAACTTGCCCATGTTGGCAAAATAAAAGTTACTGATTGCGGCCACCATTTTTTCCGGCGTCAGATCATTGATCCCTTCCAAAACATGATGACCGATATTGACGATACGCCATGGTTCATTTCTGGTAAATCTGTCGAACGCTTCAAGATTATTGCAGAAACAGTCGATCGTCCGACTGGGGCCATTTTCTGCGCCAGTCCCATAGGTAAACGACTTCCCGTAGCCAGCGGATAAAATGATACCGTCGGCTTCATCTATTGTGTCGCAATTGATCATCCCTTCTATGCGTGCCATATTTCCCCTCTTGATCTATAGCCGTAGGTCGGGTTACGCTCCACCAACCCGACACGAACATCGAAAATCTGCCGGGTTACAATATCATAACCCTATTTAATCCCCATGAGATACCAACGCGTCTTCCTTCCTGGCGGCTCATTCTTCTTCACCCTGGTCACCGAGGCGCGCCGTCCGCTCCTGGCCAGCCCCGCCGCCATCGAGGTGCTGCGTCAGGCCTTCCGCACTGTCAAGGCCAGGCGACCGTTTGACCTCGACGCCATCGTCATCATGCCCGATCACCTGCACTGCATCTGGACTCTACCGCCAGGCGACGCCGATTTCGCCACCCGCTGGCGGCTGGTGAAGAGCTGGTTCACCAAGCACTGCGACCCGGCCCTGCGCGCCACCCCGAACCACGCCCGCCAGGCCAAGGGGGAGCAGGCCATCTGGCAGCACCGTTATTGGGAGCACACGCTCCGCGACGAAGAGGATTTCGCCCGCCATGTGGACTACATCCACTTCAACCCCGTCAAGCACGGCCATACCAAAAATGCCGGCGATTGGCCCTACTCCAGTTTCCACCGCTATGTCGCGGCAGGCCTCTATACCGCCGATTGGGGCAGGAGCAGCATGGATTTCAACGGCATCGGCCACGAGTAGGTCGGGTTGCGCTGTTCAACCCGACATTTTTTGTCGATGGTATTGTCGGGTTGATGAAGCGTAACCCGACCTACGGGAGTCAACGGCACCCGCGTTGGCAGTCGATTTTCTCTTGGATATACCAGGAGAAGAAACCATTGTAGCGTGCTTGGAGTTCGGGGAGTTGCCAGTCATCCTCGGTGATTACACCCCGGCAGAGTGTGGCCCCGCACTGGCAAGATAACTCGTAGCGCGGTGCGTCCAGGGCTGCATGCAGGCACATGGCGTAGTCGAAACAAACTTCTTCCCCGGCGTGGATGTCGCGCATGGCCATCAGGATAATTTGCCCCTTGATTCCAGCGTTCGGCTCGCAGCTATGGTTGAAATAATCGTCGTGGCCATGGCTCCCACCCCCGCTGGAAAGAACGAAATTTTCGTCAATTTGGAGGCCAAGGTCGTCCTCTATTTCCGCAACCCTGATAACATAGCCGCCCAGTACGCAGAGCTTTTCCCCCTTTGGCAAGTTCGTTCGAGCGAACACGCCCCGGCCTTTACCGGCAGTGTCGCGGACTTCAAGGGCAGGATGCATCCAGGAAAAAGGTTTGGTCTCACTCATGTTACATATCCCCATTTACCAAGAGATGTAGGTCGGGTTGCGCCGTCCAACCCGACATTTTTTGTCGATGGTATTGTCGGGTTGATGAAGCGTAACCCGACCTACGGGAGCCGCCCACATTGGGTATGTGCCCCCAAAGGCTCACGGCAAATACCCCCATTGTCTGAGCCGGGCTTCGTTCTCACGGACAAAGGACTCGCCCAGGTCGTCACGGTAAAACAGACGGGGCATGGCGAGGTTGGCGAGCCGTTCGTCTAGTTTATTCCGCGCCACCTCAACACTGGCGGCAAAGGCGGTGACGTGCAGGGCGTAGCCGCTGTCGCAGCAAAGCTCCCAGTCGCCGCCGGCAAGAAGTCTGGCCTCTTCGAAATGGTAGTGGCGCAACTCCTCGGGGCTTGGCGTATTCCGAAAACGAACTTTGAGGCCCTGGGGCGACATCCAGGCCGGGAAGTTGTCCGCTCGATACGGGAAGGGTGGCAGAGCAGCGAGGGCGGCCAAGGCATAACCGCGCCGCCAGGGTGGGTCAAAGTCATGGCCTTGGGCCAGGGCGAGGAGAAAGTCGGTCCAGTTCGAGGTGAAGAGTTCCATCTGGCACTGGGTGGCCGGGTAACCGAAGCGCGGCGTCACCTCCAGCGGCCAGGCGCCATGGTCATTGACGATGCAGTTGACATCGATGTCGCCATGAAAACCGATGGCCCGCAGATGCGGGGCGAGCGGGGCAAGGACCTCGTTGAAGAGGCGATTGCCGTCCGCTTCGTCAAACCACATCAGAGTCCCCATCTCGCAGGTATTGGGGCCGAGATCGCCGGGGAAGAGCTTCTTGTGCTCGATGTTCATCTCGACCGGCCCCAGCCAGTCGCGGCCATTGAAGTAGCGGGCCACCCCGATTTCAACCCCGTCGGCCCGCTGCTGGAGGATGATGTGGGAGTCGGCATGACCCCTGGCCGCGAAGCCGCGCAGCAGGTCGAGCAGGTCCTCGGCCGATTCGAGGCGGCCGGCGTAGCACAGGGATTTGTCGGGGTAGCCGTTTTGTTTCAGCACCCAGCGACCGCGTTGTTCGGTAAGGAAGTCGATGGCGGCGATGACGGTTGGAAAATGGTGGGTGGGGAGGGTGTGGAGGCCGTGGTCCTTGAGCAGGTCCTGGCAATAGGGGCGGTCTTCTTCCATGCGGTCGGCCCCGGCGCAGCCACCGACCACGGCGTGACCCGCGGCCCTGAGTTCATCCTGTAGGGCGCCGAAACCATGTTCATCGACCACGATCAGGCTCTCCCTGCCCGCCCAGGCCAAGCCCTCGGCCAACGAGGCGGCCTTGCCGACCACGCCGTCCAGGATGGCACGGCACGAGGCCTGGGCAACCACGGCTTGCACCTGATTACCTTCATCGGCCAGGCGACGGCAGAGGCTGGCGCCTGCAAAATCGTTGGAAATGAACAATACCTTCATGGGGTGGGGCGGCATCCTCTGGAAGTCCGCTGAACCCCAAAAAAAATATGGGCGCGGACTCCCGGCTTTGTGCTCCACCGAAGGGCTACCACACCCTAGACAAGAAACACTGACCAAGGAGAACGCGCCCATCCGGGCGCGTCCCCTCGCAGAGTCTCGTTCCTTGTCGTGAAAAGTGGTAGTTTTCGGTGGAAACGATGACTGCGATTTGACGCAGAATATGTTATCCCGGCGGCTTAGGGCCGGGGATGGTCAAACAAAATTTTTCTCTTTAAACCTCCACTTATGATGGGGGGATGCCCCTTTGTCTCGTCTGATGCAACATTCTGGTGTCGGGTTGATGAAGCGTAACCCGACCTACAGCTGGCGTAGCTTTCGATCATTAACCCAGGGATTTTCCTGAGTTGAAAAACGTATATCCCAAGCGGTTTGGGAAGTCAACGGCTTTTCCGTTAAGTTACAGGTTTGCCTTCAAATCGGCCAAGGTGATCATCATAATCAGAGGATCAAGAGGTGAAGGCTCAAGGCCAACCGCTTCATAAAAGGCCCTGGCCTCGGGAGAAAGGGCATGAACAATCAATCCACGGATACCGATAGCATCGGCAGCCTGGATGAACCGATAGCCTGCATCTCGGACCTATGCTCTCCCTACACCCTTTCCCTGAAAAGATT
>JANNQL010000080.1:0-13050 GCA_031400755.1 Pseudomonadota bacterium | reverse complement strand
ATAAAGACCATGAGCACCCTGTTCAGTTTTTTAAGTAGTTGATCAGACTGCAACTTTTCTAGAACAGTGGGCGCAAATTCGATCCACAGTACCACGACATAGGCCCCGATACAGAGGGCCACTTCGAACATCACCGAATGGAGGTTCGCGTGCCAGGGCAGGATAATTTTGTAGGCCTGCCAGTAACGACCGATATCGATCATCACCGAGATCCCGGCCAGGGAATAGCCGAAGAGGCTGGTCAGCAGAGCTGGTCGCACCAGGGGGTGGTACTCCCCCCGATTAAAGGCGTAAGTGAGTAGCGCCATGGTATAGCCGCCACAGGCCAGCGCCGTACCCACCACCACATCGAGTGCGATCCAAATCCCCCAGGGATAGCCATCGTTCATGTTGCTGACGGCGCCGAGTCCATAGGTAAAGCGCTTGGCGGCAAAATAGGCGCCAAACAGCAAAAGGGCCAGAAAAAAGACAAAAGGTCCGGTCAGGACGCGTCCGCCTAATGGTTGTTTTTGTTCCATTGGATAACTCCTTTTATCTGCATGGTGAACAAGGGGTTAGCTCATGTCTTTATGATCGCCGCTGCTTTCGCCCTTGCGGATCATGTAGATAAGCGCGCCGAGGAGGGCCAGGGGGTAGGCCATCCCCTTGTAGATGGCATACTGAATCCCGTCCGCCAGGCGGACAAAGGCTTCATCAGGTAGCTCCGGCAGGCCAAGTTTTGTGAACGAGACCCCGGCCAGCATGACGTTCTGGGTGCCGCCGACCTCATTTTCACCATAGATGTGCTGGACATAATGGCCTACCTGGTGAGAGGCAGTACGGGCTGGTCCGCCGGGACCAATCCGGTTGAGCGGGAAGTCGGCCGCGGCGCCTGGTTCGAGCTTTAGGCGGCGTTTGGCTTCAATGATCAGGTCCTCCATCGGCCCGTACAGTGAAGCGCCGGTGGGGCAGGCCGTGCAACAGGCTGCGTACTTGCCATCTTTCAGTAAATGCTGGCAGAGTTGGCACTTAACGATCTCTGGCGTGGTCGATTCCCATTGGAATTTCGGGATATTGAAGGGACAGGCGATTTGGCAGTAGCGGCAGCCGATACAGGCATCTTTATTGTAGATGACAATGCCGTTACGAGCGTCCTTGCGGAGGGCCGAGACCGGACAGGCGGAGACACAGGAAGGGTCGAGGCAATGCATGCATTGGCGTTTGATAAAGGCATAGCCGTCCCGCTCTTGGTCCTTGGTAGATTCGTTGCCGTCTTTGTATCGTTTGATGATATTTAAGGTCTTGCCTGACAGGTCCTGGGGGTTGTCCCACCGTTTGTTCGGGTCTTCGGTCTCGATTGGCATTTTGTTGGCTATCTTGCACGCAGTCATACAGGCTTGGCAGCCAATGCACAGGGTTGAGTCGTAAAGAATACCCACCGCCTCGGGGGGCAAGGCCTTTTTTTCAGTACTGGCCAGGGCCGCAGTCGGTCCGATGGCTGCCAGCAGGAGGCCACCCCCGGCGGACAGCTTGAGAAAATCTCTCCTTTTGATTTTCATGACCTAATCCTCCTTGGAAGATTGATCAGAGGCGCTTGATGATGGCCTAATTTTTTTCATGGCCATGGCGCTGGCCCCAACTATTGCGCCAATAGCGGCGCCGGCCAGGGCGGCGCCTTGAATCGTTACCGGACTGGGGTGTTTTGCGGTGATCGGGGCGGGGAATGCCGACGGCGTGGGCTGTAGTACCTCGACCTGGGTGAACATGGGGATGTTGAAACCGACACCTTGCTCGGTGCAGCCGAAACAGGGGTGGCCGGTGCCCACCGGCCAGGTGCCGCCGCCGACATCGTTGAAGAGGATCTCCGGGCAATTGGCATGGGTGACAGGGCCTTTGCAACCGAGTTTATACAGGCACCAGCCTTGGCGGTGACCATCATCGCCAAATTGTTCGGCAAAGCGGCCAGCGTCGAAATGGGGGCGGCGCTCGCAGTTCTCGTGGATCAAGCGGCCGTAAGCGAATTTGGGGCGGCCCTGGGCGTCAAGTTCCGGTAATTTGCCAAAGGTAATATAATGGACCACGGTGGAAAGGAAGTTGTAGGGGTTGGGTGGACAGCCGGGGATGTTGACCACGGTCTTGCCCTTCAAGACGGCGGGGGCGCCGGTAGCCCCGGTGGGGTTGGGATGGGCGGAGGGAATGCCTCCCCAGGTGGCGCAGGAGCCAATGGCGATGATCGCTGCCGCCTGGGCTGCGGCCTCTTCCACCATGCTCAGGAAGGTCTTGCCGCCGATCATGCAGTAGATGCCGTTGTCTTTGACGGGAATGGCGCCTTCGATGACCAGGACGTACTTGCCGGCGTTGTCCTGCATCGATTGCTTAAGCGCGGCTTCTGCCTGGTGGCCGGCGCCGACGTTCAAGGTCTCGTGGTAGTCGAGGGAGATAATGTCGAGGATCAGGGTGTCAAGGGTGGGATGGGAGGGACGGAGCAGGGTCTCGGTGCAGCCGGTGCACTCCTGGCCATGCAGCCAGATGACTGGCGGGCGTTTGGCTGGGTCAGCGATGGCCTCGGCGATTTTTGGCGCCAAACCGGTGGACAGGCCCATGGAACTTGCCATGATCGAGCAGTATTTCATGAAATCCCGACGGGAGATGCCGCCCAGTCGTGCCTTGATACCCGTGAAATTGTCTGTCTTCATGTCTCCTCCCTTTATTGTTGGCAGGCGGGGTGTGTAATAACGGTTATTATTGAATAATTACCTCTTGTCTTGAGAGTTTATTTTTAGCAGTAAAATTACCTATCTTTATACCACAGCTGACCGATTTGGCAAAATGTTTTTTTGTGGCTATAAACTATTTTCAGTTAAACCCACGGATGTCGCTCCTGGCTGGTCCCTTCGACTCCGCTCAGGGAACGGTATCGGCAATCGCTCCCTGAGCGGAGTCGAAGGCGGTGCCCTGAGCGGAGTCGAAGGGGCGTTGCCGCTTGGGATCAGATGCTTTGCTGAGAATTGTCTAGAGCCACGATTTTTTTTTGTATTGTGCATTGTAAGTATAATAATCTCACAAAAAGTCACGAGATGGCTAAGCAGGTGAGTGAGGCCGCTCCAATATTTGATGGACTTTTTGAAGTCTGCGCTTATCGGCGAAGACTTACATTTTAAGACTAAAGAGAAAAATGGTAAAAATAAATAGGGTGTTGACCCTATTTTATGGGGCGGGCGATGAGTCGAATCGTCCATGATGGGTCAGGCCCCGGCCCTTCATCATGATTTCAGTTCTTGCCTTTCTGTCCCCTGGTCTGTATTCTTTTCTTCCTGAAGTTTGACTTAAATGAAAGCGACAACGAAAAGTCGGGAGTGCTGCCATGCAGATCGATAGGGAAACGGGCGCCATCATCTACCCATGCCAGTGGTCCTACCGGGTGATTGGCCGGGACCGGGAGGCGGTGCGGGCGGCGGTGGAGGGTATCCTGGGCGCCCGGGAGTTTTTACTGTACTACTCCAAGAGCAGCGCTGGCGGTAACTATCATAGTTGGCATATTGACCTTGTGGTTGGCGATGAAGACGAGCGCAATGACCTTTTTTGTCAACTCAAGAACCATCCCGCCGTGATTATGGTGATTTGAGCATGGCCACGGTGTTTACTGCAAAGTTTACCGATTGGCGGCAGGTTGGGCCTTTGCTCGATTTGGCGAGATTGGCCCCGGCCCTGGCGCACACCGGTCGGGTGCTGATCAAGCCCAATCTGGTGGCGGACCAACCGCCGCCCATGACCACGCCGGTGGCCCTGGTCAGCGAAATCATCAAGTACATACGCCAGGCCCATCCTGATCTGGAGGTCTTGGTCGGTGACGGTTGCGGCTCGTTGAAATATGATACCTGCCATGTCTTTGCAGCCCAAGGCTATGCGGCCATGGCCGCAAGTCTTGGCGTCCCCCTCATCGACCTGAATCAAGCGCCCTTGCGCCGTCTGGCCAAGCTGGAGTGTCGGCGTTGGCCGGAGATCTATCTGCCGGAGGTCGTGCTCGATTCATTTGTGATTTCGGTGCCGGTGCTCAAGGCCCACTCCATGGCCGGGGTCACCCTGACCATGAAGAACATGATGGGGGCCGCCCCGCCGGCCCATTATCAGCAGAATGGCCACTGGAAGAAGGCCTCCTTTCATGAAGATATCCAGGCGGCGGTCTTTGATCTGAACCAGTACCGCAGCCCCGACTTTACCGTCCTCGACGCCACGGTGGGGATGCCGGAGGCCCATCTCTGGGGTCCGCTCTGTCAGCCGCCGAAGGACCGCCTGGCCGCCGGTTTCGATCCGGTGGCGATCGATGCCTATGGCGCCGGTCTTCTCGGTCTGGACTGGCGGCAGATCGGCCATATCAGTATGGCCAATGGCGTCTTAGGCCAGGCTGAACCGCTGACGGTCCGCGAACTATGAGAGAAGAAGAGCCACCGCAGGCAGTGGCCCGTTGGCTGCCCTTTGTCCAGGCCTTTGTCCGGGCTTACGAAATGGGTGAGGGCCTGAGTGGTCGGAAGGGTCCTCGGGCTGAAGAGCACAACTGTGCGCCGGGCTTTCGTACTTCCACTGGGGCACCAAAGGGACCGCTGGTCATTCTCTGCTCGCCCCACCCCGATGACGAAACGCTGACCGGGGCCTTGCCGTTGCGCCTGCTGCGTGAGCAGGGGGCCAGGGTGATCAACCTGGCCGTGACCCTGGGCAGCAATCAGGCCCGCCAGGCAGAGCGCTGGACTGAGCTGCTTGGGGCCTGCGCCGTGCTCGGCTTTGACTGTCAGCCTCTGTCAACGCCGCCGGGCTTTGACTTGAAGGTGGGGGCGGCGGCCAAGGGCTGGCAGGCTGCGGTGCAAGCCTTAGTCGATTGTTTTGCCTCTTGGCGACCTGATTTTGTCTTCCACCCCCACGCCCATGACCGGCATCCAGCTCATGTCGCCACCAGCCACCTGGTGGCCGCGGCACTGTCCCGCTGGACCGCGACCGGACAATGCTCGGTACTCGCCTTGGAGACTGAATACTGGCTGCCGATGCCGGCCCCCAACCTCTTGGTAGGCCTCGGCATCGCGGACGAGGCCCGTTTGCTGGCGGCCCTGGCCTGCCATGCGGGCGAGATCGCCAGAAACCCTTACCACCTGACCCATCCGGCCCGGCTGCTGGATACCGTCCGCCGCGGCGCCGAGCTGGTGCGCTCCTCAACAAGGCTACGGCCCGGCTTTCTCTTGGGCGAACTCTACCGGCTCTCGGTCTGGCGTCAGGGAGGCAGCCAACCGCTTGACCTCAAGGACGGCTGGCTGGGGCCGGGTCAAGACCTGGCGGCCCTGCTTGAGAGTACTGAGGACTGAGGAGACGGCATGATCTTTGCTCAGTCCTTCCAAGTAACTTCATTTTTATCCGTCATTCCGGCGAAGGCCGGAATCCAGTGTTTCGGTGGTTGGCAACCAATCTGGACCCCGGCTTTCGCCGGGGTGACGGCATTTTGCGAGTTCATCAAAGTTACTTGATGATAAATCCCCCGCAGGCGGGGTGAGACGCTCAGCACTCAGTCCTTTTTTCCTAATTATTTACCTGTGAGACCAAAACATATGAACCAGACGAACAAAGCATTTCCAGACGGCATGGCCCCGCTTGGCAAATCCACCTTCACCTTTCGCTGTCATGCGGGGGTGTCCTGTTTTACCCAGTGCTGCCGAAAGCTTGAGCTGTTCTTGTATCCCTATGACATCATCCGGCTCAAAAAAAAGCTTGGCATTGATTCCGAGGGATTTTTAAATACCTACGCCGGGGTGGTGGCAGGCAGTAACGTCTTCTTTCCTTCGGTCATCCTCCGTATGCAGGACAACGAGGAACATACCTGTCCATTTCTGGGCGAGGGGGGAGTCGGTTGCACGGTCTATGATGATCGACCGTCCGCCTGCCGGACCTACCCGCTGGAGCGGGCAGTGGACCGGTCGTCGCGCTCGGGGCGGCCGGATGAGTATTATTTCATGACCAAGCACAGCTACTGCCATGGCCATCAGGAGAAGCAAGAGCAGACTGTTGCCGAGTGGTTGCGGGACCAGCGTCTGTTAGATTATAATTTGATGGACGACCTGTGGGCCGAGATGGATACCTTGTTTGGCAAGAACCCTTGGCATGGCGAGGGTGCGGCTGGCCCGCGCCAGCAGATGGCCTTTATGGCCTGCTATAATATCGATGGCTTTCGGCGCCTGGTCCGTGACCAGGGTTTGCTTGCCCAGTTCAAATTGAGCCGGGCCGAGGTCAGCGCCTGCGAAAACGATGATGAGGCCTTGCTAAAGTTCGGCTTCAAGTGGCTACAGATGATGCTGGATAATCGGCCCACCCTGAAACCAAGAAGACGGTAATTTACGTAAGGGTTACCCTCTGGCTTTGCCGTGGGACACACGAAGTTTGGAAGTCCCTGGAGTATAAGGTTTCGAGTTAAGGTCGTCATTCCGGGCAAGCGAAGCGCGACCCGGAATCCATGCGCCTTTCTGGATTCCCGCTTTCGCGGGAATGACGTGGTGTTGCAGTTTTTTTTTAGCCGGTTGGAAAAAGATGCTGGTGGGTCTGCCAGCAGCGCTGTCTGAATCCTACATCTTGCCCCCCTGAAAGGAAAAAAATATGTCCTTTGCTCGGACTCTTCGTTGGTTGCTGTTTGTCGCTTTCTGTCTTGGCGCAGGCTTTGCGGTCTGGTCGCGGCTACGGCCGCAGCCGGTGCAGGTGCTGGTGGGTGTCGTTGAGCAGGGCCTGGTTGAGCGTCTGGTGGCGAACACCAGGGCCGGCACGGTCAAGGCCTGCCGCCAGGCTGATCTCTCCCCAGGGGTGGGCGGCCAGATTGCCCGGCTGCCGATTAAAAAAGGCGATCGGGTCGAAGAGGGCGCCCTCCTGGTCGAGATCTGGAACAAGGACCTGACGGCCCAGGTGGCGCTGAGCAAAAGCGAAGGCCGCGCCGCTGCCGCCCGGGCCACTGCCCTCCGGCAGCAGGCCGAAAAGGCCGGCCGCGACGTGGCGCGGCTCAAAAAACTGCACGCCAAGGCCATGACCTCAGACGATGACCTGGACAAGGTCACGACCCAGGCGGCCATCAGTCAGGCCGAGTATAGCGCCGCCCTGGCCGATGAAAAGGCAAGTGGTGATCGCCTGTTGGTCCTGGCCGCCCAGCTTGAAAGGAATGAACTCCTTGCCCCCTTCGCCGGTATCGTCGCCGAGGTCAACGGTGAGCTTAATGAGTATGTCACCCCCTCGCCGCCGGGCATCCCGACCCCGCCGGTGGTCATCCTGCTCGACACCAGCTGTTTCTATGTCAGCGCCCCCATCGACGAGGTCGATGCCGAGGCCCTCAAGGTCGGCATGCCGGCCCGGGTCAGCCTTGACGCCTTTGGCGAGCGGAGATTTAGCGGCAAGGTCCGGCAGATTGACTCTTACGTCCTTGATCGGGAGAAGCAGGCCCGCACCGTGCAGGTGGAGGTGGCCTTTGATACGCCGGCAGAAACCGAGAGCTTCCTGGCCGGCTACAGCGCCGATGTTGAGGTGGTCATCGACAGCCGGGCCAAGGTCTTGCGCATCCCCAGTCAGGCGGTGCTGGATGGCCAGCGGGTCTTTGTCTTTGATCCGCGGGAGCGCCGTCTGCATGAAAAGAGAATCACCATAGGCCTGGCCAACTGGGAGGTGACCGAGGTGGCAAGCGGCCTGACGGCGGGAGAGCAGGTGGTCTTGTCCACCGACCGGCCAGGGGTCAAGGACATGGCGTCGGCCATCATGGAGCCTAAAGTCATCCTGGCCGATGAGCCGACCGGCAACCTTGACCGGACCTCAGGCCGCGAGGTGATCGATATCCTGGAAGGCCTCAACCGCCAGGGCATGACCCTGATCATGGTCACCCACGACCAAATGATAGGCAGCCGGGCGGCGCGCACCATCCGCATGGCGGATGGCCGGATTGAGGATGATATGCGTAACTGATAGCAGAGATTCCTTTTGCAACGTGGGCCTTATTTTTAGCTAATCATCTGACACCAAGCGGCACCGCCCCTTCGACTCCGCTCAGGGTGCGGTGCGGCGTCCCCTGAGCGGAGTCGAAGGGGGCAGGTCGCCGGTCTGATCTCGCCATGAATGCTAACTGGAATAAAGAGGATCTCACATGATTACCGGGGACATGTTTGTCTTCAGCATCCGCGCCGCCTGGGGCAATCGTGGTCGGACGGCGCTCATGCTCCTGGCCGTGGCCATTGGCGTGGCCTCGGTGGTGCTGCTCATTTCGCTTGGCGAGAGCGCCAGAAAATATGTCAGTGACCAATTTTCCTCGATGGGCAGCAACCTGCTCATCGTCCTGCCCGGCCGTTCCGAAACCGTGGGCGGCCCCCCGCCTTTGCTCGGCGTCACGCCTCGCGACCTGACCCTTGATGATGCCGCAGCCCTTACCCGTATTTCGGTCATCCGCCGGATTTCGCCGATAGTGGTGGGGGCGGCGCCGGTTTCACGTAAGCCACGGGAGCGCGAGGTCATGGTCCTGGGGGCGGGGCGCGAAATCTTTGCCATGCGCCGCTTGGAGATCGGGCAGGGCGTCATTCTGCCGGAGAGTGGCGACCGGTCTCAGGCCGTTTGTGTGCTCGGCGCCAAGCTGAAGCAGGAACTGTTCGGCAACGACAATGCCCTGGGCCAGAAGATCCGCATCGGCGATTACCGCTTTCAGGTAGTCGGCGTATTGCGTGAGAAGGGCAACTCACTCGGCGATGACCTCTCCGACATGGTGATTGTCCCCATTGCCTCGGCCCAGGCCCTCTTTGACACCTCGTCGCTCTTTCGGATCGTGGTGGAGGCGGACAGCGAAGGCGAGATCAAAAAGGCCAAGGAGGCGATCATCGGCACCATCCGTGCCCGCCATGACGGCGAGGATGATGTCACCGTCATCACCCAGGACGCCATCCTTGCCACCTTCGCAGCGGCGGCCGCCAAGATGCTTAAAGAGCGGCACCGGGCCGAGGACTTCACCATCACCACCCAGGAGCAGATGCTCACGACCCTGGGTTCGGTGCTCGACATCCTGACCATCGCGGTCAGCGCCCTGGGCGGCATCTCGCTTTTGGTCGGCGGGGTGGGGATCTTCACCATCATGACCATTGCCGTAAATGAGAGGCGGGCCGAGATCGGGCTCTTGTCGGCCTTGGGGGCCACCCGGCGGCAGGTGCTCGGGCTCTTTCTGGGGGAGGCGGTGGTCTTGTCGCTGATCGGGGGCTTAGCCGGACTGGTCCTCGGGGTGGGTGGGGCCAAGCTGCTGGGGTTATTGGTCCCGGCCCTGCCCACCCATACCTCGTGGACTTATGTGATGGCGGCTGAGTTGATTGCGGTTTTGGTAGGACTCGGGGCCGGGGTGCTGCCGGCACGCCATGCTGCCGCTATGCCGCCGGTGGAGGCCCTGCGGGCGGAATAGAGGGCAGGAGACAGGCAATGCCGTTGACTTAAGGTGCAGGTGTTGCCTTACGCCGTCACCCCGGCGAAGGCCGGGGTCCAGAACACCTTGAAAAGACTGGATTCCGGCCTTCGCCGGAATGACGGCCACAATTTTCACTGCGGTTTGAGCGCTTAAGTCAACGGCATTGAGGAGACAGAATTCAGGAGTCAGAATGCCATCCGCCAGCCTGCCGCCGGTGGAAGCCCCCCGCCGGAGGATTAGGCGGGGGGAACAAAAAAGACAGGATTCAGGAAAAGGGGCGGCGCCCTTTTCTCCTGACTCCTGTTGTTCTCAAAAATCCTCGAAATTGTCGTCGTCGCCCATGGGGATGATGGCCTCCGGGTCATTGGCCTTGGGCTTGGCTTTGGGCGCGGCGGCCTTCTTGGCAGGCGCGGCCAGGGCCAGTTTCTTGGCCGCCGGTTTGGCCGTTGCGGCAGGCGGCCGTTTCAAGGCCGGGCGGTGGGTGGCTGGCGCAGTATGCGTCTGCCGCTGCTGGCGACCGCCGCCCTGCTGTTGTCCTTCGACAAGTGAGTGCAGCACCATGATGGTGTCGATCATGCTTTCGGCCTGGGCGTTCATTTCTTCGGCGGCGGCGGCGGACTGCTCGGAGCTTGCCGCGTTCTGCTGGGTGACCGAGTCCATCTCGGTGATCGCCTTATTGATCTGGCCGATGCCCTGGGCCTGCTCTTTGGAGGCGGCGCTGATCTCGCCGACCAGAGAACCGACCTTGGTGCTGCTTTCAGTTACCTCCTGAAAGGCGCTCGTCACTTTGCTGACAATGTCCTTGCCGGTCTTGACCTTCAAGACGGTGTCCTCAATGAGGCTTGCGGTATTTTTGGCCGCCTCGGTCGCCCGCATCGCCAGGTTCCTGACCTCGTCGGCCACCACCGCAAAGCCTGCCCCTGCCTCCCCTGCCCGTGCCGCCTCTACCGCCGCGTTTAAGGCCAGCAGGTTGGTCTGGAAGGCGATCTCGTCGATGGTCTTGATGATCTTCGAGGTCTGTTCGCTGGAGGCGGCGATCTGGTTCATGGAGAGGTCCATCTCGACCATGGCCTGGTTGGTGCTGGCGATGGTCGTGAGCGACTGCCGCATCAGGTTGTCGGCTTGAATGGCGTTGTCGGCGTTTTGTTTGGTCATCGAGGTCAGCTCTTCCATGGAGGCCGAGGTCTCTTCCAGGGCCGAGGCCTGCTCTGAGGCGCCTTCGGCGAGCGACTGGCTGGAGGCAGCGATCTGGCCTGCCGCTGCCGCGATCTGGTCGGAGCCGTTAGTCAGGTTTTGTACTGTCTCGTTGATCGGGCGAGTGATGCTCCTGGTCAGCAGGAAGGCGATGACCATGGCGATAAGGGCCGAGACAATGGCGATGATGGTGGCCCAAGTGACGCTTTCGCTGTGTGCTTTTTCATAGCTTTGCGCAGCCGCTTCCATCTCTTTGGACAAGGAGCTGACGATTTTGCGCAACGGGGGATCTGCCGCCTCCCGTTTTTCTATGACCTGTTGAACGAGGTCACGGATGGTTTTGGTAGTTTCCGCATCCAAAACGCTGTCTCCGGCCTTGGCTGTTAGGAGCGGCAGGATCTTGTCCTTGAACAGGGAGAGATATATCTTGAAATTGTTGGAGTACTGTTTGGCATAAGCTTTCTCCTCTTCAGTGTCAACCATGGACATAAGGTGCTCAGAGTCCTTTGCAGCTTGGGCCTCCAGTTCGGCCAGTTCGGTCTTAGTTCGATCTAGCTGGCGGGTGATGATGGCATTGGCGATGACATCGTATGACATGTCCAGGGTCTCCATGATGTGACCGATTTCGACTGTTTCAGCGGACCTTTTGGCTTCTTCACGTTCGAGGGAAGCCATTTTGTTCATTTCCAGGATCTGGAAGGCAATGCCGGCGCTCAGCAAGATAACGACAATGATAAATCCGCCAATTATTTTTTGGGACATCTTCAGGCGCGACAGCATGGGGCATCCTCCTTGGATTTTTTTGAAAACTCTGGGCTGCGGGGCTCAGGCCGGTTAATTATGGGGGGCTATTATTCTTAAAATAATTACAGCACAGGGGAATACGGTAAGTCAATTTTTTTTTTGCACAGGCAAGGATTTTTACTTCGCTGGATTTCGAGAATGGGCAGGGGATGGCCCGTTTTTTTGAGGGGGCCTGTTGCTTCATATGCACGATCTGGCAATATTCGGACAGTGCAGTAACAGGCAAGTAAAAATAGGAATGGTTTGTCTGGGCGCAAATTAAGGAGGCGGTGCTATTTTCCTGCCCGTCGTCTTAGTCCCACTACCAAAAATATCCGACAATGTACTTCACTGCCGGCAACAGGATGCAGAAGGCGAGCAGCCACTTGATGGCGCGGGCCGGCATGAATTTTTGCAGGCGCGCCCCGCAGTACATGCCGCCAAAGCCGCCGATGCCGAACAGGAACCCCAGCAGCCAGTCGGGTGCGATGCTCATGCCCGGATACCAGGGGGCGATGAGCTGATAAAAGCCGACCCCGGCCACCGAGGTGACAAAGGTGCCCATCAGGGCCGCCCCGGCCACGGTATAGACCGGCAGGCCAAAGACGCTGACGAAGAAGGGGGCCATGATCGCCCCGCCGCCGATGCCGTACACCCCGCCGACCATGCCCACCACCAGGCTGAGCGCCGTCACCCCGAGCGTCGGGATGGTGAAGTTCTGGCCGTAAAAATCGTAACTGATGCGGGTGAGGGTGCATTCGCGCACCACTACCCGCGGCAGGGCCTGTTTGTCGCCGGGCTGCTGGCCCTGGCGGTAGCGGCGCACCAGGGCCTGGAACTCCTCTTCGACCGAGATTCCACCCCCTTTGCCGCCGTGCCCTTCGACTCCGCTCAGGGAACGGCTTGTCTTGCTCCGTTCCCTGAGCCCCCCGCAAGGGGGGATAAACTTCGTCGAAGGGAACAGCAGGTCTTTGACCAGCCGGGCGCCGATGTAGAGGAGGACCAGGCCGGCAAAGAGGTTGAAGTTCTTGGGGTTGGGCAGGTAGCGCACCCGGATGATGGCACCGACCAGGACGCCGGGCAGGGTGCCGATGATCACCACCCAGGTCAGCGGCCAGACCATGCGGCCCTCGCGAATATAGCGATAGACCCCGCTCGGGATGGCCACGATATTGAACAACTGGTTGGTGGCGCTGACCGCAGGACTCGTAAAGCCCAAAACGCTGACCTGAAAGGGCAAGAGCAGAAAGGCGCCAGACACCCCGCCCATGGAGGTGAAAAAGGAGATGACAAAGGCCGTAAGCGGCGGCAGCCAGGGGGCGACATCGATGTTGGCGGTCGGGAAGTGCATGGCGACGCCTCCGTGGGTAGTATTTTTTGAAGCGGGACTTGCCTGAGTTCAGTAGTGTCCGGTTAGGATTTTGCAGCAACGGCTAGGTGCCCCAGAATCGACACTTAGTGCCCCTTCCCCCTGGTTTAGGGGGAAGGTTGGGATGGGGGTCTTTCACAGAGGCGTACCCCTCCCACCCCGCCCCTCAATGCCGTTGACTTAAGGCCTGCTGACAGAGCAGCTATCAACCAAAACAGCACCTTCTTTCCGTCACCCCGGCATGGTTTTAGCCGGGGTCCAGTGCTGCGGCGTGGCAAACTGG
>JANNQL010000079.1:0-24891 GCA_031400755.1 Pseudomonadota bacterium | reverse complement strand
ACCATGGACGGGGTTGGCCTGATCGTGGGCCTGGCCACCGTCCTCACCCCCAATCTCCACGAGTTGCGATTGATCTCAGGCGTTCCCTGCGCTGACACTGACCAGGCCCTGCAGGCGGGCCGCGGACTGTTCAGCACCTTTCCAAACCTGCGGGCGGTGGTCATCAAAGGCGGGCATCTCCATGAGAAACAGGCCGAGATCACCGACTTCCTGCTCTTAGCAGACCACCCCCAGCCCTTGTCCCGCCGTCACCCGCGCCTTGCGTCCGTCAACACCCACGGCACCGGCTGCACCTTTGCCTCGGCCTTGGCTGCCTTTCACCAGCGCACCGGTGATTACGGCCTAGCCTTCAACCAGACCGTCGATTTCCTGGACTCCTTACTCACCATAAGCGCCGGCTGGCGGCTGGGGAGCGGTAACGGAGGCCTCAGTCATCACCTTTATTTGGGGCCGGCCTAGAAACCTCGGGAAACAAGCCGTCCGCCTTACATCATCCGGATCCGGCCGCAATCAGGACAGACCCAGGTCGGGCCGTTGGTCAGGCCCCATTTGTTTTCCTGAAAGCAGGCCTCGCAAATTTGAAAACCGCAGGGGCAGTTCCAGCAGAAGGGCAGCTCACGCTTGCAGCAATGGCAGATAAAGGCCTTGCCACCCCGGCGTCGTTCTGAGTAATTTTGCCTTGTCATACAATTTCCCCCGTGCTATTCAAAGAAGATAAAGAGACCATGGCTACCGGCTCTTTCCTGCCCTGCCTCTCTGGTGTGATCGGGACCATTTTTGTCCATGATACAGGCTTCAATATCGTAATGAGTGGACAAAGGCAAATACTTTTCAAGAGTATCAGCATGCTCCAGACGCCAGCTTCTCCCCACTCCCCTTGCCCTCAGTGCCTTCCCCTTGAGGGGGCGGTAAATTTTCGTGATCTGGGCGGCCACTCTACTGCCGATGGGCGTCGATTGAAAAAGGGGCTGGTCTTTCGTGCCGACCACCTCTCCCGACTGACAGCGAGGGACCATAAAATCCTTTCCCGCCTGCAGATCAAAATGGTCTGCGATTTCAGGACCATCCGTGAGCAGCAAATGGCGCCGGACCATTTGCCTGCGGACGGCTCGATCCACCTGCTGTCGTTCCCGGTGCAGGTCGATGGCTTCGATCCGGCCACCGTGATGGAGCGGCTGCGGGGCGGAGACTCCGCCTGGCTTTCCATGGGTTTTTTTGTCGAGCTCTACCTGCGCTATCTTGATGATTTCGGGCCGGTATGGGGAGAGGTGTTGCGCCTGCTCGCCTGCCCCGGCAACCTGCCCCTGGTTTTCCACTGCACCGGAGGCAAGGACCGGACCGGGATCTGCGCGGCCCTGCTGCTCTTGGCCCTCGGGGTGCCGGAGGAGGCAGTATGCCGCGATCACGAGCTTTCCAACGTCTGTAACGCCCCACGGCTGCCATCGATCTACGCTGAATTCGCGGCGCTTGGCATTGGCCCCGAACAAGCGGCGCCCTATCTACAGGCCCCAGCCGAGCCGCTGGCCGCCATGCTTGAACACCTCCGGCACCAATACGGCACTGTTGAAGGCTACCTTTTTGCCAAGGCTGGAGTGGATGAGGCCACTTTGACGGCATTGCAGACGGGCCTTCTGGAATGATGGCCAGCCCAGCCTGTTGCAGAGAAGAGCGGTGGCTGGCGGTTTTTCTGCTGATCGCGCCCTGGCTCTTGACAATTTTCCTCGGCTGGCCGCATTTCCGCCATGGGCCGGGCACGGCCCTGGCGCTCTTGCCCGGACTGGCGGTGGCGCTCCTCCTCCTGCATCAACTGCATCATTATCTTGGCTGCAACCATCGGCCCGGGGAGGGAGAGCGGATTTTTTCCAGCCTGGGGGCCGCCAACTGGATTACCCTGCTGCGCGGCAGCGCCATTGTCGGACTGGCCGGCTTTTTTCCCCTGGCCCTGGCGCTTCGCGGCGGACTTCATGGGCCGTTGGCTTGGGCGCCGGGGCTCATCTATCTAGGTGTCTCCGTGGCCGACCTGGTTGACGGGCTGGTGGCCAGAAAGCAGGGGCGGGAGACCGAACTCGGCAAACGGCTTGACATCAGCACCGATGCCGCTGGCCTCTTGGTTGCCTCGCTGCTGGCGGTGGCGCTCGGGCAGCTGCCGGGACTCTATCTCCTGGTGGGCCTTGCCTACTATCCCTTTGTTTTCGGCATCTGGCTGCGGCAGAGGCGGGGTCTGCCAGTGGTCGCCCTGCAACCGCGGCCCTATGCGCGAATCATTGCCGGCTTCCAGATGGGGTTGGTGGGGGTGGCGCTCCTGCCGGTCTTCTCGCCGTCTTTCACCTTCATCGCCGCTATTATTTTCATGATGCCGCTCCTGGCTGGGTTTTTGCGGGACTGGCTGGTGGTCTCCTGCCGGATGCAGACGGACGCCTGCCAGCAAACGGCCTGGGATGGCAGGGCCGCAACCATGTGGACGCGGGTTTTGCCGCTTGTTCTGCGCCTAGTTGTCTTGATGGCGGGTGGTATGGCCCTGGTTGATCGCACTGTGTTTCCTGCCGGCCCATCTTGGCCGGGGGCCTATAGCGCCTGCTGTCTGCTTGCCGGACTTGGATTCATGGGCCGCACCGCAGGTCTTGTCTTGGCCCTGCTGCTGGGCATCCACCAGGCGCCGACCGGGGTGGACGCAAACACCATGCTGGTCTTTGGCTCTGCCGTCCTCCTGATGCTGACCGGGACCGGCGGTCTGTCCATCTGGTCCCCTGAAGAAGCGTTTCTCTATCGCCGTAAGGCTTGCGGCCCTAGCGCTTGCGGGAAGAATCCATGAGACCATTCCTGCCGATCCATTTACCGAGGAGGGGGCTGGCGCTGAACTATTTGACTTGTCGAATCAAGGACGGTACTGTTATCAGCAAGAGATTATAGGAGTAAAGAGGTTAGTCCTGAACGTTTACCATTTTCACCAAGGAAAAGAGGACGAGCATGGATGAGGGACAGCCGCAAGGCAATCTGGCCTGTGGGGGAGAGACCATAGCGGGGATGGCCGATACCGGGCCTGGCTGCGACCAGGCCCGGTGGTTTGGCGAGTGGCCGCGCCTGGCCGAGGAGTTCCTGCGTCGCCATAAGCGGCCGCTGGTCACGGTCAGCTACGCCCAGAGCGTGGATGGCAGTATCGCCTCCCGGGCCCGCGAACAGCTGCTCTTAAGCAGCAGTCAGTCCCTGGTCTTGACCCATCGCATTCGCGCTGTCTGCGATGCCGTGGTCATCGGCATCAACACCCTGCTGGCCGACAACCCGCTGCTTACCGTCCGTCTGGCGGCAGGCAAGAGCCCGCAGCCGATTGTCCTCGACACCAACCTGCGCATACCATTGCAGGCCCGGTTGCTCGACCGCACCGACCTCAGCTTGTGGGTGGCCTGCGCCCACGACAGCGATCCACAGCGGGCCGCGGCCCTTGAAGGCCGGGGGGCCGAGCTTCTGCGTTGTAGACGTGACCAGCATGGCCGGGTGGACCTGCCGTCTCTGCTCAATCTTCTAGGCGAGCGAGGGATCAGGAGCATTATGGTCGAGGGCGGCGCCGAGGTTATTTCGAGTTTCATTGAGGCCCGACTGGTGGACCAGCTAATCATCACCATTGCCCCCCGCCTGGTGGGCGGCTTGCCGGTGCTGGATCGCCCTGCCGTCCGCAATGGTTCGAGCCTGCACCTGGAGTCAGTCGTCTACCAAGCCTGCGGCCCGGATATCATCCTCTGGGCCCAACCCCAATGGCGCGATTCATGAGGCAGCAGCGGGTGGTATTTCTGGGGCCGGGCCGGATCGATGTCGAGGAAGGGCCGGCGCCGCTGCCAGCTGCGAACGAGGTGCTGGTCGGCGTACAGTTTTCCGCCATCAGTCCGGGGACGGAAATGCTCGTCTATCGGGGAGAGTGGCCTGAGGGCGTACCAGTCGATGAGACGATCAAGGCCCTGGGCGGGGCCTTTGCCTATCCCTTGACCTATGGCTATGGCGCGGTTGGTCGGGTGCTGGCTACAGGCGAGGCGGTGGCGGGTGCTTGGCTTGGTCAACGGGTCTTCGCCTTTCACCCCCATGAGAATCTCTTCTGCGCTGCCCCTGCCGACCTCCATCCCATCCCCGACGACATAGATGATGACACCGCCCTCTTTCTGCCCAACATGGAGACCGCCGTCAACCTCCTGTTGGATGGTCGGCCCCTTATCGGCGAAAAGGTCACGGTTATCGGCCAGGGCATTGTCGGACTCCTCACTACGGCGCTGCTCGCCCGTTTGCCGCTGGCTTCGCTCACTACGTTGGACAGCCACCGGTTGCGGCGGCAGGCCTCAATAAAAATGGGGGCCGGCCACTGCCTTGATCCGGCCGACCCGGACCTATTAAAGCAGCTGGGCGCTGTCGTCGGACAGGGCGGGGCCGCTGATCTGGTCTACGAACTCTCTGGTAACCCGGCCGGGCTCGATACCGCCCTGTCCCTGGTCTGCTTCAGCGGTCGGGTGGTGGTCGGCTCCTGGTATGGCGCCAAGCGGGTTGGTCTGGATCTGGGTTCTTTTTTTCATCGGGGTCGCATCACCCTGATCAGTTCGCAGGTGAGCAGCATCGCCCCCGAACTCGCCGGACGCTGGTCCAGTGAGCGGCGGATAGAGGTGGCCTGGGAGATGCTGCGCCAGGTGAGGCCGGCTGCCTGCATCACCCAGCGTTTCGCCCTGACTGAGGCCGCAGCGGCCTATGCGCTGATTGATCGCGCCCCGGGTGAGACGATCCAGGTCATCTTCGACCATGGCCAGCTGCCGGGGCCATAGGAAGTTGGGGCACGGCATGGGGTTTTGGGGCGAGGGGTGGGGGCTGATCAGCGCGCTGGTGGCGCTGACCTACGGGTTGCAGGCGGTGCAGATTTTCCTGCTGCCGGTGCCGAGCTCCTTTTCCACCTGGTCGCTGTTGACCCGGCGTCAACCAGAGGCTAGCGCCGAAAGCGGCGCTCTTTCGCTTTGCCGGCTCACCCTTCTTGCCTTCTGTGTCATTGGTGCGGGGCTTGTCGCCATGCTACCCTTGGCCGTCTGCCTGGCGCCGGGACTCTTCTACCCAGCTATCTTACCGCTTTTTGCCCCTTGTTCAGCTTTAAATATCATCGGTTGCCTGCTGCTGTTTTTGGGCAGCGGCATGAGTCTGGCGGCAGTCCTGACCCTGCGGTCCAGGGCGGTGTTTGATGCCAGCGGCGAGACCGAAATACTGATCACAAACGGCATCTTCCAATTGTGCCGGCATCCGGTGCTGATCGGACTGGGCTTGATTTATCTGGGCTTTGTATTATTGCTGCCGTCGGTGGTCCTCCTGGGCGGCCTGCTGCTGTTTCTGGTCAACGCTAGGTCGCGCATGGAGTTTGAGGAGGCGGAGCTTGGCCGTCGCTTTGGGGCGGTGTATCAAACCTATGTGGCCCGGGTCGGTCGCCTGGGGCCGAGATCGAATAAACGGCATTATTAGAAAGGGTGAACACTTATGTACAGTCTTGGCGTGCGGCGCGAATTCAGCGCCCGGCATTATCTGGTGGGCGGAGACTGGGGGGCTGAAAATATCGAGCACCCCCATCGTTACCGGGTGGAGCTGGTGTTGGAGGCAAGGGAGCTGGATCAGCACGGTTTTCTGGTCGATATTGTCCTGGTGGAGCGTCATCTTGATGAGGTGATTGCCGGCTTTCAGGACAAGACCTTGAATGCGTTGCATACCTTCTGCGGGGTCAACCCGAGTATCGAACGGCTGGCCTTCGTCATGCACCAGGCGCTGCGGGGCCGGCTTGGCGAGCAGCGCCTGACTGCCCTTAGCGTCACCATCTGGGAAGATGATATCGCCTGGACCTCTTACCGGGAAACTCTCTGATGCGGATCGGCCTTATCATTGACGGCAGCCTGGAAATCCTTACCGGCGGCTATCTCTATGATCGGCTCGTGGCCGAAGGTCTGGTGCGGCTGGGTCATGAGCTGGAAGTCGTTAGCCTGCCGGGCGGCTCCTACCTGCGCCGCTTAAGCCGCAGTTTGTCGCGGCGGCTCAGTCGGCGTTTGCTGACCGGGAGATTCGATGTGCTGTTGCAGGATGAACTCTGCCACCCGTCGCTTTTTCTGGTGAACCACACGCTTAGGCAACAGGCCGGGCCGCCCCTGGTGGCCATCGTCCACCAGGTCCTCTGTGACGAACCTCGCCATCGCTTTAAGAACAAACTCCTGGGCCTGGCTGAGAAGCGCTATCTGGCCTCGGTGGACGGCTTTATCTTCAACTCGGAGACCACCCGGCGGACAGTGACGGCCCTAGTGGGCGACGAGCGGCCCCAGGTCATCGCCTATCCGGCCGGCGACCGTTTCGGCCAAGAGACCCTCTCCCCTGAAGCCATTGCCGAGCGCGCCATCCGGCCTGGGCCGCTGGAGCTTCTTTTTTTAGGCAATGTCATCCCCAGGAAAGGCCTGCTTCCCCTGATTACTGCCCTGTCCGGAGTTGACCGAGGCCTCTGGCGGCTTTCAGTTGTTGGGGCCCTCGACTTCGCCCCGGCCTATGCCGCCAAGGCCCGGCGGCTGGTCAAGCAACTGGGGCTGACCGCTTCGGTCCATTTTCTCGGCCCTCGGCAGGGCGACGAATTGGTAAGCTTGCTGGCCGGAAGCCAGCTTTTCTGTATGCCCTATGCCTATGAGGGCTTTGGCATCGCCATCCTGGAGGCCATGGCCTTTGCGCTGCCGGCCATCGGCTGTCTGGCCGGGGCGGCGGGCGAGACCATCAGGCAAGGCCACAACGGCTTCTTGCTCAATCGGGACGACCTGGCCGGGCTGGGCCTCCTGCTGAGCCGGCTGCACCAGGACCGCGCTGAACTCTTACGATTGGCCCTGGCCGCCCGCGAGACCTATGCCGGCCGCCCTCGTTGGCAGGATGGCGCGGCAGCTATTGATCGCTTTCTGCGGGAACTGACGGTGGGGGTGAAAAGCCCGGTCAAGGCCGCCGGCTGTTGCGGAGATCCTGGGGCCGTTATGCGAGAGGGCGCCTATTATGCCGAAGGATAGTCCTGCCAGCCGTCAGATCACGCCACTGGCAGCAGGTGCCATGGATAAGGACTTCTATCTCCGTTATCTTGCCGCCAAGAAGAGTATTGATGACCGGGCCCTCAACCGTTATGTCTGGGACAGCCTTTGTCAGGCCTTGCCTAAGACAATGGCCGGCGAGGCGCTGCGCATTGTCGAGATCGGCGCTGGCATCGGCACCATGATCGAACGGGTCGTGGACTGGGGACTGGTGACCGGCCAGGCGAGCTATCTGGCTTCCGACCGGGCAGCCGACCATATCCAGGCGGCCCGGCCGCGCTTGACGAAATGGGCCAAAGACCGGGGCCATGCCTTGTCCTGGCCTGGCCAAGCCAGCGGTCGGCTGCGGACCGCTGGCGCTGAGATGTTGCTCGAGCTTGAGGTTGCCAGCCTTGAGGAGCTTGCCGGTCGTCCTGAAACGCAGGTCCCTTTTCATCTCTTGATCGCCCATGCGGTGCTTGATCTGGTCGATTTTGCCGAATTGCTGCCGAAGCTCTTCCGGCGGCTCACAAAGAACGGCCTGGCCTACCTCACCTGCAATTTTGATGGGGAGACCGTCTTTTTGCCAGAATACCAGGGCCACGAAGAAAAAGAGATCATCCGCCGCTATCATGCCTCCATGGAGGCGCGGCTGACCGGGTCCAGCCGCAGCGGCCGGCGGCTGTTGACTTTTCTGGGACGCCCCGGCCTGGAGGTCCTGGCCGCCGGCAGTTCGGACTGGATCATTCCTCCCGGCGCTGACCGCTACTCCAGTGATGAGGCCTTTTTCCTGCACGCCATCATTGAAACCGTGGAGCGGGAACTGACCAAAAATGGCAGCCAGTCGCCCGTTGGTCTCTCCGCCTGGGCCCGGTCCCGGCACCGGCAGGTCGAGAGCGGTGAATTGATTTTCATGGCCCGGCACCTCGATCTGCTGGTCCGCCTCGCCGAGTCCGGGCCATGAAAATCAGCAAGCGCCCCTCCGCGCCGCTGGTCCGTCTCGGCGCGGCCTTCTGGTGTTTAAGCATCCTGATCAACTTCGACTATCCAGCGCACCACCTCTTCTACTGGCAGGTGCTGCTCCCGTCCGTCGATGTCTGGCTGTTGTTCATCGCCCTCGCCACCACGGCCTGCTGGGGGCAACGCTGCCTGGTCTGGGGCACACTGCCGGTCTGGGCCTTATTCATTTTTCTGCGCCTGTTTCGCCTTGGCGACACCGCCGTGCCCATGTACCTCGACCGGCCCTTCAACCTCTATATCGATTCCGGCTATATCTACGGGCTCTATGATCTGCTCAAGACCTCGTCCCGGCAGGGTGACTTTCTGCTGTTGACGATTATGGGGGCGGCAGTGGCGCTGCTCTTTATGGTCCTGACTTGGCCCGCCTTTCGGGTGGCGGCCAAGGCCTTGGCCAGTGATTGGCTGCGACGCTGGTTTCTGACGGGGTCGGCCCTCCTTTTGGGGGCGGCCTTAATTTGGGGATGGAGCGGTGGCCATGAGGCGCTAAGGTCGCCGGTTCTGGGCCGCTTGGCCCAGGAGCTTTTTTTCATCCACAGTATTGCCGAACAGCAGCGCTCCTTTGCCAGTCGCCTGGAGCAAGGCCTCCGGCAAAGGAGCGCAACCCCGGCCTCTCTCAAAGGGCTCAAAGGCGCCGATGTCCTTTTGTTTCTGGTCGAGTCCTATGGTCGTATCGCCTTCAGCCGTCCAGAGTACCGGCAGGCGATGGACGGCACCACGGCCCGTTTGGCCGAGATCCTGGCGCGGCATGGGTTTCTAGCAGTCTCGTCGTATCTGGTCGCCTCGACCTACGGGGGCTCCTCATGGCTGACCCACGGCACGCTGGAATCCGGGGTGCGGGTTGAAGATGACCTGCAGTATACGGCGCTCTTGCGTTCTTCTGTGCCGCCCATGGCCTTTTTTTTCAGAGAGGCAGGCTACCGGACGGTCTCGGTGATGCCCGGCACCCGTTTTGCCTTTCCGGAAGGGGCCTATTTCGGTTACGAGCAGGTCTATTATGCCTGGCATTTCAACTACCTTGGCCCTGCCTTTGGCTGGGCCGCCATGCCGGACCAGTTTGTGCTGGACTGGGTCCGCCGCCACGAGTTCATGGAGCACGAGCGACCGCTCTTTGTCCGCTATGTGCTGATCAGCAGCCATGCCTCATTCAGCATCCAGCCGCCCTTCATCGATGACTGGGACAGCATCGGCGATGGCCGCCTCTACCGGGACCTCGATCTGGTCTATTATCCGATTACCTGGCCCGACCTCAGTAATGCCGGCGACGCTTATCTCCGCTCGCTGGACTATGAGTTTGAAATCATCGGGGACTATCTCGCCAAGTATGTGAGCGACGACAGTCTGGTGATCATCATGGGCGATCATCAGCCCAACCGGCAGCTCACCGGCGAGGGGGAGCCCTGGTCGGTGCCGGTGCATATCATCAGCCGTAATCCCCGGCTGCTTGAGCCGTTTCGGAAGCGGGGCTACACCCCGGGCCTGATCCCGGCCCAAGCTGTGCCCCATGCCGGGATGGAGACCTTCTTGACGGGCTTTCTGGAGGATTTCAGCGGCAGCCCTTGAACCGCAGTGGCCAGGGGCGGGGCGAAAGGCAGCGAAAAACGCCAGGCGATAATGCGTTTGGCGGATGGGTCTTGCCGAAACAAACAGGGCAGGACCCGTCAAAAAATCATTTGCCATTCTCCCATCATTAATGCTACGATTCATGTCGGACTTATCAATAAACCCAACGTTAATCAACAACCCCATGGAGGCGAACAATGAACATCTTTAAGCTGCTTTTGATAGGCGTGTGCGCAACATTTATTTTTAGCGGCTGCGTGACCACCCCCCCGGCGGCGACCCAGGACGATCGGCACGATGTCCTTTATAGCTGCAATTGCGGGGCGCAATGCAAGTGCAACTCGGTCAGCCTCAAACCAGGCAATTGTTCCTGTGGCTCTCCACTGCAATGGGGCCATGTCATCAAGGTTGAAGGGAATGAGGCCATTCTCTGCACCTGTAAGGAAGGATGCAAATGCGCCATAGACCCCAAGGACTCGACCAAATGCGGCTGCGGCAGCGTGGTTAAACGGGTGAATCTGCAAGGCACGGGGACCTTCTTCTGTAATTGCGGCGGTTCCTGCGGCTGCAATACGTTGTCCGACAAACCTGCCTCCTGCAAATGCGGCATGCCGTTGAAAAAAACTGAATAACCCCCCTCAAGCGCGGGAGGGGCCAGGTGGGCAGGGTCACCAGCGGATGGCCCTGCCCATTTTTATTGCCGTCATCTGGTGCCGGACAGGTTTCCCCGCCAGAAGGGACCGAACAGACTTCAACACATATCAAGGGGGATAGGATGAAACCAGTAACCATGCTCGTCACCATTTTTCTTTGTCTGATTGCGGGCATGCACCTTGTCCGGCTTCTGTTTCAGGTGGAAGTCACCTGGGCTGGGGCAGTTGTTCCCATGTGGATAAGCTACTTTGGCTGTCTGGTGACAACCGGACTCGCCGTCCTGCTGTGGCGTGAAAACCGCAAGGTCGATTGCGGAAAATAGGTGCAGAGGGCAGGTTGCCGCCCTTCGCAGTCTCAACTCGAAAGCTCAGCTTAGAATGTCAAGCTGATTGCAATCCCCAAGTCTACGCCGACCCTTTATCTCTCATGGCCAAGATTGCGTTCATTGCCCGGCTGCCTGTTCGGGCCGTGCTCCTCTGCCTTGCCGTCTGGCCTCTGGCGCTGTGCCAGTCGGCGCAGGCCGGACTTGCCACTCTTCCCTTCCTAAAAGGTGAGCGGCTCTCCTACCAGATCTCCTGGAGTTTGATCCCGGCCGCGCGCCTTGACCTTGAGGTTGCCCCGGAAGAGGATATCGGCCAAGGGGCGGCCTACCATTTTATCCTGAAGGCCAGAACTTTGCCGGTCGTTGACCTGATTTACAAATATCAGGAGAGGATCGACTCTTATGTGACGGCCAATGTCCAGCACACCCTTCTGTATAAAAAATGGCAGGAAAGCAGTCACCCCCGCGACATTGTCGTGCAGTTCGACCTGGACAAGGGGGTGGCCCGGTACAGCAATTACGGCAAGGCCCGGGAGCCAATCCCAATCCAGCCCGGCACCCTGGACCCGTTAGCGGCCCTCTATTATATCCGGGCCACCTTGTCCAGCAGTCAGGTAGATCTGGAGCGCTGGGTCACCGACGGCAAAAAATTGTCCATGGGCAAGGCCAGATTCATCGAGAAAGAGACCCTCACCATCTTTGGCAAGACCTACCAGACCATCAAGATCGAGCCTGACCTCCATGAGGTGGGCGGCGTCTTCGAGAAAAGCCCGGGGGCCAAGATGTTTATCTGGCTGACCGACGATGATCAAAAGACCCTGGTGAAATTCAAAAGCAAGGTGATCGTCGGCAGTTTTGTGGCGGAACTTATAATAGACGAAAGCGTTATCCCGGACTAGCCGCTCAGGGGGCTGGTTAATATTTGGCTCGGCATGAAACTCCCTCCCCTTCCCAAGGGGATGGTTTTTTTTCGTGTCGTTTGCGCATTTCGTGGTAAAATCGCCCGGCACTGGCACCTGAGGCCGATGGGCGGCCCTATCTATTTACATTGAGGAAAATCAACATGACTGAAAAAATTCTTATCATCGGCGGGGTGGCGGCCGGTCCCAAGACCGCCTGCCGTCTCAAGCGTTTGAATCCTAATGCCGAGATCACCATTGTCGATCAGGACAGCCTGATCTCCTACGGCGGTTGCGGCATCCCCTATTACGTCGCAGGCGATGTCGCCGACGAAAAGGAGCTGCGTTCCACCAGTTTTCACGCCGTGCGCGACCCCTTATTTTTTGAAAACGCCAAGGGGGTGGCGGTGCGTACCCGAACCAGGGCCGACGCCATCGACCGCAAACGCAAACAGGTAGCGGTCACCAATCTGGACAGCGGCCAGAGCGAGGAGCTGGCCTACGACAAACTGGTGCTCTGTACCGGCGCTGCCCCCAACCGGGTGCCGATCCCTGGCGCCGATCTGCCCGGCGTCTTTCTGATCAGCGACCTGCACCCGGCCATCGCCATCAAGGACCAGATCGCCAAGGGCAAGATCGGGCGGACAGTTGTGATCGGCGGCGGTCCGATCGGTATCGAGATGGCCGAGTCCTTCGGCGACCTCTGGGGGCTTGACACCACCATCATCGAGCTTATGCCCCAGCTCCTGCCCCGGATCATCGATCCGATCTTCTCCCGCATGCTCCGCCACCACCTGGAAGAGCATGGCATCAAGATCTTTACCGACGAAAAAGTGCAGGCCATCCGCCAGGACGGCGAGGGCTATGTGGTGATCACCGATAAGCAGGAGGTGGCCGCCGACCTCATCGTCATGGCGGTCGGGGTGCGGCCGCGTAGCGACCTGGCACGCCAGGCCGGCCTCTTGGTCGGCCCCATGGGCGGCATCGTGGTCAACAGCCGCCTGCAGACCTCGGACCCCGATATCTATGCGGCCGGCGACTGTATCGAGACCAACCACCTGGTCTCCGGCAAACGAGCCCAGGCCCCCTTCGGCTCCCTGGCCAACCGTCAGGGCCGGGTGGTGGCCGACAACCTGGCCGGTATCCCCAGCCTCTTTCCGGGGGTGATCAACTCCTTCATCATGAAGGCCTTCGACATCAGTATCGGCACCACCGGCTTGAGCCTGGAGACCGCCCTGGCTGATGGCTTTGACGCAGCCCAAGTGATCACCGCCCAGTCTGACCGGGCCCACTTCTTCCCGACCCAGGCCGTCATCCCATTAGGGATGGTTTTTGATAAGCGCACCCGCCGGGTCCTGGGGGTGCAGGGCTTTGGCCCCATGGGTGATGCCGTCCTGGCCCGGCTGGATGCCGCCGCCGGCCTGATCGCCAAGGGGGCGACGGTGGAGGACTTCATCAATCTGGAAATGGCCTACGCCCCGCCCTTTGCCACGGCCTTAGACGCCTTGAACGCCACCGCCAATGTCGCCGAGAATTATATTGCCGGTCGTTTGCGGACGGTGGTGATGGATGATTTCCTGGCCTGGATGGAGGACCCCTCTCTCCACCCCGACTGGCAGGCCCTGGACATCCGCCACCCCAACGAGTCGAAGGCCTTTGACCAGGCCTTTGCCGGGCGCTGGCTCTGCATCCCCTATGTCGAGGTGCGGGGCCGGCTGAGCGAGGTGCCGGAGGACAAGACCGTGATCGTCATCTGCGACGCCGGCACCCGCTCCTACGAGACCCAGTGTCTCTTGGACAGTGCTGGTAAGCGGAATAGTTTGGTGTTGGGGGGTGGGTTTAATTTGGTGCGGAGGATCTCGGTAGGTTGGTGGCCCAAGTAAGGCAAACGTCCTCCAGAGCCGCATCTGCTTTGTCATCGAGCTGTCCGCATAGCGCTGCTATAGCGGACAGCTCGATTGATTGGCCGACGAAGCGGGCCAATATAAATCGCGCATCTGCAGCCCTGGAGAACGTTTACGCGCGGCAATGTTGGGAAAGACGTTATGTGTGTCGTTTTGCCGCAACGGGATGAGCTCCACCTGCTATGTTTATCCAGTTGTTGTGCCTAATTCACTGTTAAGGCTATGGAGGACGCCATGAGCACCGACGTTATTTTTTATACACAAATCGCCTCAATCATTGCCTTCATCATTGCTATTTTCGTACCATATAAAATTCTCGTTGCGCAAAAGGACGCTTTAATCGAGCTTCTCAAACAGGAGATCGATATCATGAAGCGTAAATTAAGCGACGCAGAATCTCAGTCCCCGGATGTATTAGTGACTGCACTCTCATCAAGGGTAGACATCACCAAGGCGGAAATTTTAAGGTTTAAACAGGATGGTGATGCACACCAAGTAGAAATTTGTGAAAAAGAAAATCAGCTTCGTCGGCTAGAAGAACAACTTGCAGTATTGCAGAAGCTAATCGAAGACAGCGAACTCGTTTGCCCGAAATGCAAGGCTCCACTGGTAACGCGAGAATCCCATACGATATATGGGCACGTAAATGGGCGAGAGGTTGATGCTGATATTGAATATCTCGAATATGAATGCGGATTCTCAACTGATGGTGGTGAAGATAAATCTCCATGTCGCTCGTCAGCCAGTAGGTTGGGTTAGCGAAGCGTAACCCAACACCCCAGGCACCATTGACGTAGGGTTACGGCCAGACGGCGGCCTAACCCTACTATTCTATTCGGGGAGAAAATCAATAATGGTAGCGGAGTTGGGCAATGACTAGAGCATCATTCTCAACTTTATAGACAATCCGATGTTCATCGGTGATTCTGCGCGACCAATAGACAGAGAGGCCATGTCTTAGGGGTTCGGACTTGCCTATTCCCTCATAGGGCAGGCGTTGAATTTCACGGATCAGGGCGGTGATGCGTGTTAAAGTTTTTTTATCGGTACTTTGCCAATAAAGGTATTCGTCCCAGGCGTGTTTGGAAAAGATGAGCCTCAATCGACCAGCTCCCTTTCTGCCCCTTTGCCTGCTTCCAGGTCGGCAATCGACTCAAGAAGCCGACGGGCATTTTTAGGACTTCTCAGCAGGTAGGCCGTTTCTTCGAGGGCCTCATAGTCGTCAAGCGACATCATAATAACGGGCTTGGCTGCCTTGCGGGTGATGATGACAGGCGCATGGTCATCGCAAACTTTTTCCATGGTTTGTGCAAGGTTGCTTCGTGCCGAGGTGTAGGTGATAGTATTCATGGCAATCCTCCCAGACGTACATGTACGGTTTACTGCACTGTAAAGCAAAACCCATAACAAGTCAATCCAGGTGTCTGGGCAAGAGCGCGGCACAGAGGGGAGTCATTTTTATGCAGAGAATCTGGAAGGTGGCCGTTATTGTGGTCTTTTGGTTGGCGCTGGGCCTGGGCGGGCCTGCGGTCTGGGCCGCGGAAGGCCAGATCAACATCAACACCGCCGGTCTCAAGGAACTTGAGGGGCTGCCGATGATCGGCGCTACCAAGGCTCAGGCCATTATTCGTTACCGAAAGCAGCATGGGCAGTTCCGGAGTCTGGACGAACTGCTCAAGGTCCCGGATATTGGCGACAGCACCTTGCAGGCCATCAAGCCCCACCTGACCTTGTCCGGGGCCTCGACGCTGAGCGCCGTACAGTCGAACGCCGTGACCGAAGGCAAGTCTCTGTCGACGGTCAGCACCCAGCCAGGCGAGGTCCGGCTGTTGACTGACCAGGACTACTATCCGACCTTGCAGACCATGATCAATCAAGCCAAGGTCAGTATCGATCTGGCCATGTTTCTGTTCAAGACCACGGACTCGGCCAAGAACCGGGCAGCAGCCCTGGCCCAGGACTTGATCGCCGCCCGTAAGCGCGGGGTCATGGTCAATCTGCTCCTGGAGAAATCAGACTACGACCCCAAGCTCAACCGGGAAAATGAAAGGGTTGCTGCCCGTCTGAAAAAGGAGGGCATCCGGGTGCGCTTCGATTCGAAAAAGATCACCACCCACACCAAAATCGTGGTGATCGACCGGCGCTTTAGCCTGGTGGGCAGCCATAACTTCACCGGTTCAGCCTTGAGCTATAACCATGAGGTCTCGCTGCTGGTGGACAATCAGGCCCTGGCCAATGCCCTGCTGGAGTATATGGCGGGGATACAGTAGGAAACACTTCGACGGTACGGCGCGGCGGGTATTGATGTGGCTTGAAAAGAAATTGAACAGAGCATTGCACGTCCCGCAGTAGAACTCGTAGAGCGGCATGGTTTTCTGGTCCTGCTTAGGCGGTCACGCCTTGCGGCGGCGGACGACCCGCACTTTTCTGGTGGCACCGCCGGTCGTTGCCCCGCCCGCCGCCCGCCGCACCAGGATCTTTTTGGTCTTGGGGGCGCCGGCCACGGGGGGCGCTGTCTGGGCCTGCGTATCCACAGTGTCCTCGGTCTCTTCGGACAAGGGTTGGCCGTAGGAACAGCCGGCCCGTGGGCAGCGGAGCTGGGCGATCCCCCGGATCGTCTTTTCCACCAGATAAGGCGAATCGCACAGCCCGCAGGGCAGGTAGTGGGGCCTGGACCAGGACATGAATTGGCAGTCGGAGTTTTCGCAGACATAAAAACTCTTGCCGGTCGGGGTCTGGCGGCGATTGAGTTTCTGATCGCACAGGGGGCAGGCCAGGCCCTCTTCGGCCTCTTGGGACAGGCTCTCCGAGTAACGGCAGCCAGGAAAGCCGGAGCAGCTCCAGAAGGCCCCGAAATTGTCCTCTTTCAGCAGCATGGTCTTTTTGCAAACTGGACAGTGGCGTTTCTGGCCCGGCGGTGCGGAAATATCCTCGGTTGGCATATCGCCCGCGATCTGGGGCATCACCACCTCGGTAGCCTCGGCGATCGGGGTGGCGCCGGCCAAGGCCTCGGCGAAGATCTTCTTGAGGTCATCGGACCACGGCGTACTCTGGTCATCGGCAGCCGGGGCCTCCGGTTCTGCTGGTCCTATATCGTCCATCCAGGCAGTTTCGCCGATCTCTTCCGGCGTGGCGGCAGTGTCCAGATCCTGTGTCGCTTCTTCTGGTTGAGGCGGCGGTTGCGGGGGTAATTCCGTGGGCGTTGCCGCAGTCGGAGGCGTCTCCGCAGCCGGCAGGGGAGGCGGCGGCGTGGCGTTTGGTCCCTCAGAGGGGAGGGGACGGGCCGATTCAAGCGGGGGCGTCTCCTGTTTGATGATGGTGCTTGAGGTCCGCGCCCTGACTTGCACCTTGGCGGTGATCTTGGGTTTGATCAGGGCCTTGCCGTGCAGCATCAAGGTCTGATTGAATTGCTTCAGGGCGAAAGGCAAGTCTTTGCGGGCGGTGGCCGCTTCGGCGATGGTCTGCTCGATATAGGCGGCAAGATTGATCCTCGACATTTTGGGAAAGGCCCGGTCAAGGATGGTTACCACCTTGGAGGTATTGTCCGCCGCTTTCAGGGTGCCATGTTTAGACATGGTGACATACCCCGCCATGATAAGGTCGTCGATTATGGTGATGGTGACGGGATCGGCGGCTATGGAAAAATCGACCAGATCGGCAAGCAGGGTCTCAATGGTATAGCGTTCGGCGGTTTGTCCCTCGTTGGTGATCTGTTCGCACTCTATCTTGATCGGTTTGAACTCCTGGCCCTCCTGCATCGTTTGCCCAGGGCAAGGCATCTGCAGGCGGGCCATTTCCGTTGGGGCGTTGAGCAGAAAGCCTGGGGAGTTCAGTTCGTGAAAGTGGGCCTGGAAGATGTTTTCCTTGCCGGCCAGGAGGTCAACGGTGATTGTCCAGCCAACCGCAGGCCGCATTTGGCTGGACAGGGCCCGGACTCGAATCAAATCGTAGAGCGCGGTCTCGTCCTGACTCAAAACTGTGGCGAGATCAGTGCCGCTCAGTTCGGGGTGCACGGGGATAATCATGCCGACTGTTGGGGCGGTGCAGTCGGCCAGGGTTGACTCGTCATAGAGGGTGGTGACTTGCCGACGCAAGGCCGAAATCGTTTCCGGGGCAATGCTCTCCGTTTGTGGGGCGGATGAGGTAATCAGGCCCATGGGCTTGCCGTTTACCAACACGCCATGGAACAATTTGTTGACGATGGCCATGGCGGCGGCCAGGCCAAGGCCTTGATGGGCAATGGCGTCATGCAGGAGCTCGGTGAGTTGATAGGGTTCTGGAGGGGGAATCGTCAAGGGCGAGCGGTTGACGCCATCGACCACGAAATTGGTTTTCCAGAAGTGGTCCCTGAGGGTGCGGGCCTTGGCTTCATTGTGGATCAAACCATCCGCCGGCAGGTCCAAGCCTTCGCTGAGGTGGGCCTTAAAGACTGCGCCCTTGGCGCCGAGTTCGGCTAGCACCTGCCAGTAGGGTTGCTGCGGAAACATCAGGCGCTCCTGCTCCCGCTCAGCCAGCAGGAAGAGCGTGGTCAGGCTGCTGTGGCGCAGAGGCAGGTTGGCCGGGCCGCGATCAGTGCCGACCAACCTGGTCAGATGGTGGGCCAGGCAGTCATCGAACAGCAGGCGGCCATAAAAGGGAAGCCCTTGTTGTTCATTTACCGGCCAGGCCAAACGCAGGGCCGCGTCAATATCTCCCTTGCTGAAAGATTGGGGAGTCAAGCGTTTGACCATGGCTGGATTGCCACCAATCTGCGCGACATAACCGCTGATCTGCCAACACAGGTAGTTGGCCCGAGTAGTATCGTCGAGCGCCAGCATGACCTCCTTGTCCTGGAAGGCGCGGAGGGCGTCAAGGCACGCCGCGCCGGAGGGGAGTCCATCAAACTGAAAGCGCAGGCCGGATTTCGTGCCCGGGGCCAGCTGGTGGGATGTTTTGAAAAGCGGCCACTCGCAGACTACACAGGCGGCGCGGTCACCATAATATTCCTTCATGAATTCAGCCTTGGCCGCTGAATCCACAACGATCAGTAATTCTGCCATACCCACCTCATTGGTTGCCGATTAGCACTTGACCTGACGCCTCATAAATATAGTATAATTAAAGAGATAAAATAATGAAGGAAAAATTTCTGGGGAAGGAGAAAAGTCTGGCGGAAAAGACCAGATTATCCTCTCTCTCCTGCGCCACTCCCGTTTAACCGTTGACCTTTTCCTGCTATGTCACAACTTTTCACTATTGCCGGGATTGACCAGGCGATTGACAATCTCTCCTTAAACCCGGAGACCCAGAAGGCGAAATTGATTACCGCCATCCGTGGTTGGTTTGCCGGCGCAGACGATTTGGAGACGGTCAGGGAAATCGCCGCTGATGATCTGGTGCGCGCCCTCTGGGGTGAGACCGACCCCGCCAGTTTCAAGGCCCGGCGAAAAAGCATAAGTAGTCTGAAATCATCGCTCAATAAGAGCCTGAAAGATCTTAGCGCCCAGGGCTTGAATCCGGAAGGTCTCATTGTTGGCCGGAACAATGTCTTTGAGGTCTCGGAAGAACAGAAAAAAGTCCTTCTGGAAAGATTTGGGGCTGGCTTGGGCGATGCCCATCTGGTAGAGATGGCAGCCGCCTTAAAAAAGGCCTTCCCAGAAATCATAGGGGATAAGGGGGTTGAGGGACTGAAAGACCTGTTCCGTGAACTTGAGCAGGCGCGGGGAGTCATTGACGAATTGCATGGTGCGATCCGGGAGAAGGAGAGTCAGATATCGGACCTGCAAAAAAAAGTAAAGGCTATCAGTGCCGGGGGTTATACGGCCAGTAGAGGTGCTGACGGTGAGGAGGGACTGGAGGAGATCGACGAGGCAGAGGTCGAGGAGATCGAGGTCGATGCGGATGCGGTCCTGACCGAAGGCGTGGGTGAGGGACTGGAGGAGGTAGACGAGGCAGAGGTCGAGGAGATTGAGGTCGATGCGGATGCGGTCCTGACCGAAGGCGGCGAGGAGGGACTGGAGGAGATCGACGAGGAAGAGATTGAGGAGATCGAGATCGATGCCGACGCGGTCCTGACCGTAAGCGGCGGAGGGGGAGGAGTTGAAGAAGGTGGCGGTGGCGGGGAACTAGGGCAGGCCGATGATATTCAGGAGATCGACGAGGATGAGTTTGAGGAGATTGAAGTTGATGAGGGGTATAACGTAAGCAGCGGCAACGTTGCTCCCGGAGTCCCGCAGAGTAAATTGCTGGAGGTGCTGTCCAAGTATCTGGAGCCCGATGATGTATTGCAGGGCAGGGCGGAGACCCTTGTTGAGTCGGAGGAAGGCCTGGTCTCTCAATTATTAGAGCGGTTCACTCCTAAGTTCATTAAGATCCCGTCGGGCAACTATCCCTTTGGTTGCGCCAATCCTTCGCCCCACGAACACCCCTTGCAAACTGTCGTGGTCAAAGAATTTTACCTGGGGCAGTATCCGGTGACTAACGACCTCTTTGAGCTTTTCGTCCGAGAAACCGGCTATGAAACAGACGCTGAGAAGGCGGGCTACGGCTCGGTCTATGAGGGCCAATGGCGATCATGCCGGGACCCTAATACCGGGTTGGCCTCGTTTACCATTAGCCAGTCGGCCAGCGCCCGCCAAGTGCAGGGGGCAAACTGGCGGCATCCGTCTGGCCCCGGCAGTCTACTAGAGCAGAGGCATAGCCATCCGGTGGTCCAGGTCAGCCGGCGGGACGCGACAGCCTTTGCCGCCTGGGCTGGCAAAAGGCTGCCGACCGAGGAGGAGTGGGAGGCGGCGGCCCGCGGTCCGGATGGCCGGCTCTTTCCCTGGGGCCAGGGCTGGGATGCGAATCGTGGCAATTTTAGTTCGTCCTGCCTGGGGGACACCACCCCGGTGGAACGATATCTGGACCAGGGAAGGAGCCCATTTAGCATCGGCGACCTTCTCGGCAATGTCTACGAGTGGACCGCAGCCATTCAGCAACCGATGGCGGCCAGCATGCGGTTTGTCCTTAAAGGCGGTTGTTGGCATTCCCGGGGCATGCTCAGTGTCTGTCACCGCAGGATTGAACCGGAAACCTGGTCGAATATCATAGGCTTCCGGTTGGCGGTGACTGGCTGAGAGTTTGCCGGCTTTGCCTTATACCACTTCATAGATTGTAGTAGGTTGGGTTGAGCTTCGCGTAACCCAACACCACAGGATGTAGCGAGTAGGGCGCAATAGCCATTGGCGTAATGCGACGCATGGCGACACCAGCTTCCGTCGCATTACGGCTATCGCCTAATGCGACCTACGAGGCTGCGCCGCTCAACTCAAATGCTCTGCTCGGAATGCCAAGCCAGGTGCACAACGCTTCTCTGTTGCGCACGCGGAGACTACGCCGTAAGCACCTGGTCAATCAACTCTTCAGCGACATCCGCCGTGATTTCTACCGTACCGATGGCCGTTGGCAGGACGAAGAAGGGGCGGCCGGCCACGGTCTTTTTGTCGGTCAAGAGATACCCCTTCAACTTGTCGCGGTTGGCGGAGGCCGGGATGGCGGTAGGCAGACCGAAGGCCTGGATCAAGCCCTCAAGGCGGGCGGCGTCGGCAGCTGAGAACATGCCCTTGGCCACGGCCAAACGGCTGGCGGCCACCATGCCGATGGCCACTGCTGAGCCATGGGCCAGTCGATAGCCTGAATCCGCCTCGACGGCGTGGCCGATGGTGTGTCCGAAATTCAGGATCCGGCGCAGGTCGGCCTCCCGTTCGTCCTGGGCCACGACCTCGGCCTTGATGGCGCAGCAGGTCTCGATCAGCCTCTCCAGAACCGGCAGGTCAAGGGCCAGGATCGCCAGCCTCTGGGCCTCCAGGAAGGCGAAAAAGTCCTGGGCATATATCACCCCGTACTTGATGACCTCGGCAATGCCGTTCAGCAGTTCGGCGGCTGGCAGGGAGCAGAGGACCTGGGAGTCTATGTAGACGGCGCGCGGTTGGTAGAAGGCGCCGACCAGATTCTTACCTTCCGGGATATCGACGCCGGTCTTGCCGCCCACCGAACTGTCCACTTGGGCCAGCAGGGTGGTGGGGACCTGGACAAAGGGCACCCCCCGCATATAGGAGGCGGCCAGGAAGCCGGTGATGTCGCCGGTCACCCCGCCGCCCAAGGCAATCAGACCATCCTTGCGGTCGAGGCCGACCTGGGCCAGGCGGCTGGCCAGGCTCGCCACCGTGGCCATGGTCTTGCTGGCCTCGCCGGCCGGAAAGGTGATAATCTCCGGCGAAAATCCGGCCCGGCGTAGGGAGGCAAGCACGGTCTCGCCATAGAGTCCGGCCACTGTGAGGTCGGCCACCACCACAAAACGCTTGGCAATGCCGCGCTTCTTCAGGTCCGGGCCGATGCCGGCCAGCAGACCATTGTCAATCATGATGGGGTACGATCTGTCCCCTAGGCCTACCTGCACTTCTTTCATCATAATTCCCCTTTTCAACAAAACAGGTAACTGTTCAGAAGTGTCGCAGATGCGTGATTTATATTGACCCGTTTCGTCGGTCAATAAATAGGTCGGCGAGCTATAGCAGCGCTATGCGAGTCGGCCTATGACAAAGCAGATGCGGTACTTCTGGGCAGTTGCAAAAATAAAAAAAAGGGGACACCCTAATGGGCATCCCCTTTTTCGTTCAATATAAAACGAAAAGACTACAAAGCAAATTACATCTTGGAACCGGAAGCGGCGCCCTGCATCTTGACTTCGACCTTCTCGGTCAGACCCTGATAGTACTCTTTCAGGATGACCAAGACTTCGTCGCGGCCAAAGTGAGGAACGATTTCAGCGCCTTCGGAGAGGGCCTTACGCAGCTTGGTGCCGGAGAGGATGACCCGGTCTTCCTTGCCGTGCGGGCAGGTACGCAGTGAGGCCATACCATCGCACTTGTGGCAATAGAAGGTCCAGTCGATCTTGAGAGGCATACACTTCAGGGCCTTGCCTTCCGGCAGGTTGGTGGGGATCTTGTCGAAGATGGTCTGGGCTTCGAACAGGCCGTAAAAATCGCCAACGCCAGCGTGGTCACGACCGATCAACATCTTGTTGACGCCGTAGTTCTGACGGAAGGTAGCGTGCAGCAGGGCCTCACGGGGACCGGCATAACGCATGTCGAGCGGATAGCCAGCCTGGATGACGTTGTCTTTGACAAAGTAGTGCTCAACCAGACAATCGATGGCCTTGACCCGGACTTCAGCAGGGATATCGCCGGCCTTCAGGTTGCCGATCAGGGAGTGGATCAGGACGCCGTCGCAAACCTCGATGGCGATCTTGGCCAGGAACTCATGCGAGCGGTGCATCGGGTTACGGAGCTGGAGGGCGGCGACATCGGCCCAACCGCGTTCGTCAAACATGGCGCGGGTCTCGGCCGGGGTCAGGTAGACGCCTTTGTATTTCTCCGGGTATTCGCCTTCGGACAGGACTTTTACGCTGCCAGCCAGGTTGAAGGCCTTTTGGGCCATAACCATCTGAACGCCTGGGTGATCTTTAGGGGCGATCTTCCAGAAGTTGTCGCCGGTGGACTCTTCGCCTTCACCTTTGAATACCAGTTCACATTCCTTTTTCTTGTCAGCCTCGGTCATCTCGTACTTCTCAGAGACCTTCATGGTGGCGTAGATGGTGCCTTTATGGGCGAGAGCGATCTCGTCGCCAACTTTGATGGCATCGGCCTCAGCCTTGTCGCAGTCGAGTGTAACCGGGACCGGCCAGAAGGTGCCATCGGCCATCTGGAACTTCTCGCAAACACCCTTCCAGTCAGCCTTGGTCATGAAGCCGGACAGCGGGCTGAACCCACCGATACCCATCATGATCAGGTCGCCTTTAGCGCGGGCGCTGATTTCGATCTTCTTCAGGCTTTTGGCCTTTGTCTGCTCAGCTACCAACTCATTGCCATGCAGCAGGCAACAAACCAAACCCTTTCCACCGTGTGGTGCCACTAATTTTGACATTTTTTGTCTCCTCTCTTGGATTTTGTGAATAAAGATTATAGGAAAAAGCAACTTTTCTATAAGATTTCTCAAAGTAAGTGACCATAAAAACGTGTGGGGTAATTGTCAAGAAAAAAATAAGCATTGGCAATATTGAGACCTCCATCAATGACAAAAAAAACTCAAAGGTCCGGAGAGTGCCCAGCCGAGGAGGGTGATATGCTGGCTAAGGTTGTAAGCACCCATAGCAGCGACCAAAAAACCAGCAGCGCGCAGCATCCAGGTCCTGCTTTGCTGGCTGAGCCAGCCAACGGTACTGCCGAACAGAAAGAGGGCCGGGCTGGTGCCCAGGCCGAAAAAGAGCATGGTAAGGCTGCCTCTGCTGATGGATGAGGTCTGGGCGGCGGTGATGACCATGGAGTATAAGAAGCCGCAGGGCAGAAAGCCCATCAGCAGGCCGAGGGGCAGGGCGGTCAAGGCGTTTGGCAGGCGGCTGAGAATGCGGGCGCCGCAGCTGATGGCCTGTACGGTCCCGGGCAGATTGAGCCGCATGATATTTATGTGCTGGAAGAGACCGGCAGTGCCCAGGCCGATGACGATAATGAAGAGGTCGGAGCCGACCAGCGCCAAGCGCATGACGCCATGGAAGTAATTGGCGTAGGCCAGCACCGAGCCCAGCCAGCCGACCAGGGCCCCGATCAGGCTGTAAGTGATGATTCGACCACCATGATAGAGGGTCTGGAAAAAGAGGTTGTGCTGCTGTTTGGCCAGGGAAAGTGACAGGGCCGAGATCAGGCCGCCGCACATGCCGAGGCAGTGGCCGGAGCCGAGAAGCCCGGTCAGCAGGGCCATGGAGTAGATCGGGTCAATCATCGTCATCGTCCATCATGCGGTACTTGGGGCCTTCGACGTCATCGAATTCGCCTTTTTTGACCGCCCAGACAAAGACCAGCCAGGCGGCAAGCCCCAGAAAGAGGGAGAGGACGATCAGGATAATGGTTGAGGTCAGCATAGCGTGTCCACGTTTAGGTTGTTTAAGCTATAGGCTGAAGACTGTTAGCAAAAGAGAACAGAGAAGGCAAGCATAGTAACATCCCTCCATGTAACTGTAAAAGTACCCTTCGTCTCCGCTCAGGGACCGGTCGGTTGGTGAGCGGAGTCAAGCCCATCAGCCCATCAGCCTAACAGCCTACAGCCTATAGTCTATCTACCTGTTCCTCAAACGCAGTGAGTTGCCGATGACGCAGATTGAGCTGGCGGCCATGGCGGCGGCGGCATGGATCGGCGTCAGGCGGCCGGCGGCGGCCAAGGGCAGCATCAGGACATTGTAAAAAAAGGCCCAGAACAGGTTTTGGTGGATGATCCGCATGGCCCGGCGGGCGATTATGATGGCAGTCACCAGTTTGTGCAAGTCGGGCCGGGTCAGGGCGAGATCGGCATTGTCTAAGGCGATGTCAGTGCCGCCGGCCATGGCGCAGCCCACGGCGGCTATACTCAGGGCCGGGGCGTCGTTGATGCCGTCGCCCACCATGAGGACCGGACGGTGCTGGGCCTCCTGGGTCGCCTGCACCCAGGAG
>JANNQL010000078.1:0-4403 GCA_031400755.1 Pseudomonadota bacterium | reverse complement strand
TGAGGATCGGGGCGAGCCGGTTGTTCTTGACCACCGTGCCAATGGTGGCGCGGTAGTTGAAGTGCTCGATGATGTCGTCAACATTCTTCGAGAAGCCGTTGATATAGGCGCGGAAGTTCTCTTCAAGCAGCGCGTGGTCTTCCTCATAGACCTTGCGCAGCGTCCACTCAGTCTTGTTCGAGAACGGGCACTGCTTGGGATTGACCTCCAAATCCTTGACCAGCTTGGCAAGCTCCGGCTCGGTGAGCTTAGGCCGCTTGGCCAACACCTCGATACTCTTGGCCTCGCGCCAGGCCAAGAGGACGCACTCCAAGCGCCGGATGACGATAATCGGCAGGATGACGCTTTGGTATTCGTAAGCCTTGAACTTGCCGCGCAAACGCTCGGCAGATTTCCAGATGTCACCGGCAAGGTTGTCGAGCTTCGGTTTGTTGAGGGAGAGAGCCATTAAGAAATCCTACCTTTTATTGGAGTCCAAGCGTGAAAGCTAGGCGACCAACGAATCTCGGCCCCAGCCTCACCCCTTCTTCTCAACCTCCCCCTCAACCACCGGTGCCCCCAGGCCAAAGCCCAAGCGGACCTTCTTGTCGATCTCGGCCACCATCTCCGGGTGCTCCTTGAGGAAGGCCTTGACGTTTTCCCGGCCCTGGCCGATGCGTTCGCCGTTATAGGAGTACCAGGCCCCGCTCTTCTCGATGATCTCCTGGGGCACGGCCATATCCATCAGGTCGCCAATTTTTGAGATGCCCTCGCCATAGACGATGTCCAGCTCCACTTCCTTAAAAGGCGGCGCCAGTTTGTTCTTGACGATCTTGATCCTGGTGCGGGTGCCGACCACATCGGTGCCGTCCTTCAGGGCGCTGATCTTTCGGATATCAAAGCGCATGGAGGCATAGAATTTCAGGGCGTTGCCGCCGGTGGTGGTCTCCGGGTTGCCGTACATCACCCCGATCTTCATGCGCAACTGATTTATGAAGATCAGCGCCGTGTTGGTGCGGTTCAAGACCCCGGCCAGTTTGCGCATGGCCTGGGACATCAGGCGGGCCTGTAGGCCGACATGGGCGTCGCCGATATTGCCGTCGATCTCGGCCTTGGGGACCAGGGCGGCCACCGAGTCAATGACGATGATGTCCACCGCGCCGCTGCGGCAGAGGATCTCGGCGATCTCCAGGGCCTGCTCGCCGTAATCGGGCTGGGAGATCAAGAGATCATCGATATTGACGCCCAGGCGGGCGGCATAGGAGACATCCAGGGCATGCTCGGCGTCGATGAAGGCGGCGGTGCCGCCGGCCTTCTGGGCCTCGGCGATGGTGTGCAGGGCGAGTGTGGTCTTGCCGGACGACTCCGGCCCATAGATCTCGATTACCCGGCCCCTGGGGATGCCGCCGACGCCGGTGGCGATATCGAGGCTCAGGGTGCCGGTGGAGATGACCGGCACCGCCTCGGCCCTCTCGGAGCCCATACGCATGATCGAGCCCTTGCCGAATTGCTTTTGAATCTGCTGAATCGCGTTATCAACTGTTTTTTTCTTCTCATCAGAGGTTGCCATGCTGTGCTCCTTTATTTAGATGTATACGGGGCTGATTTGTAATTGTAACTGTTGAGGCAATGTCATTAACTTAAGGTGCCTGGCGTTGTCTTACATCGTCACCCCGGCGAAGGCCGGGGTCCAGAACTCCTTGCAAAGACTGGATTCCGGCCTTCGCCGGAATGACGGCCATGTTGCTTCACTCCGGGAAAAGCGCTTAAGTTAAAGGCATTGACTGTTGAGGAGTCAGAATGCCAAGCGAGTTCATCGACGCGAGCAGCTGGCATCTTCCAGCGCCTGACTACATTCAACAGCATCACTATACGTAAAATTCCTTACCAGAAAACAGGCACCGCTTTCGGTCTCACCTACTGACTCCTGAATTCTGACTTCTGGGATAGTCTTCATCCCGCTAGCTTTTACCCCAAAGCCTACTTTTGCTCAAGCAGTTTGCGGCGGATGAGGTCGAGCCCGGTCTGGGCGCTCAAGGTTTGGATTTCACCGCGCTTGCCGGAAAAGTGGCGGCGCAGTTGGCTGACCTCGCCCTGGCAGTCAATCCCGAAAAAGACCGTGCCCACCGGCTTTGCCTCGCTGCCACCATCCGGTCCGGCGATGCCGGTGACAGCTAACCCGAGGTCGGCCCCGGTGAGAAGACGGATGCCACGGGCCATGGCCATAGCCGTCTCGCCGCTCACCGCGCCGGGCGCTGCCAAGATCGCCGGCTCAACCCCAAGGACTGTGGCCTTCATGGCGTTGCTGTAGGAGCAGACCCCGCCCAGATAATAGTCGGAACTGCCCGCCACGGTAGTGATCAAATAAGAGATCAAGCCGCCGGTGCAGGACTCGGCGAGCGCCAGGGTCAGGCCCCGCGCCCGCAGCAGGGCGCCGACCGTCAAGGCCAGGCTCTCCTCGCCGACACCATAGATGAAGGAGCCAATGGCCTCCCGGACCTTCTGGTCGACGATCATAAACAGGCCGTCGGTCTCCTCCTGGCTCTTGCCGAGGGTGGTGAGGTTCAGATGGACCTCCGGAAAGACCGGATAATAGCCCAGCCGGATCATCGAGTTATGGGCCTCCAGGTGGCTGACCCGCTGGTTGACCTCGGCCTCGGCCAGGCCGAAGATCCGATAGAGCCGCTGGCGGACATAGCGCCGCTCCTGTTGCTGCCACTCGGCAAGCCGGGGGATGACGCGGTCGGTCAACAGCTCCTTCATCTCGTGGGGGACACCAGGCAAAAAGAAGATAGGCTTGTTGGCATGGACCAGGAGATAGCCGGCCATGCTGCCCTCCGGTTTCAGGACCTCAGCCCCGGCCGGCAGCCAGGCCAGCTTCTCCAGGCTGACCCCGCGACTCTGCAATTGGTCTTTGACCCTGATGTCCGCCAGATAGGACTCGATTTGGACCAGGACCTCCGGGTGCAGGGTGGCGGGGCGATTCAAGGCCGAGGCTACCGCCTCGTTGGTGAGGTCATCGCTGGTCGGCCCCAGGCCGCCGGTGACGATGACGAAGTCGGCCCGGTCCAGGGCCTTGATCAGGGCCGAGCCAATCAACTCCGGCGAATCACCGATGGTGGCCATGGCCACGATCTCATGACCCACGGCAAAGAGGTGGTGGGCCGCGAAATGGCTGGTCATGTTGAGGATGCGGCCCGAGGTCAGCTCATCGCCGATGGCAATTATTTCTCCAAGCATTGTCTTTGAAGTGTGATGAGTTTAATGAAGATTTAATCGGTTAAAATTTGTGCTGCTAAAGGCCCTCATCCGCCCCTGCGGGGCACCTTCTCCCTGGGGGAGAAGGGAAAAGCCCCCCCTCAAACTATACGGCCAAAGACATTAAGATCCATGACCCGCTCGATCTCCACCTCGACGATCTCATTTTCCAGCCTGGCCGGGGCCTCAAAATAGACCGGCACGTAATTTTCGGTAAAGCCCTTCATCAGCTTAAACTGGTTCTTGCAGCCCTCGGCCAGGACCCGTTGCACCGTGCCGATCTGCCGGTTATAGAAGTCGCGCCGCTTCTCTTGGCCCAACTCCGCAAGCCGCGCCGCCCGCTCGTCCTTTACCAAACCGGGTATCTGGTCCGGCATGGTGGCGGCCGGTGTCCCTGGCCGTTTGGAATAGGGAAAGACGTGCAAATAGCTAATCGGCAAGCCCTCGATCAGACGCAGGGTCTCTTGAAATTTGGCCTCGTCCTCACCCGGAAATCCGGTCAGGACATCAAGACCAATGGCCGCCGCAGGCATCACGGCAAGGATGCTGTCCACCACCTGGACAAACTGCTCAACCGTGTATTTCCGCTTCATCCTCAGCAAGATTTCCGGGGAGCCGCTCTGTAGGGGCAGGTGAAAATGGGGCATGAATTGGGGCGAGGCCGCCAGCAGCAGAAGGAGTTCCGGGGACAGCTCCCCTGGTTCCAGCGAACTGATCCGATAGCGCAGGCCGTGATCAACCGCCGCCAGCAGCCTCGCCAAATCGAGCAGCGATGTCAGGGGCCGCAGGTCCTGGCCGTACTGGCCTACATGGATCCCGGTCAGCACCAATTCCCGGTAGCCTTCCCGCCCAAAGACCGCCACCTGCTCGAGTACCTGATCGGGCGCAAGGCTGCGTACCCGGCCCCGGGCATAGGGCACGATGCAATAGCTGCAAAAATTGTTGCAGCCGTCCTGAATCTTCAGGTAACAGCGGGTCCGCCCGGGGAAACGCTGGACCGGCAGATGGCAGATCTCCTGCTTGGCGCTGATGTCGCCCAGATAAATCTCCAGATCGCACATCTTGCGGGACATGGCAATCTCCACCAGCAGGTGTTTATTCTCATTGCCGACCAGACAGATAGGCTGCTCGGCCAGATCCAGGACCTCCTGGGCCGCCACCTGGGC
>JANNQL010000077.1:0-4494 GCA_031400755.1 Pseudomonadota bacterium | reverse complement strand
CGCCTTTGGCCATCATCTGGCCTCTGAACATATGTTTAATGACCAGGTTGACCGCTGCGAGCTTTATCAGGAGTGCATCAAATACTACGCCAATATCCTCACCCCCTTCAGCAAACAGGTGGCCAGGAAAATTGAGGAATTTGTCGGGCTTAACCTGCCGACAAAAATGATCTGTCCGAGCCACGGCATCATCTGGCGCGAAGACCCTCTCCAGATCGTCAAGCAGTATGCGGCCTGGGCCAATGACTACCGGGAGGACCAGATCACGATCATCTATGACACCATGTGGGACAGCACCAGAAAGATGGCGGAGACCCTTGCCGCCGGGATCAAATCCTCTGCCCCGACGGTGACCGTGAAACTTTACAATTCAGCCCGAAGCGACAAAAACGACATCATAACGGAAGTGTTCAGATCGAAAATGGTCCTGGTCGGGTCCCCGACCATCAACCGCGGCATTCTGTCGTCGGTGGCCGCGATCCTTGAGGAGATGAAGGGTTTGGGATTCAAGGGGAAAAAGGCGGCGGCTTTCGGGTCTTACGGCTGGAGTGGCGAGGGCCTGAAACTTATCAGCAGCCGGTTGGATGAGGCAGGTTTTGAGCTGGTGAACGAGGGCGTCAGGACACTCTGGAACCCAGACGACCAGTCCCTTGATAGATGTTTTGAGTTTGGCTCTTCAGTTGCGGAGCAGTGCCCTTTTTTGGTCGAAAATCAAACAGAGAAATAATCAGGAAGGTTGCATGAAAAGAGAAGATAGTGGACTTTTAATTTAACAAAGGAGAGCGCCATGACTAAGAAAATTCAATGGGAAACAGGTCTTGATCAAGCACTGCAAAGAGCAAAAGCGGAGCACAAACCGGTACTTCTGGATTTTTTCAATCCGCAATGAATTGGTTGTCAACAGATGGATACAGTTACGTATCCAAACGAAAAAGTAGTTGAATTCATCAATCTAAACGTTGTCCCTCTGCGTGTCCTCTCGGACCAGCAGCCATTGGCCACGGATTTCAATATCAAGTGGACCCCGTCGCTGCTTATTCTCGACCAGAATGGCAAGGAGGACTCGCGGACAGTTGGCTTTTTGAACGCCGAAGAGTTAATTTCTTCGATTCTACTCGGCCTTGGCAATGGGCATTTTAATAAAGATGAATTCAAAGATGCCCTCGGTTGTTACGAAAGGCTGTTGGCAGAGCAACCCGGCAGCGATTCGGCGCCGGAAGCCATATTTCAGAGGGGGGTTACCCTTTACAAAAGCACCCATGATCCAAAACCGCTTAAAGAGGCCTACAATCATTTGCAGGATAAATACCCGGCCAGCCAATGGACAAAGCGAGCTTACCCGTATCGGCTTATTGGGTAGTGATGCATTAAGGTGTTTTCGCCCCGCGGCTTGCAATGCCAGCCTCGACGACCTCTGCAAAAAACTAAAAAAGAGGAAACAGCCGTATGACAACACCAACTCATTGCCCCGGATTCGAGACATTCAAGAACCTGGCGGCCTTCACCTGCAAATGCCCGCAATGCGGGACGGAAAAAGAAATCTTCTCTGACGAATTCAACCGTGAACACACCTGCCGCAAATGTCAGCAGCCGATTGATTTCAAGAAGTGCGCCTGGTATGGCGGCGCGAACCAAACCTCGCGATAAAAACGGTTGGGGAAAGGGTGGATTATCAAGACCGACCCCGTTGACTCCTAGACTGAATCAAACAAGACAGGGAGTTTATCGGCAAGGAATCGCCCGAATTCAAAAACAAGACTGGACTCTGTGTTGCCCTGGGCACTAAAATGGATATGCCTGTCTAGGGGGCCTGCCGAAGGGGGCAATGACTTTTGCAAGTGCCTCACTTTAAAGCAATTCCCTCATTGGGGGGGCATGAAGCTCTAAACCAAAGTAAACAAAAATGGCACTGAGAACGTCTACTACTTTTTTTCTGTTTGTTACCCTGCAAATCGTTCTACTTGGCATCATGGCGGCCCACGCCGCCAGCAGAAAAATTGCAGCAATCCCGCAGATCACCGAAAAACAAATGATGGTGCGGGATTACGGGCTCACCGATCTCTGTCTTTTTACCGAGGCGCGCTATACCAGACACCCCTCGCTCGCCGACCAGCATTCGCCCTTCCAGGACGGGCCTCTATCCTTTGAACACTTCCCCTCAGGGACACTCGCCGGCCCACCGCCGGCACTGCTGGTAAGGGCCAATCATGATTGACAAGCAGAGGAACATCATCGATTTCACCCTTGCCGCGCTGCTTAGGCGGAAGGGAAAGAACGCGGCACTTCTGGTCTCGTATACCTTGGTCGTCGCCCTGCTGGCCTCGGTCATGCTTCTCACTCAAGCCCTACGACGAGAGGCCGGCCTTGTTCTGCAGGATTCTCCGGAGATGGTCGTGCAAAAATTGGTCGCGGGGCGCTACGACCTCATCCCTCTTGAATACAGGGACAAGATTGCGGCGATCATGGGGGTCAGCTCGGTCGTGGGGCGGCTCTGGGGCTACTACTACGATGCCGGCGTCGGCGCCAATTACACGATAATGGCGCCCACCGACAGCTCCATCGCTCAGGGCGCCATCACCATCGGCGAGGGCATCGCCCGGACCAGAAAGATCGGTGTCGGAGACCTCTTTCCCCTGCTCGGCGCTGACGGTCAAACGAAGCTGTACCAAGTCTCCCGCCTGCTGTCGTCGGAATCCTCCCTCGTTTCAGCGGACCTGCTCCTGATGGCGGAGGATGACTTCAGGGCACTGTTCAATATCCCCTCTCACCTGGTCACCGATCTGGTGCTCAGCGTCGGCAACCCGAGCGAGCTGGCCACCATCGTTCGCAAAATTACCGAGGCCCTGCCCGACACCCGTCCGGTCATCAGGGAAGATGTCGCCCGCACCTATGACGCCCTGTTCAGTTGGCGCAGCGGCATCCTGCTCGTAATCCTGTTCAGCGTCGTTTTGTCGTTTCTAATCTTCGCCTGGGACAAGGCCTCGGGACTGAGCGCCGAGGAACGACATGAAATAGGCATCCTGAAAGCCCTTGGCTGGGACACCTCGGATGTGCTGTTCATGAAATTCTGGGAGGGCATGGCCATCTCGTTTTCGTCTTTTATGACGGGAGTTCTGCTGGCCTATATCCATGTCTTCTTCACCTCGTCGGCCCTGTTTCAGCCGGTGCTCAAGGGCTGGTCCGTCCTCTACCCCGACTTCCGGCTGGTCCCCTTCATTAGCCCTTATCAAATCGTCACCCTGTTTTTTCTCACCGTTGTCCCCTACACGGTGGCGACGATAATACCTGCCTGGCGTGCCGCCACCATAGATCCAGATGCGGTGATGAGAGCATGACGATGATAGAACTGCGGGACATAAAGAAGGTGTTCAACGCTGGCCGACCCAATGAATTCACGGCCCTCTACGGCGTCAGCCTTGATATCGACGGCGGAGGACTCACCGTGCTCAAAGGACCCAGCGGATCGGGGAAGACGACGCTGCTCAGCATCCTCGGCTGCATGGCGCGGCCAACAGCGGGCAGGGTCCTTTTCCAAGACCAGGAGCTGACCAGCCTGCCTGAGCGGTTCCTGGCCGCCATCAGACGTCAGGCCTTTGGCTTCATCTTCCAGCAGTTCAACCTCATCAAGGGCTTAACGGCGCTCGAAAACGTGATGATCCCGGCCTATCCCAATGGTGAGAAGCGTTTTCGAATCGAGGGGCGGGCCTCTAACCTCCTAGATGCCTTCAGTCTCAAACACAAGGCCTTGTCCAACATCGAGTGGCTGTCCGGCGGCGAGGCGCAACGGGTGGCCATTGCCCGGGCCTTGATCAACGACCCGGCCGTCATCATCGCCGACGAACCGACCGCCCATCTCGACAGCCGGCTCTCCCGTGAATTCATGGAGGCCATGCTGCGCCTCAAGGGACAAGGCCGGACCGTCCTGATCGCCAGCCACGATCCGATCGTATATGAGGCGGCGGGCGTTGAGCGCGTCATCGAAATGCGGGACGGCATGGTCATCAACGAGGCTGGGGCTGCGTGATTCTCCATCCGCCCGTCCTGGCCCTGCTTATCGGCTCTTGTTTTACGAGTTTCATGCTGGTCTATGCCGCCTGCTACGCCGTTGCCGTCCTGAGAAGCTGGGAGATTACCAGCGGTAGCGAACTTCAGCTAAGGCTTGAGCGTAAGACCTACCTGATTTCTACCCTGGTAGGTTATGCCTTCGCCTTTCAACTGCTCTCCCTCTTCCTATTCGTGTTTATCGCCGACGACTTAAGCCAGCTCTTTGTCGGCGCCATGTGCGCCGCCGGGACCTTGAACGTCAATGCTTGCGGCTATCCGGCCCTTGTGCTCAAGATGGTCAACTTCCTGCTGGCCGGCGCCTGGTTGGTCTTGAATTATGTCGATAATAGGGCCTATGACTACCCCTTGATCAAAAAGAAGTATCTGCTTCTTCTGTTGATCACGCCGGTCATGCTGGCCGAGACAGCAGTCCTTTTTCTGTACTTTTCG
>JANNQL010000076.1:0-3777 GCA_031400755.1 Pseudomonadota bacterium | reverse complement strand
GACGAGCAGGAGCGACAGGCCAATCTGGCGCTGTTCAGGAAGTGGGTTGGCAGCTGGAACCTGAAACGCTGGGCCGATATATCCAAAGATGAACTTAATGGCGTCAAGGTCAAATACTAGAGAGTTGAGGATTTCGGCATGGCGCAGAAAATTTATAAAAGCAGCGAACTCTTTGCCGGTGAGCACGAAATAATAATCCTGCATGACGGCGTGACATATCGCCTCAGAATCACCAGCAACAATAAACTGATTCTCACCAAATAAAGACAACAACCATATTTCAGCCAGCCACGGGTAACGCAAGCACCACGCAGCCAGCCAATAAATACACAAAACAGGAGAAAATTTATGACTGCACTGCGTATCACCTTTGTTGCCCTTTCCTTGGCCCTGCTGACCGCAAACTCAACTCTGGCCGGCGGCCCACCCCTGATCACCGATGATGCCGGCACGGTTGACGTCGGCAAGGTTGAGGTCGAACTGAACGGCTCCTATACCGATGACAAAGAGGCGCAGCACGGGATAACCGCCAAGAATGCTTCTACCGATGCGGAAATGAAGATCAGCGCCGGACTGTATCGGGGCATAGGCATCTCAATGGCCGTACCCTACACCATCAACGCACGTGAAAAATCTGACGGCGTGCTGCTTGACAATACCGACGGCTTCGGCGACCTGGCCCTGGAAGTCAAGTACGCCTTTGCCGAAGTTGCCGGGATCAACGTGGCCATCAAACCGGGACTGACTCTTCCCACAGGGAAAACGGGCTTGAGCGATGATCATCTCCAGTACACGGTCGCCCTGATTGCCAGCAAGGAATTTGCCGACGGAACGTACGCCCTGCACGCCAATCTCGGCTACGAGTACCACTCGTACGTGTCTTCAGACGTTGCGGGTCGACGCAATCTCTGGTCTGGCTCCGTTGCCGGCGAGATGAGACTTGCAAAGGGATTGACCGGAGTCCTGGATTTCGGTCTGGCGACTAATCCGGACAAAGAGTCGCACACCCCTCCGGCCTATGCCCTGACCGGTGTGCGCTATGGAATCAACGACTTCCTGGACGTTAATGCCGGGGTCAAACTGGGTCTGACCAAGCCGGAGGATGATTTCAGCGTTCTGTACGGACTGGTATTGAAATTTTAGCTTTCAGAAAAAAGGAGAACAAATGATGCCACTGGAACTGATGAGTCCCGGCGAACGGGGAGAAATAAGTGAAGTCAAACATTGCGGCGGCTGTGGCGGCGGCTGTCACGGTCACCAGCATAACCATGAACATGGTGGGCACAATCATAAAGCCACCACAACCCGGGCAGAGGAGATGGGACTGCGGGTGGGCAAAATGGTGGAAATCCTGAAAAACGACGGCAATCTGCTGCTGTTGCTGGTTGATGAAGCCCGCATCGCCATAGACCGCAGAATGGCCCGCACCATTAACGTAAAGGGAGTCGCAGCATGAATTTGAGCGATCTCAACCCCGGCGAAAAGGGGCGCATCATAAAACTGGAAAGCACTATCGGCCCGATGAAACGGCGACTGATGGACATGGGAGTGATCCCCGGTGAACTGTTCAGGGTGGAGAAAGTCGCGCCGATGGGCGATCCGATCGAGATAAGAATAAAAGGATACAGCCTGACGCTCCGCAAGGGAGAGACCCGCGGTATTGAGATCGAGGTGTTGCCATGAGCCGGCAGAAACCGCATGTTATCGCCGTTGTCGGTAATCCCAATGCCGGCAAGTCCACCCTGATCAACGCCATTGCAGGCAGTCGGCTCCATGTGGGCAACTGGCCCGGCGTGACTGTTGAAAAAAAAGAATCCCTGTTCGAGTTCGAAGGGACAAACATCAGGCTGGTCGATCTTCCTGGCTGCTACTCCCTCTCTCCCTACACCCAGGAAGAGATCATCACCCGTGACTACCTGCTTACCGAAAAACCGGATCTGGTCATCAATGTGGTGGATGCCACCAATATGGAGCGTAACCTCTATCTTACCATCCAACTCATGGAGCTGGATATTCCGGTGGTGATTGCGCTCAATATCTTCGACGAGGCTGAGGCCAAGGGTTACCGCATCGACGTCCGGGCCATGGAAGAGTTACTGGGAGTGGCGGTGATCCCCACTACCGCCACCCGTAACCGGGGGCTCGACGAACTTCTCCGGAGAGCGCTGGCCGTTGCCGCTGCGCCGGAGGCCAATCGACCGCGCCGACTGAAGTATGACCACGACGTGGAGTGTGCTGCTGAGACCTTTGAAAAGGTTATCCAGCAGCAGCACCCTGAGCTTGCCGCGCGCTTTCCGCTCCGCTGGCTGACCTACAAGCTGATGGAGGGGGATCCTCATGTTCGCAAAGAGGTCGACCTTGGGGAAGGCTCACTTTTTGCCGAAGCGCTGCATCACCTTTATCGCGTCCACGGCGAGGACATCGAGGCGCTGCTGGCTGATGCCCGTTATGGTCTGGCCTCAGGTTTGACCCGGGAAGTGCTGGTCAAGCCTGAACTGAGGAAGACTGAGCTTACGGAGAAAATCGACCGGATCGTCCTCAACCGTTTCTTCGGTATCCCGATCTTCCTCGCAGCCATGTGGCTGCTGTTCAAGCTGACCTTTGACCTTTCCGCCCCCTTCGGTGAATGGATCAAGGCCATGACCGAAGGCCCCTTCAAACGCTGGGCCGCCGCCCTGTTGGGGGGCATCGGTGCGCCGGACTGGATCGTGTCGCTGGTCAATGACGGCGTTATTGCCGGGGTCGGCTTTGTGCTGGTCTTTGTGCCGGTGATCTTTGCCATGATGTTCTTCATCACCTTTCTGGAGGGGAGCGGCTACATGGCGCGGGCAGCTTTCGTCATGGACCGGGCCATGCATGCCATCGGCCTGCACGGTAAATCCTTCATCCCGATGCTGCTGGGGTTCGGCTGCAACGTGCCCGGCATTTATGCCACCCGTACCCTTGAAAACCCAAAGGACAAGATTCTGACCGCCCTGCTGATCCCGCTCATGTCCTGCGGGGCGCGTCTGCCGGTCTATGTCCTGTTTGTCGGCGTCTTTTTCCCTGACAACTCCGGCACGGTAATCTGGTCGCTGTATATCATGGGCATTCTGCTGGCGATCATGATGGGATTTGTTTTTAAAAAAACCCTCTTTCGGGGTGAAGCGCCCATGTTCATCATGGAACTCCCCCCCTACCGGATGCCTTCCTTCACCAGCCTCTGCCTGCACACCTGGGAGAAGGGGAAGCACTTCCTCTTCAAGGCCGGCACCTACATCTTTGCGGTTTCGATCCTGGTCTGGTTCATGCTCAACCTCCCCTGGGGCGTGGAGCACAAGCGCGATTCCTACCTGGGACAGGCCGGCGCAGTTATTGCCCCGATTTTTGCACCGGTCGGTTTCGGCACCTGGGAAGCAGCTTCGTCCCTGATTACCGGTGTCATCGCCAAGGAGATCGTCGTCGGCACCATGGGAGAAATTTACGCCCCCAAACATGAAGAGAAGAAGGACGTTCCGACCCTGAGTGAAGATTTGAAGGAAATTGTTGTTTCGTTCGGGTCAGCGGCGAAAACTGCGGTCAGCACACTGCTCTTTATCCCTGGAGAAGAGGAAAAGGAGGAAGATAAATCTGCTCTGAACCAGGCGATCAAGGGCGGTTTCACTCCGCTTTCCTCCTACGCTTTCATGGCCTTTGTCCTGCTCTACATGCCCTGCATGATTGACGGCGCAGCCATGCGGCAGGAGTTCGGCACTTGGAAATGGGAGGCCGTGGCGTTTACCTATCAGACGCTGCTGG
>JANNQL010000075.1:0-3100 GCA_031400755.1 Pseudomonadota bacterium | reverse complement strand
GATGGCGTCAATTACTGGATTGCAACAGATCGACGAGATCTGACAGCAGAGCAAATCGCAGAGGCATATAAGCTCAGATGGAAAATCGGCGTGTCCAGAAAAGGACGCATAATCCAGTCGGTGAAAGTCCGACCGAGGTTAATAGACTCAAGGCCTCGTAGCTTGGAAGGTGCCGTGGCGCGAAAGCAAGACGGTAAAGCCCTTCGACAACATTCTTTGAAAGGAGGATGCGCAACGTACCAGGTTGTAACGTACAGTGAACGCAGATGTAGCCTCGTAACACGCAATCCGGTGGCCGAGACGGTCGATAACGCGCGAAGGCAGCAAGAGATAGCGGTGATGGGTCATGTACGCTGTTTCTCACCGGCGGGGTATCAGCGGCGACATGGTACGAAGGATTATGCGGAAACTGGAGAAACCCTCGACGCCCGTCGAAGAAACCTCGATGAGGAGTTCCGGCCTATAACCTTGATGGGGAAGTGGCTGGAATGGCGTCAGGGTGGCGGATCGGGTTGTACTACTGTTGATCTGCGTGCAGCAAAACACGCGGGGAGGGAAGGACCCGGACCGGTAGTCATTCCGTTTTGGCAAAGCGAGGCAAGGGTGAGATGACAAAGACACCCATCAGTTTGCAGGAGCTGCGCCGGCGGATTTATCGGAAGGCGAAGTCTGAGAAGGAACATCGTTTCTGGGGTATCTTCGTGCATGTGACGAAGATCGATGTCCTTAGGGAGGCATACCAGCTGGCGAAGAGAAACGGCGGAGCCCCTGGCATCGACGGTCAGACATTTGATGACGTCGAGACACTGGGCACAGAGTCGTTTCTGCAGTCGATACGGGATGATCTCATCTTAGGGATCTATAAACCACAACCGAATCGTTTCGTTGAGATTCCCAAGGGAAACGGTAAAACCCGTACGCTTCAGATACCGTGCATCCGCGACCGTGTGGTGCAAGGGGCTCTGAAATGGGTCCTTGAAGCTATCTTCGAGGCGGATTTTTGCCCGAACTCTCATGGATTTCGGCCGAAACGATCTCCGCACCGCGCTATTGCGGAAGTCCGGCGAAGCATCCTCCGGCGGATGAACATGGTGATTGATGTTGATTTATCCAAATATTTTGACACGATCCGGCATGACATTCTGCTGGCGAAAATCGCACAAAGGGTTCAAGACCCTCAAGTGATGCACCTCATCAAGTTGATATTGAAAACAGGAGGAAAAATCGGCGTTCCTCAAGGAGGCCCGTTTAGTCCACTTGCTGCAAATATCTACCTCAACGAGGTGGACTGGTACTTCGATGGGATACGCCGCAAGACAGCGGCAGGGGAATTCGAGGCTGTGAACTATCATCGTTTTGCCGATGATATCGTGATCACCGTTAGCGGACATCACACCAAGCGAGGCTGGGCTGAAAGAGCCCTGCAACGCCTCCTTGAGCAGATTGAACCTTTGGGTCTCAAGTTGAACCTGGAGAAGACGAAGGTTGTGGATATGCTAAGCGGGGACAGCTTCGGATACCTTGGGTTTGACATCAGGCGCGTATTAAACCGGGAAAAGAGCCGGCATTTCATCCTGCTGACACCGAAGAAGAAAGCCCGAAAGGCTATCAAGGCCAAAATCCGGCAGATCATCCAACACGGGGGAGCCACCCCCGCTAAAGATCTGATCAAAAGGATTAACGCCGCTCTGGCCGGATGGGTTGAATACTTTCGTGTTGGCAATTCGAGTCGGGCCTTCAGCGAAGTCCGAGACTATCTTGAAATGAAGATACGGATATTGCTGACTCGGCGAAAGCGCAGACAGAAACGAAGCGTGGGTTGGCGGCGGTGGAGTAATGAATACCTGTACGGGGTGCTTGGGTTGTTTTGGGATTGGAAAATCCATCCCTTGCAGAACGTGGATGCGTATTTATGAAAGTGGTCACTGACATCACAAAGACACATAACCCTTTTGACGAAGACTACTGGGCGAGCTGCTTGAGGGAAAACCTCACGAGCAGTTCCTATGGGAAGGGGCTGGAAACGGACCGGGAATGTACCCAGGAACCGCGCCAGTCCTTTACCCGACAAAACTTCTTCGCCTGGTGGAAACGCCATTTGCGTGTTTATCATCTGATCTCAAGAAGCCGCTATGGCTTGATGGTACAAATCATGGCTGGCCTCATAACTTATTTGTTGCTTGCCATTCACTGCCATAAAAACCACGGGGAACCGGTTAGAATCAAAAGAGTGCGGGAACTCAGGATCAACATCCAAAACGAGCTTCGCATCGAGAAAGCCTCCCAAGTTCCTCAATTTTCCAAAGAACACGAACAGCAACACCAATATGCAAGAACCTAACCGGACATTACTGCCACAAAATATAAAAACTGATAAAGATGGTATCAAAATTAACTGGGTATTCGTCCCAAACGCCGGAAATTCGACTGAGCCTTATAAAAGCGAGTACGATTATTCCCGTAACCAAAACGAACCACATTATCAGCGGTGTAAAGTCCTTGCTTTTCATTGAAATCATTTTCCAGGTTTATCCCTGTAATGAAACCCTAAAGATTGCGGCAGGGCTAACATTAATTAGATTGATTCGCATAACATGCAAAATTCTGTATTCCTGCCCGTATAACATGCTTTAAAATTTCTTGCTGAATGAGTGATAAACAGTTTGTTATCAAAGAGTTGCTACCTATCCAGCAATTTATCACGGCATCTTATACGGATCGGAATAACATGACATCCTTTAATCGTTTCAAAGCTCGTCCACCGGACCGCGAACGCCCGACGGTCCGTGGTTGAGGACATGGGTATAGTTCATCGTGGTCTTGACGTCGATATGGTCTAAGAACTCCTGCACCGTTCGAATATCGTAGCCCCCTTCGAGCAAGTGAATGGCGAAGGAACGGAGAAGAGCTACTGAAGTCGCCGATCCTTATTGCTGAATTTAATTTATTTTACAAATGATTCAATATGGTACTTCAAGATCGCTTGTCAAATATTTATTACGGAACAGAAATCACAGAAAATATCAAGCAGGGATGAAATACCATAGTGGGACAGGGCAACGATTTATCTCATGATAGCGGTCTGCCCAATTTGATCGGT
>JANNQL010000074.1:0-21425 GCA_031400755.1 Pseudomonadota bacterium | reverse complement strand
AACTACGCAGGGATGAGCTTCTGGGCACGGGGCTATTTTGTGTCAACAGTAGGCGCGGACGAAGAGGTAGTCCGAGCCTATATCAAAGATCAGGAAAAGGAAGATCATCGGGTCGAGCAACTATCGTTATTCAAGGATAGTGGTCCGATAATCTTTTCAACCAACCGCTTTGAGTAGCCGTAGGGTGTGCATGGCTTCATCATGCGCACCATTCCTTGTCGAGCCGTTTTTACCGCGTGCGCAACAAAAAAAGTTGCGCACATTAACAGGCTACCCTCTACCCACACTGCCCGCCTGCATTCCATTTCGGAGATCCGCGAACTGTTCCATGGGCACCATCACCAGCTTTTCAGCCTTCTTCCCTTGCTGGTGGATTTGGTTGAACTCATCTTCAATACGAATCAAGATTTCTCCTGAAAAATACTGTTCCCCACAGTATTCGCATTGTTCGCAGGGCACGCCGTTGACAATGAGAAACTGCTCGCCCCGCCGGTAAACGTACTGAACCACAGCTTCCTTAAAATTTTTGTTCCCACAGAAATGGCACAGTTGATTCATGACACACCTCTTTCATACGGATTTTTAAATTTCGGCGGGGAAGGAATATAGACGGTAATGATAACCGCTTTCCCCATCCTCTCGCCGCAAACAATGTGAATCGGCTTTCCAGCCTTGGTGAATCCCACCACCAGGCAGCTTTCGCCTCTGCCAGTATCTTCGTATTGTTCCAGGATGATCCCCTGCATGACAGCTTCTTGCACCTCGGCAATAGACAGGGCATCATTTTGACGTTCTTGGTCGGCATGGTTGGTGAAGAAAAACGTTGCCGCCTGCATAGACTGCCGTATCCACTCAATAGTGAACATACACCCTTCCTTAACTGTTTTTTAGCGACGTAGGGTGTGCATGGCTTCATCATGCGCACCGTTTTTCATTGTGCCGATTTTACCGCGTGCGCAACAAAAAAAGTTGCGCACCCTACTCGTGGCCGATGCCATCCGGCAATTTGATTGGTTCGCCGCTGCCCCAGGAGGGCGGATACAATCCGTTTTCGGCATAGCGATGAAAGACGGCCAATTGATGCGGGTTTGGGCAATGGCCGCGCGCAATGCGTCGCGAACCGGTTCATCGCACAGGATGGGTTGCCGTTTATAGGTTACCACCGTAAAAAACCAGGTGGCGCCTGGTGTATTGTCTCGCCGATATCGTGACATCGCGTAGGGTGTGCATGGTTTTTTCATGCGCACCGGTTTTCTTATTTTGTGAACAATTGTGATGGCTTCGTAGGTTGTGTTGAGTCCCGCGCAACCCAACAATTTTATGCCGAGATGCCAATTCTGATGGATCCGTAATAACTCGAAAATTTTATTTTTCCGTCATTCAGGCAGTACCACTATGTAAGATTTTTTGTAAGAGTCACATCCAGCAAAATTCGGGCCGATATTCGTATCGTTTGGCATTTTCCCGGCAACAGTACGGCCCCGTTGGGATGATGCGTAATTGACCAACAAAGCCCATTGCCCTATTGGCGAATGACAGGGAGAAAAATACTCTATATTGTGAAATTATGCCCATATTTTTCTTTTAGATTATTCGATAATACTTCCTAGAAATTCTGTTTGATAGGATGACCGCGTCAAACAGGCAACACCATCGTTACGTTAGGTTGTTGGTGGAAGTGCATCTGCTCGCGGCAGAGGCTAAAATATGTGTGTTGGCATTCTTGTGTTGGCATTCTTGTTGACACTACTTACCTTGAAGGATTGCATAAAGGCCATGATCTAGTCGTTTAGTTGCAAAGACACAAAATCGCTCCTCATTACCGGGTAAAGCGATTTGCATCCTGCGAGCGGGCAGCGCTTCGCAAACTTGACCAGCTTGAGATTGCCGGAATTCTGCAAGATTTGCGCATCCCGCCCTCTAACCACCTGGAGGCGCTAATTGGCGACCGGGCCGGTCAGTACAGCATTCGCATCAATAACCGGTGGCGCGTCTGCTTTGAATGGCATGACGGCGACGCCTGGAATGTTGAAATTGTTGACTACCACTGAGGACATCCGAGTATGGCACAAAACAAAATTGCACCAGTTCACCCCGGCGAGATGCTGCTTGAGGAATTTCTTAAACCAATGGGTATCAGCCAGTACCGGCTGGCCAAGGAAATCAGCGTTCCTCAACGGCGTATTAGTGAGATTGTACACGGTAGACGCTCCATCACGGCGGATACCGACCTGCGCCTATGCCGTTTTCTTGGCCTTTCCGATGGTTACTGGTTGCGCCTGCAAGCTCATTACGATATGTCGATGGCCCGCGATCGTTTGGCCGTGACCGTAGCCAATATCCATCCTTGGCAGCCTGTTAAGCCGAATGGCGCAAACCAGGCAAGGTTGTGAACGCTTACTTTTCATAGTGCTGACTAATATTGCTGACCAAAACTTGACAATTCAACTTTATCAGCGTAAAATTGTCAACTATGTGGATTTAAAGAGAAATAGCAAGCGACCTGCTCGGGATTGCCGCCTCGTTCCCCGTGGTGGTGGTGGTCGGGCCACGGCAGGTGGGCAAGACCAGTGTCCTGGAGCGGACCTTTGCCTCTCATACCTATGTCTCGCTGGATGTCGCCGCCCATGCCGAGATGGCGGAGACCAGGCCGGAAGACTTTCTGCGTCGCTATCCCCCGCCGCTGGTCCTTGACGAAATCCAATACGCCCCCGCCTTTTTCCGGCAAATCAAGACCTTTGTCGATCAAAATCGCTCCCAAAACGGCCTCTTCATCCTCTCCGGATCACAAAACTTCATGCTGATGAAGAGCGTTGCCGACAGCCTGGCGGGGCGGGCAGCGGTCATACCCTTTTCCGGCTTGTCCGGTAGTGAATGGCAGAGGGCCTATAGCCCCGATGATGACATACCGTGGCGGGAATTTTTATGGAGGGGCGGATTCCCCCGGCTGTGGGATGATCCGGAGGCGCCAGTCTCAAGGGACCGCTGGTATCAGGGGTATCTGGCCACTTACCTTGAACGGGACGTGCGCAATCTCCTGCAGATCGGCAATCTCCGGGACTTCGAGATGCTGCTCAGGGCCTGCGCGGCCCGCACTGCCCAGACCTTGAATATGGCGAAAATCGGCCGCGATGTCGGCATCTCCTCAACCACGGCCCGCCAGTGGATCAGTGTCCTCCAGGCCTCAAACCAGATTATCCTGCTGGAACCGTATTACAAATCACTCGGTAAACGCCTGGCAAAATCGCCCAAACTCTACTTTACCGACACGGGCCTGGCAGCCTTTCTCATGGGGTTTCAGTCAGCGGAAACGCTGTGGGGCAGCCCTTCGGTCGGGGCCTTGTGGGAAAATTTCGTCATCACCCAATGGCAGAAGTGGCGCGACTGGCATCGGCCATCGGCCTCCCTCTGGTACTGGCGGGACCAAAGCGGCAACGAGGTCGATCTGTTGATTGAGACCGACAATAAACTCACCGCCATCGAATGTAAAGTCAGTGAACGGCCTAACAGTCACGATCTGCGCGGCCTTATTCGCCTTGAGGAGTTCTATGGCAGCGAGGCAATCGCCCATGCCTTCATCGCCTGCACCACCAGGCAACCCTTTGATCTCTCTCCCAAGGTCACTGCTTGCAGTGGATGGTCAACCTGGGACATATCTTCCGGCAGATAATTACCTTCCTACTGACAATGAGATTATCCTTTCAGGTAAGGTTAATTTCAGCTATAATGGGCAGTTCGATCACTCCAAAGACCCATAGGACATCATGCCGCAACCGATCCAGCCTGTTCAGACCCTGATTCAGCGTTATGAATCATTACCACCATTCGCTAAAATCGTCCTTGAGCTTTGCTCGATCATTTACGAAGCGATTGACGTCTCCACCCTGATCCGCTGTCTCTACCGCAGCGGCATCGATTCCGAAACCAACCGCCAGAACTACGCCCGCGAGATCCAACCCTGCCTGGAACTCCTCCAGAAAAAAGGTCTGCTCAGCGCCAGGCTCGAATGCGACCGGGACATCATCGAGACCATCAGCCGGGCGGCGCTGGCAAACCATCATTTCCGACCCATGGCTGAGGCCGTCGTGGCTGAACTGCCGGCCTCATCGAGCGCTCTATTTCCCGAAAACGTCACCTATGCCAAGGCAGTCAGGAATCTGCGCATCGCCCTTTACACCTTGGACATCGACGCCTTTCATCAGTCCCTGCTCACTTACGAGCGGGTACTGGACCGCACGCCCCATCCCATTGTCGACATCTGCAACCGTCCGTTTGCGCCTGACTGGCTCTCCACCCTCCCCGACCACGTCCAGTTTCTGGCCCTGCACGAAATCATCAAGGCCTCGCTCTGCCGGCTTGAACCGATCGGCCCACACCTGGACTACCTGGAGTTCGGTTGGGGGGGCGGACCTCCGCCCATGGACCGGCATGACTCGTTTCTCTACCTGCTGATCTCCGGACGCCTCCTGCAAGGCAACATCGACCGGGCGGCAGCCCTGATCGACTCCCAGCAATCAAGACTTACCACCTACGGATTTAGCGCCTGGCTCCATTTCATCAAGGGTGATTATGAGCAGGCCATGCTTGAGTTTGAAGCCGATCTGGCCAAGCTTAAAGCCATGAACAAAAACGATCATGCCTATTTTACCGGCTTTGAGGGGTTGCTCTGCTTTCTTGGTCTGTTGCGGACCGAGAACCCCGACTACGGGCGTCTCAAGAATATCCTGACCGGCATCAAGAGTCTACAGGCCGGGACTATCCATCAATTCGCCTACGAAGTCCTGGCTGCGGTCATTCACTCCCAGGAAAGCAAGTCGGACTCGCTGCCCATCGGCGCGAACTACCAAGGCCCGGATATCGCCAGCATCGACGCCCTCTTCCTGGCCCTGGCCGATTATTGGGTGGAAGGCCGCCTGGAGCCTGGCCTGCAACGGGTGCTGACCAAGTATTTCAGCATGGCGGAAAACAATGGTTACCGCTGGCTGGCCCGGGAACTGGCGGAACTCCTCTATCTGACCACGCGCCAATCCCACTACCAGGAGATGATCGAGGCCTTCCGCCAGGAGACCGGCACCGTGCCGCTGCTCGCCGCCATCAAGCATGAAGAGCCCTGGCAGAAGGCCATTCGTGAGCTGCAAAAAATCGCCAATCGCCCCGACAGCATTGAGCAAACGCCAAAGGAACGTCTGACCTGGATGGTCGAGATCAACCCGGACGGCTCTATCGCCAACCTCATTCCCCGTGAACAGAAATTGACCGAGTCCGGCCTCTGGAGCAAGGGCCGCTCCGTTGCCTTAAAGAAAATCGCCCAGCAGGACCTGCCCTTCCTCACCGAACACGACCAGAAAATCTGCCTAGCTCTGCGGGCCGAAAAAGACATCATTAAGGGCACCAGCTATTATTTTGATCTGGAACAGGCCATCATGGCCGCCGTCGGCCACCCGTTAATCTTCCGGGCCGATAATCAGGCCATGCCGATTGACGTCATCCATAAAGGACCAGAACTTCATATCCAACACGGCGGCAAGACCGTCCAAATTTACTTCTTGCCCTTTCCCCACGACGACCAGCAGGTCATCTGCCAATTCGAGTCAAGCTCAAGGCTAACGGTCTACCAGATCACCGCCACCCACCGCCGGATAGCCGATATTGTCGGGCCGTACGGACTGCATGTGCCTTTGGCCGCCAAGGACGCAGTCCTGCAGATGATCGGCGGCGTAGCGGCACATCTCAATATCCATTCAGACCTGAGCAGCCAAGCCATCCGTCTGAAGACCATTGAGGCAGACCGCACTATCTATTGCCATCTGGTGCCCGCCAACAATGGCTTTCACCTGTCCATGCTGGTCAGGCCCTTTAAGGAAGGGGGCCAATACCTGCGCCCCGGACAAGGGTCAAGGACAATCATCGCCGAGATCCAGGGCAAAGGCCTGCAGGTCAGCCGCGATCTTATCGATGAAGAACAACGGGCCTTAGCGGCGGTTGAGGCCTGCCCGGCCTTGCTCCGCCATGAGATCGACAACTGGGAGTGGCTGGTCAATGACGTGCCTGACTGCCTGCAGCTTCTGCACGAGTTGCAGGCCTTGCCGCACGGTATAGTCGTCGAGTGGCCCAAGGGTGAATTACTGCGTTTGAAATCGGCAGCCAGTCAGTCCCAGCTCTATCTCAAGATCAAACAGCGACGCAACTGGTTCGAACTTGACGGCCAACTTAGCATCGACGAGGACACGGTCTTGAGTATGGGCCGTGTCCTGGAATTGATCAAAAAGAGCCATAGCCGCTTCATCCCCATGTCCGACGGTCAATTTGTCGCCCTTTCCCATGAGATGTACCAGCAGCTCGACCAATTAAACGGCGTCATCTGGCCGGACAAAGAACACCTGCAATTCTCAGCCCTGGCCGCCCCTTTTCTGCTGGAACTGGCCAAGTCAGCCGCCGGTGTCGAGGCTGATCAAGGCTGGCAGGACCTGGAACGCCGCATCAATAACGCCGAGAACTTTTCGCCACCTATTCCCTCGACCCTGCTCGCGGAATTAAGGCCCTACCAGGTCGAAGGCTTCCACTGGCTGTCGCGCCTGGCCTATTTAGGCTTCGGCGCCTGCCTGGCCGATGAGATGGGCCTTGGCAAGACCATTCAGGCACTCGCCCTCATCCTGGACCAGGCCCAGCACGGCCCGGTGCTGGTCATCGCCCCGACCTCGGTCTGCTTCAACTGGATGGATGAGGCCAGCCGCTTTGCGCCGACGCTAAGGATGCAGTTCTTTGGCGGACCAGACCGTCAGAAAGTAGTCCATAAGTTGGGTTCTTTCGATGTCCTGGTCACCACCTATGGCCTTTTGCAGCAGGAGCATGAACTCTTAAGTGAAAAACAGTGGCAGGTCATCGTCTTAGACGAGGCCCAGGCCATCAAAAACATGTCCACCAAGCGCTCGCGGGCCGCCATGGACTTGAAGAGCCGGTTCAAGCTGATCACTACCGGCACCCCGCTCGAAAACAACCTGGGCGAACTCTGGAACCTCTTTAACTTCATCAACCCAGGGCTCCTCGGCACCATCAGCCAATTCAACAAACGCTTCGCCGGCCCCATTGAACGCGACAAGGACCGCGACAGTCAAAAACGCCTCAAAAAATTGGTCAGCCCCTTTATTTTAAGGCGCTTGAAATCCCAGGTCTTGGACGAACTGCCGCCCCGCACCGAAATCAATCTGCAGGTGGCCTTAAACGAAGACGAGACTGCCTTTTACGAGTCGTTACGGCGCGATGCCCTGGCCAAACTGGAGAAGAATAACGTCACCGGCAACCGGCAACTTCAGATTTTGGCTGAGATCATGCGTCTGCGCAGGGCCTGCTGCAACCCGGCGCTGGTTGCCCCTGGCGTCAATATCAAGAGTTCAAAGATGGCCATCTTCGAGGAAACCATCGAAGAGTTGCTGGCCAACCGCCACAAGGTGCTGGTCTTCAGCCAGTTTGTCGACCATCTCAGCATCATCAGAAATTTTCTCGATGCAAAGAGGATCAGCTATCAATATCTGGACGGCAGTACCCCTACTCGGCAACGCAAGATCCGGGTTGATGCCTTCCAGTCCGGCCAGGGCGACATCTTTTTAATCAGCCTGAAAGCAGGCGGGCTTGGCCTCAATCTGACCGCGGCCAATTATGTCATTCACATTGACCCCTGGTGGAATCCGGCAGTCGAGGACCAGGCCTCCGACCGGGTGCACCGCATCGGCCAAAAACTGCCGGTCACTATCTACCGCCTGATCACCAAGGACACCATTGAAGAAAAAATCGTCGCCCTGCACCGTGACAAAAGGGAACTGGCGGAAAACCTGCTGAAGGGCACCGAGGTCAGCGACAAGGTCTCGGCCGAGGACCTGCTGCAATTACTGAAAGACGGCGGTACGCCGTAAACGATATTCCTTGACGAATGGCAACTTTTATGAAAGTTTGCTGAGAGCAATCAAACTACTGGTCTTTGATGAATTTATTAAGGGGTTAGAAAGAATAATTTAACGATTATTGTTCCCGCTTGCGGGGGTGAAAGTCACGTAAAACTGCTTTCAGGAGTCCGACAATCATGCTCAGTCTTAATAAACTACTGCCCATTATGACCATCACCGCCGTCTGCTTGCTGATGATGACAGGCCTTGTCCACGGTGAAGAACGCTATATTGTTGATACAATTACGGTCACCTTACGTGAAGGCCCCGGCCCTCAATACAAGGTCGTCAAAACCTTACAGACCGGCCAATCCTTTGATGTGCTTGAAACCCAAAATGAATTTATTAGAGTACGGACAAGATCAGGAGAAGAGGGCTGGTTGCAGGACCGGTACACGGACACTCGTCCGCCTGATACGATTCTGGTCAAGGACTTAAATGAAAAAATCAGCTTACTGACCGCCCAAAATGAGCAACTGTCCGCCAACTTGGCCAATTTGACTGTCCAGCAGTCCGACACTTCTGCTGATTCACAGGCGGGGAAGGAATCTACTGAACAGACCAGCGCCAAAGAATCGTCCGAGGTAAAAAGACTACAGGCTGAACTTGCTGAGACCACAAAGCAATTCAAGCAATTAGAGACTGCCGCTGCTGATGTTTTGCAGATTATGGAAGAAAACGACAAGTTGAAGGCAGAATCCTCGTCCATGCAAAAAAACATGGCCCAACTTCAGCAAGCAAACGCCGCACTCGCCGATCGGCAAGAGGTCTATTGGTTTCTTGCTGGCAGTGGCGTGTTTTTTCTGGGCTGGATGATTGGTAAGATCTCTTTTCGACGGCAGCGACACCAGTCTTCACTCACTCTATAATAAAAAGGCTGCCACATTATGCAAAACATCGTAGTCTGGATTATCGTCGCGCTTGCCGCACTCTATTTGGTTTGGAGATACTCGCGTACTCTGAGCGGCAAAGGGCAAGGCTGTGATTGCGGCTTGTCGTCTTGTAAATCATGCTCATCGCCGGAAGATGACCGTATCTGTGGCTTCCCGAAGCCCGCCCAGAAAACCGACAAAAAATGACGCCCTGTGATAAAGGTCGTCAACTGCAACATTTTGCCTTTACTTTGCCATTTTATTGGGTGTAAATTAAAGTATCAAGGGAGGGCTAATAGTAGCTTGAGGTTCCCCTTACTTTACAATGTACGACACAAGGAGAACGTATGGACGGACAAATTACAGCCGGCTGGTATCGACACCCAAAGCTGGAACTGATCAAGGTGTTTGAAAATGATAAACAGACCTGGGTCTACCAGTGCTATTCCGAGAGCGGCAAGAGGGCCCTTTCCAAAGAAAAGACGGTTGACAACTGGACATGGGCGTTGTGCGCTGCTGAGCCCGAATAGCATTTTTTTCAAATAGGCATAAAAAAAGGGGGCAACAAGCCCCCTTTTTTTATGCCCTCATTCGTTTTCAGATAATGCTCAGGTCAATTTGGCCAGGGCCAACTTCAGCCGCCGCATCCCCTCTTCAATAATTTCCATTGAGGTAGCAAAAGAAAACCGGACAAAGGCGTCCGAACCAAAGGCCGCCCCTGGCACCGAGGCGATCATGGCCTCATCCAGAAGGTAATCGGACATGGCCACGGAGCCATCGATAATCTTATCGTTACAGCGTTTACCGTAATAGGCGCTCATATTGGGAAACACATAAAAGGCGCCCTGAGGCTTGATACAGCTCACCCCTGGCATCTCGTTCAATCGCGCCAGGATAGTGTCAAGACGTTTGGCAAAAGACACTTTCATCATGGCCGGGAAATCCTGTGGACCGGTGACCGCAGCAAGTGCCGCCTTCTGCGCGATCGAACAGGCGTTCGAGGTACTCTGGCTTTGAATCTTATTCATGGCGGCGATAATATGCTTAGGCCCGGCGCAGTAACCAATCCGCCAGCCGGTCATGGCAAACGACTTGCTTACGCCGTTCAAGACGATCACCTGCTCTTTCAAGGCCGGAAGGACATTAAGGATATGAGGCAGTACCCCTTGCTCATAGACAATTGTGTCGTAAATATCATCCGAGATCACCACCCACCCGCGCTCCATGGCGTATTTGGCCACCAGGGCCAGACCCGCTTCAGAGAATATAGCCCCGGTGGGATTCGAGGGGCTGTTGATGATGATGCCCTTGGTCCTCTCTGAAACGCATTGGGCCAAGGCTTGCGCCTCGATATCGAACCCACTCTCCTCGGACAGAGGCAGATAGACCGGAGTGGCCCCAGCCAACTGTATGATCGGCGGGTACGACACCCAGTACGGAGTGGGCACGATCACCTCATCACCCGACCCAAATAGGGCCTGCGCCATATTGTAGAGCCCCTGTTTGCCACCTGAGCAGACCTGAATCTGCTCAGGCCCATAATGCCAGCCCTTGTCCTCGGAGAAACGCTGGCAGATGGCCTCGCGTAGCTCAGGAATCCCCGGCACCGCAGTATAACGGGTGAACCCCTGGTCAATAGCCTCTTTGGCCGCCCGACAGATATGCTCAGGAGTATCAAAGTCAGGCTCACCCACGCTGAAGTTCAAAACATCAGCCCCAGAGGCCTTCAGGGCTTTGGCCTTGGCATTAACTGCCAGGGTGGGCGATGGTTTAATCTGCTGCATCCGCTGGGCAATCTGGATTGGGGTCGTCATTGCGTCTCCTGTCGCGATTTGATTTAAAAAAATTAATGAGTTGACGATCAACTTAAATTTGGAACTTGAACGCCGGAGTATTGCAAGCTATTGCCGCCTACAGACGGTGAAAATTGATGGCTCTGACCTTCGATAATTATGATACATGGCGTAGGTTTCAGGATTGATTCGGGGCCTGTTGCCGACGGTTACGGCAGCAGTTTTGAAGTTTTATTGGCGGCGTTTAACATAGCCGTAATTCAGGCGTGGTGCAACGAATAAAATGGCACTTTGCGGGTAAACCCTGCTTTTCCGGCATGTCTTGCACCAGGTCGGCCCATGCCCTTCCCATCTGACTATCGGCAGATCATCCTGTTTGCCATCGGCCTCGCACCATTCGCGCAGGAGGGTCAGTCACACGGGCGAGCGGGATAGCACGAGACGAAATGCTCCTTTCCTAAGCCATTTTTTGACAGCCTGTGATAGAAACACAAATTATGGCTTTTTCTTGAGGAGAGCATTTTTTGTGTTTGACAAGCGATACTCCGTTGTGCTGTGATAAAAATTGGGAGATAAGATTACTTCAAAAATAAGGAGGGTGATCAATGAAATTGGCAGAAATTCAGAACAAGGCAAAATCTTTAGGCATCAAACCCAGCAAGATGAAAAAAGTTGATTTGATCAGAACAATTCAAAGTCAGGAAGGCAACTCCAGCTGTTTTCAAACCCAAAACGATTCCTGCCCCCAAGGTAAATGTTGCTGGCGGGAAGACTGTCTGATGCATTAACTTGGGCCAGACATCAACCCTGGTTGTAAGGGCCGGTGCATCTGTTTGATGTATCGGCCTTTTTTTGATTTACGGCACCCTCATCAGACCAAGAAAACAATTAATAAATCACCTTGTTCAGAAACAGCCCCTTAGCAGGGGCAGTCATACCGGCCCGGCTCCGGTTTTTAGCAGCCAAGGTCTCGGTAAAATCGGCCAGACTCCTTTTGCCTTGCCCTACTTCAAAGACGGTACCAGCAATATTGCGCACCATATGCCGCAAAAAACCGTTCCCATGAATCAGCATGGCCCAGCCGTCCCCCTGCGGCTGGAGACGGGCCTCAAATATCCGCCGCACCGAGCCCCGGCCACCGCTCCTGCTGGTGTCCCTAGAGCCTACGGCCTCAAAACTCGCGAAATCATGCTCGCCTATCAGGGTAGTCAACGCCGCAGCCATCAAGGTCAGGTCAAGTTGGACTGGGACATGGGCATAATAGAGACGTTGGTGAGGCATGACCAGCGGGGCGCATAAAAACTGATAGGCATAGATCTTCCCCTTGGCATCAAAACGGGCCTGAAAATCCGGGCCAACCTGATCGGCCTGTAGGATACGGATGTCGGCGGGGAGCAGACAGTTCAAGCCCTTGACGAAACCAGGACAGGGAATAGATGAGATGGTATGAAAATTGGCCACCATGCCCAGGGCGTGGACCCCGGCATCGGTACGCCCGGCCCCGTGCAGCACAACCGGCGCCTTGGTCATCAGGGCAATTTTTTCTTCCAGCAGCCCTTGAATGGTGGGCTGGCCCGCCGCCTGGCGCTGCCAACCGACATAGGCGGTGCCATCATAGGCGATGAGCAATCGGATGTTACGCACAGCCCTTACAGAAAAGACGCGATCATGGAAATAGCGGTGCGACCATGAGGCCTTCGGTCTCGGCAAACCCGCAAAGCAGATTCATATTCTGGATCGCCTGCCCGGCCGCGCCCTTGACCAGATTGTCGATGGCCGACAGGACCACGATTCGGCCAGTCCGGGCATCGACCTTGAAGCCAATATCGCAAAAATTTGCACCCCGTACATGCTGGGTGGCAGGATAACTGCCGACCGGGCACAGCCGCACAAATGGTTCATTGGCGTACTGGGCCTGATAGGCTGACACAACCTGCTCCGTGGTTATTTCATGCGCCAGCTCGGCGTATATCGTGCTGAGGATGCCCCGCGACATGGGGACTAAATGCGGGGTGAAAGAGACTACCACCTCCCGGCCGCAGAGTAATCCAAGTTCCTGTTCAATCTCCGGGGTATGACGGTGTTCGCCCACCTTGTAGGCCTTGAAGCCATCGGCCACCTCGCAATATAGAGAGCCGACTGCCGCAGCCCGCCCAGCCCCGGACGTGCCTGACTTGGAATCAATGATTATGCTGCCTGGTTTGATGATCCCGGCCTTGAGCAGCGGCGCCAGCCCTAAAATAACGCTGGTGGGATAACAGCCTGGGTTGGCGATCAAGCGGGCGGCTTGGATTGCCTGCCGGTGCATTTCAGGTAGCCCGTAGACCGCTTCCCGCAAATATTCCTTGGCGCTATGGGCCTGATACCATTTTTCATAGACCGCCGGATCATGGATCCGAAAATCAGCGGACAGATCAATGACTTTCTTGCCTGCCTCAATCAGCCCGGGCACAATGGCCATGGCGGTCTGGTGGGGCACGGCGGTGAAAAAGAGATCAGCTTTTTCCGCCAGTTCCGGGCCGCTCGTCGCCTCACAGACCACATCGACCAGGCCCCGCAGACTGGGATAGACATCGGCCAAGGCCCTGCCGGCATATTGCCTTGAGGTTGCCACCGTCAATTTGACCTTGGGGTGCCGACACAACAGCCTCGCCAACTCAACCCCAGTATATCCGGAAACACCAACGATACCGACTCGAATCATGACCCAACCCTCCTCAAATCATGGACCAACAAACGTAAGCGTCCACCAGCACATAAAAAAAAGGGAAGAGCCAGCGGCCTTCCCTTTTTGCACAACCATAATAATATTTTTTTTTAACGCTTGGAGAACTGGAAACTGGCCCGAGCGCCTTTTTTGCCATATTTTTTACGCTCCTTGACCCGTGAATCGCGGGTCAGCAGACCAGCCTTCTTCAAGCTCAGACGGAACTCAGGATCAACCTCAAGCAAGGCCTTTGAAATGCCATGACGAAGAGCATCGGCCTGCGATGATTTTCCACCACCCTTCAGGGTAGCCATGACGTTGAACTTTTCAACCGTATCGGTCAGGCGAAAGGGGATTTCAACCTTTATATGAGTATCACTGACATTACCAAAATATTCCATGAGACTCAGCTTGTTCACTAACACCTCGCCGGAACCGGGCGTAAGCCAAACACGGGCGATTGCAGTCTTTCTCTTACCTGTTGCGTAAAAATTCTTATCAGCCATCAATACTCTCCGTAAGTAAAACGTCTCAAGCCAATTGGCTTATAATTCCAGTTTTTCAGGCTGCTGGGCCTCGTGGGGATGATCCTGGCCAGCATAGACCTTTAATTTTTTCAACTGCTGTCTGCCCAATGGATTTTTAGGCAGCATACCCTGTACCGCAAAGGAAATCATATCAGTCGGCTTCTTTTCCAGAAGTTCGGCCGCTGTCAACTCGGTCAGGCCACCCATATAGGAGCTGTGCCGATAATACTTTTTGTCCTGCATCTTTTTGCCAGTCAACTTGACCTTTTCGGCATTGACGACAACGATATAATCGCCGTTATCCATAAAGGTACAATAGGTCGGCTTATTCTTGCCCCGCAGGATCGTGGCAATCTCCGAGGCCAAACGGCCCAGAACCTTGCCAGTCGCGTCAACCAGATACCACTTCTTATCAATCTCCTTGACCGGAGTCAAATAGGTCTTCATTTCTCACGCCTCTTTCTTATGCTTAACGAACCACGAACAACATTAATCCTGAAACAGCCTTTATAGTCTGCCTTGGGGATTTGTTCAATGAAAAAAAAGGCCCGAATGGATTTCGAACCTTTTTAAAAGTGGAGCGGGAAACGAGATTCGAACTCGCGACTTCAACCTTGGCAAGGTTGCACTCTACCACTGAGTTATTCCCGCGTATGTGTTGATCAATGTAATCATTGAGAAAACCAGGCCTATATACCCTTCTCGAATTTTCTTGTCAACACAAAAATCAGCGCCAAAAATCAACTTATTGGGATGCCACCCAAATATTTCCTTTTTTTATTGGCCCGACCATAAATGCTGTTGATTGTTCCGGCCTCACTTGATAATAAAGGGGATATGTTTCGACATGGAGACTCGTGGATAAATACGTCTGCGGGACTTCAATTAAGTTGATTTTTCCCCCGATGACCTTGTCCAATCATCTAACAGGAGTCAACCATGACTGTCCGTCCCTCACGGAAAAGCGAGATTAACCGTCAGACCAAAGAAACAAAGATCAGCCTTGCCCTCAACCTGGACGGTTCAGGCCGTGCCGAGATCAACACCGGCGTCCCCTTTATGGACCATATGCTGACCTTGTTGACGGTGCATGGCTTTTTCGATCTTGCCATCAAGGCCGAAGGCGATATCGAGGTGGATGGTCATCACACCGTCGAAGACCTCGGCATCTGCCTTGGCCAGGCCCTGAGACAGGCCCTTGGTCAGGGTAGCGCCATCAGGCGTTACGGCGATAGCGCCGTGCCCATGGACGAGACCCTGGTGCGGGTGGCGCTCGACCTGTCAAACCGACCTTTCCTCTTCTATCAAGTCGCCCTCAAAGATTCCAAGGTCGGCACCTTTGACACCGAACTCGCTAAAGAGTTCCTGCGCAGCTTCAGTCTGCACGGCGGCAACACCCTGCACGTTGACATGATCAGGGGTGAAAACAGTCATCACATTATTGAGGCCATCTTCAAGGCCCTGGGCCGCGCCCTTGACCAGGCAACCACGCTTGACCCGCGTCTTAACGGGGTCCTGTCCTCCAAGGGCACACTATAACCCTGCACTTCATCAAACCCCATGCATAAATCAATTACTCTCACGATTCTCACCCTCGTCCTGACCTGCGCCTGCCTCAAGCAAGTCAGCCAACCCGAAGCCGATACCCTGCCCAGCCAGGTCCAGACTATTGCCGTCTTGCCGGTGGTGGCAAACCCGGACACTGACAAAAATACAAGTTCCCCGCAGACCATCAAACAAATGCAAGCCGGCATTGAGGTCCTAACCCAGCTCTTGAATGAATACTTCGCAGAGACCAGCAAAGTCCGCCTGCTGAGCGTTGAGGAGGTCGAGTCCTTCAGCCCCAGCTATAGCGCCAATAAGTCTGCCCAGGCCCTATTCATCGGCAAGGCCCTCAAGGCCGAGGCGGTGATGCTCTGGGACCTGAAACAATATCGCGAGAGGAGTGGCAGTGACTACGCCGTCCAGAACCCCGCCTCCGTGGCCTTCGAATACCGCCTGGTGCATACCGAATCCGGGCAAACCCTCTGTGCCGGGTCATTTGACGAAACCCAACAATCCGCCACCGAGAACCTGCTCTCTTTGAAAAAGATTGCCAACCGGGGGTTCAAATGGATCACCGCCCCTGATTTGGCCCGGGAAGGCGTCACCAAGAAATTAGCGGACTGTAGCTATCTAAAATAAGGCTATAATCTGTAAGCTGTCGCAGAAACTTTCCGCCGCATTCTTCATAGCATCAACCTTCTTTCCAAGCCCTTGCAACCCACTGGCCCTAGTGCGAGGCTGGCCCATAGCATGCCTCCCCTGTAAAACGAAATGCGTTCCCTGCCCAAGACCATTAACCGTTTAATCGGCCAAGCCATGCATGACTACCGGATGCTTGATGACGGAGACCGCATCCTGCTTGGCGTCTCCGGCGGAGTTGACAGTCTGGTCCTGGGCTGGCTGCTGCATCACTGGCGCGACAAAGCACCGATCCATTACGAGGTCATGGCCATGCACCTTGACATGGGTTTTGATGCCAACCAGCACCAAGCGGTTGAGGCTGAACTCATCAAGATCGGCATCCCCTTCCTTACCGAGCACACCCGATACGGCCTTGAAGCCAACCTGGCCCAGCCAGACAAGGCCTGCTATCAATGCGCCACGGCGCGGCGCCACCATCTGTTCGAGACCGCCCGCAACCAGGACTATTCAGCCATCGCCCTCGGCCATCACAAGGACGATTTGATCGAGACCTTCTTTCTCAATATGCTCTACAGCGGCAATCTCAGCACCATGATGCCAAGGCAGGACCTGTTCGCTGGCCGTCTGAAGATCCTGCGCCCCATGGCCTACCTCACCAAGGAGCAAGTCTACGAAGTGGCGAAGATTGCCGGGGTCACGCCGGTCAAAAACCCCTGCCCGATGGCGTCCAAATCCAAACGCGAGGAGGTCCGCGGCCTGATGGCCTCCATCTACCAGCGCGACCCAAAATACCGGGGCAATATCTTCGCCGCCCTTGGCAATGTCAGGACCGAGTACTTGCTGGGACCAGCGCAAAAGTGACCAAACAAAGTCTTGATCCAAAAAACTTATTTCGTGCTGAGGCGCACATTTAATAGTACAGTGTCAAAATTCATTAATCGGTCGCGCCGTTAAAAATGCACCATCAAAAGCGAAGTCATGAAAAAACGAATCAGTTCTTTGAGTAGACCATTGTTATTGGCACGCAAGAGGATCGAGCGAAGTTTTACCAGGGGCAGAATCTTCAAGGCTGGCAAAGTTTTTTTCTCATCGTCAACACTCTTGTTTACCCGCGCCCTGCTAGCTAATCCACGGGCTGTAGGCGCGGCCTGCCCCAGTTCCTCCAAGCTGGCCCACGCCATCGCCGCCCAAGTCAAACTGCCCTGCGACGGTTTGATAATAGAGCTTGGTGGCGGAACAGGCGCGGTGACTGCGGCCCTCTTACAACGAGGCGTTAGCCCGAGCCAACTGGTGGTTGTGGAGATGGACAAATTAATGGCCCGCCACCTGAAAAACCGGTTCAAGGATGTGGCGGTGATCCAGGGCAATGCCGTCAAGTTTTGTCAACTGTGCAACCGATACGGTCGCCAGGTGACGACCGTCGTCTCAAGCCTGCCGTTGCTCTCCCTGCCGAACAGCACAGTAGAGGCCCTTGGCAAAGAATTCCAGAAAATGCTCGGAGATGATGGGGACACGTTGATCCAGTACACTTACCGGATCAACAAAGGCCCCAGTCCGCTAGCGGCCTACATGGAAAGGATCGCCAGCAAAGCGGTGTGGGGCAATCTGCCTCCTGCCCGGGTTGAGATATTTCGCGCCCGCCCCTGATCTATCGAGTCAAGCGCCGGCCAATTTGAGCCTTGTTACTGCCCCCAAATTTTATAGGAGAACAAGATGCTGAATTTTTTGGTTGACCAGACACTCTGCACCAAATGTGGCGAATGCGCCGCTGACTGTCCGGCCAAGATCATCAACCTGGACGGAGAATTTCCGGCTATCCAGACGGAAATGGAGGCCGCTTGTTACCGTTGCCAGCATTGCCTGGCGATCTGCCCCACGGCTGCCGTGTCAATCCTTGGCCTTCGTCCTGAGGCAAGTATTCCGCTACCGGGAGTCCGGCAGATAGCTAATGACCTGGAGACCCTGATCAAAGGTCGCCGCTCCGTCCGCCGCTATCAGGATGAAAACCTGGAGCCAGCACTCATCAATCGTTTACTTGCTGTGGCCTGGCACGCACCAACCGGCATGAATTCCCGGCAGGTGCATTTTAACGTGGTGGATGACCGCACGGTGATGCAATCAGTGCGGCGCGAGGCGCTGGCAAGGCTTACTGATCTGGTTCAGAATAACGGCCTGCCGCCGGGGTTGGAATTTTTTGCGAAGTTTGTCCAGCTCTGGAATGAAAAGGGCATTGATATCATCTTTCGTGGCGCGCCGCACCTGCTGGTTACCTCGGCGCCAAAGGAATGCGTCTCGCCTGTGCAGGACTGCCTGATCGCCCTCTCCTATTTTGAACTATTTGCCCAGAGCCTAGGCGTCGGCACGGTTTGGAGCGGCCTGGCGAAATGGACAATCGACGATCTGGCGCCGTCCTTGCGCTCACGACTCGGCATCCCTGACCATCACGTTATCGGCTATGCCATGGCCTTTGGCAAACCTGCGGTTTCCTTTCAGCGCACCGTACAACATAACTCCCCCCTGATTAACCGGGCGACCTGACCTCTGGGTCGAAGGTTGTGCCGATGCAGACATAGCGAACCAACCTCAGTGCCTGGTATTCAAAAATACGGCAACGCCATTTTTTATCAATCCAACTTTATTGACTTGATATTCTTGAAATTGTACGTGTATAATTTCAAATGAATGATTCATTTTCAGGCAGTTGCTATTGCCTGGGGGCATACACCCGATTACTTGCAGAAGGAGAAAAGACATGAAAGGCCGCCATTTTATCAAAAACCAACAGGGTTTCACCTTAATAGAAATCATCGCCGTCCTCATCCTGCTCGGCATCCTGGCGGCAGTGGCCGTCCCCAAATACATGGACTTAACCGTTGAGGCCAGAAATAAAGCGGCGTTCGGCCAGATCGCCGAGGTAAAAGGCAGGCTATCTCTTACCCTGGCGGACTATATGCTCAAAAATGATGGCGATAAGCCTGCCACCGGTACCATCTTAGTCACTGCAGCCAATACTCTTAAAGCAAATTCTTGCCGACTTGTCGCTGATGTCGCTACCGCAGAGGGAGATTTCAACTTCTATTGTACCGGCAACGCTGACCAAACAGTTACAATCTCAGTCACAAAAGTCCAAACCAAAGTCCTTAAAAATGCTGCGGGCGTAGACACACCCGTCACCGGCACTTATACTTTTTCCGACTAAACCTTTTTGGCCCAGCATCCTAAAACAGTGGTTTTGCTGACGGTGGTTGAATCGACCCCCTCTTCATGATAATTAATAGCCGCAATGCTGGATTAGTGACAAGCAACTGACACACATCCTAATCGCCACATAAAAATAAAGGCGGGTCCCCATGGTCCTGCCTTTATTTTTTCAGAGATACAAGTGGAATAACACGCCAATAAGCACGAATATAGAACCGATGGCCAACTTCTGACCACCATGGAATACTTCGCCCTGCTGCACCTTCAGAAAGAGCCATTCTCCACCTCACCCGACCCGGAGATGTTCTTTAACTCGACCCAGCACCAGGGCTGCCTGCAAAAGCTGGAGCTGGCGATCCGCCTAAAGCGGGGCCTAAGCGTGGTTATCGGCGATATCGGCACCGGCAAGAGCACCCTGTGCCGCCAGCTCATCCAGCTTCTCAGCAAGGAGAATATTCAGATCCTCCCTTACCTCATCCTCGACCCGGAGTTCTCCTCGCCGCTGGAATTTTTGACCACCATCGCCAAGACTTTCGGACTCACTTGCCAAACCGAGGGGGATTCAGAGTGGCAGATCAAGGACCACATAAAAAATTACCTCTTTGAGCAGACGATAGAGCACCAGAAGGTCCCGGTCCTTATCCTTGACGAGGGCCAGAAACTCCCCGACTTTTGCGTCGAGATCCTGCGCGAATTCCTGAATTTTGAGACCAACCAGTTCAAACTCCTACAGATTGTCATCTTCGCCCAGGAAGAGTTCCAGACCATGCTCAAACAAAAGGCCAATTTCACCGACCGCATCGCCACCTTTCAGCGTTTGCTACCTTTAAGTTTTCACGACACCCGGGCCATGATCGACTTTCGGCTCCAGAAATCACATACCGAACCAGGGCCCGCGCCCAAGCTTTTCAGTCGCGCCGCCATCCTGGCCATCTACTGCCTGACCAAGGGCTACCCTCGACGCATCGTCATGCTCTGCTCAAAGGTCATCATCGCCATCTTGGTCAATCAGCAAAGTCAGGCTGGAGCCATGCAGGTGCTGCGCGCTGCCAGGGAGGATGCCGGGAGATCGCCGAGGGTGGGCCCGTACAGAGTCTTGACGCTGACCGCCGCCCTGTCCATCGTTGCCGCGGTTTTCCTCCTGCCCGTGGCGCATCAGGCCCCTGGGCCAACCATACCCCCCCCCGCCCCGCCAGATCCAACCGTGGCCATCCAAGCCGCTGTCATTCCCGACACCGAGCAGCAGCCTGCCGCACCCACGCCAATACCAGAACCGGCAGCACCCCTCCCGGCCCTGACCGAGACGACGCCAGCCTCAGCCGCCCCGCTGCCCGCCAATCTAGGGAGTGTTGAAATCGATCCGGGCGTGATCCTAAGCAAGATGGTGGCCCGCATCTATGGGCGCTACACACCTGAAAAATTGGCCATGATATTGGCGGCCAACCCGCAGATCACCGACCCTGACCATATCAGGCCCAGGACCATGATCACCTTTCCAACCCTCAACAAAACTGACACTGACGCAGTCCCGGGCCAGGTCTGCCTGGAACTGGCCCAGACCACGACCCTGACCGAGGCCTATGGGATTGTCAAAGGCTATTCAGAGTCATCTCCCCCCCTGTTGATCAGACCAACTATGAGCGCCCAGAACGACCTCACCTTCCACCTCGCCCTGCAAGAGACCTTTGCCAATGAAGACTTGGCCCGTGACCGCATCAAAGACCTGCCAGACGAGTGGCAAGGCCAAGCCAAGCCGTCCAGTGCTTTTAACCTTCAAGCCCCTCATTAAAAAACCGCAGACGCAAGGCATTTGTAACCACAGACACCGAACTCAGGGCCATCGCCCCGCCGGCGATCATCGGATTTAAGGTCGGGCCGCCGATGAGCGTGAGGAGGCCTGCCGCCACCGGGATGCCAATCACATTATAGGCCAAGGCCCAAAACAAGTTTTGTTTGATATTGCGCATGGTGGCACGACTCAAGCAAAGGGCGGTGACCACCCCACGCAGGTCCCCCTTCATCAAGACGATGTCCCCAGACTCAATGGCCACATCAATGCCGGTGCCCATGGCGATGCCGACATCGGCCACGGCCATGGCCGGCGCGTCATTGATGCCATCACCCACCATAGCGACCCGTACCCCCTCCTGCTGTAGGGCCTTGACCCGCGCCGCCTTGTCCTCCGGCAAGACCTGGGC
>JANNQL010000073.1:0-12218 GCA_031400755.1 Pseudomonadota bacterium | reverse complement strand
CTCAATCACGCATCGGGACTGACCAGGTATCGGGTATCGCGCTATTTTGGACGCTTACCCTCCCGCTGCGCCAAATCAGGTTCGCTTGCGCTCTGTGCGGTTCACTTCCTATCGCTTCCTTCAGACCCCTCCGTTACCGGCAACGCCCTTGCGATCGGATTGTCTTCCCCCTGGTCGGGGTGACGCCTGCTTCTTACAACAGGCCGGGTTTGCCCGCTACGCTGGGCAAACAAAAAAAAAGCAGAGGATTGATTCCTCTGCTTTTTTTGACTTACCAACTACCTAATAAAAAGTATTAAGCATTCTTGGTTTCTTCATCCTTTTCTCTGGTCTCTTCATTCTTGGCGCGGCCTTTAGCTGCGTACATGGTGGTGCTACCAGAAGACCAAAAGTCCATCTTGCCTTCCTTGACCAAATCGTTGGCGGCATTCTTGACTTCCCGTGGTTTGGAATCGGGATCACACTCGTAAAAATCCTTGATGTACAATTGACCCTTGACGGCTGTTTGTGACTTATGCAATATTGCCGCTTTCAGTTCATCTTTGCTCATAGCCATGGTTATATCCTCTCTTGCGTAGGAATAAAGGAAAATACAATTCGGTAACAATGGCAGCTAGGACAGCTGGCTGCCATTGTTACGTAATCGAATCAATTTTTACTTGATATGGCTGGTGAATTTGAACTGGGTGGTGGTTCTCCATGTATTATAAGCAAGACGGTAGTCGTCAACGCTCTTAATGGTAAATGGAATATCACACTTTTCAAAGAATTTTTCCCAACCAATTCTCTCAGCCCATTCGCCAACACGCTCATACTTCTGGGCATCATTGGCGTACACTTTAACGATCTTTTTGACGACGGCGGTCACTTCCGGCCAACGCGGAGTGTTGTTGGGGAGGAAGGGGACAACCAGCTTGGAGAACTTCGGGGCTGATTTGGAGTTTGAGACCTTACCGCCCACCAGGATAGCGATGCCGTCACCTTCCGGATCGGCCAACGGCATGGCAGGACACATGGTGTAGCAGTTACCGCAGAACATGCACTTGGCGGCATTGACGACAACTGATTTTACCTCTTCGCCTTTCTCATTGGTGGCCTTGGCAGGCTTGATGGCGCCCAGCGGACAGGCGGAGATGGCCAAAGGCAACTCGCAGAGACCGGTGATCGCATCATGATCAATCATAGGCGGCTTACGGTGAACACCGAGGACCGCGATATCAGAGGCATGCACGGCGCCACACATGTTGAGGCAGCAGGCCAGTGCGATACGGAGATTGGCCGGCAGGGTCATGGAGGTGAAGTACTCAAACACCTCGTCCATGATGGCCTTGACCACGCCAGAGGCGTCGGTGGCAGGGGTGTGACAGTGCACCCAACCTTGGGTGTGGACGATGTTGGTGATAGAGGCACCAGTGCCACCAACCGGGAAGCGGTTACCTCGCTTGGCGAGATCGTCCAGCAGGGGCTGTAGTTTGGCCTTGGAATCCACCATGAACTCAACATTGTTTCTGGTGGTGAAGCGCAAATGCCCACCGCAATGCGCATCGGCGATGTCGCACATCTCGCGGATCAGATCGATACTGATCAGACGGGCGGAAGCGCAACGGACGGTGTAGCACTCGCCGCCAGTCTCGCTGACATGAAGTAGAACACCTGGTTGAATGATATCGTGATAGAGCCATTTGCCGAAATTGGCCTTAATGACTGGCGGCATAAATTCATCGTAGTGGCGCGGACCGATGTCGGTAATTCTGTCGGCCATCGGATTCTGCGGATCGTAACCCATATATTTACCTCCTAAATTTTATAATGAATTTTTATGATGATATCGTGTCAGCTCACTGCTTATGACGCTTACGGAATTCGCGCACGTCACGGTCAAAACCACCTTCAACTTCTTCAGACTCCCAGAAGACGTAGGGGTTTGAACGAGGCTCTCTGATGTGCTGCGGCAGCGGCTCAATATTCATAACTTTCAAGAAGGTGGGCAGGCCAACGCGCTGAATGGATTCGCCGATACGCTCACGGTTCTTGCCTTGCTCCATCCACCAATCCCACAGGCCTTCAATGAAGTTGACCAAATCTTCATAATCGTTTTCAGCTTCAACCTTCATGAAGGGCACAATCATGGTGGCGAATTGAGCGCCGTCCAAAATCGGGGCCTTGGCGCCGACCATGATGGTGGCGCCCTGATTAACACCGGGCCGCAAGGCGCGCGGCATGACATTTAAGCAATGCATGCAGCGGGTGCACTCGGCGTTGTCGATCTTCAGGGTGTCGCCTTCCATCCACATACACTTGGTCGGACAGAGGTTAACAACTTCCTTGGTGATGTCGAACTTGCCCCAATCCTTGCCAGCGTGGGCTCCGGCGTTGGACTTGTAGGTGCCATCGATGTAGCCCTTGACAGCCTTCTGGTCGATGCGGATATCACCTTTCCAGGTACCGATGACGGACAGGTCGGAACGGGCGATGGAGGCTACGCAGTCGTTCGGGCAACCGGAGAATTTGAACTTGAATTTATACGGGAAGGCCGGACGATGGATTTCGTCCTGATACCGCATGGTCAAGGATTGGCAGATAGCCTGGGTGTCGATGCAGGACCATTCGCAGCGGGACTTGCCGAGGCAGCAGGAGGGGGTCCGCAGGTTGGAGCCTGAGCCGCCCAAGTCCTGGTTCAGGTTATGGGTGAGGTCATAGAACAGGGGTTCCAGGTTGGGGGTTGAGGTGCCCAAGAGAACCAGATCGCCGGTGGAACCGTGCATGTTGGTCATGCCGGAACCGTACTTCTGCCACAGGTCGCAGATATCCCGCAGATGTTTGGTGGTGTAATACAAGCCAGCCGGTTGGTTTAAGCGGACCGTGTGGAAATGGGCGACGCCGGGGAATCTCTCCGGGACGTCAGAGTAACGGCCGACGACACCGCCGCCGTACCCGAAGACGCCGACGATGCCGCCGTGCTTCCAGTGGGTGATTTTTTCTTTGTACGATAACTCCAACTGGCCAAGAATGTCCCAGCATTCCGGCTTAGTCGCGGCCTGGCGTTTGATGTCTGTGACAAAACTCGGCCATGGTCCTTTCTCGAGTTCGTCCAACAAGGGCGTATCATGCTTCGGCATTTTTCGTTTCCTCCTTAGGATCTGAAATTTTATAAAACAACAACCCACCATCCTCATTCGCTGCCTGTTGGCATCGACTTACGGATGAATTAAACGCATCACACAAAGTAATAATGAATCATTATTCAGAAAATGCACCTTAGCCACCTGATTCTTCTTTGTCAATAAAAAATAATCGTTTTTTTAATTCTTCGAAATGGCCTGCCATGTAAGCATGATAGCGAATTCTTGCCGAGTCGCGCCTGCTTCGTTTTATGATTACGGCCTGGGTGAATATTTGTGTTTCGGCCATTTGCTGGCCAATAACTTGTATGCACTCCAGCCATGTTGCGCGGATATTTTTTGTGTGCTATATTTTGCGGCGTCCTTAGTTAATTCAGGCGAGCTATCGCCTTGACCCTATTCTTTTACTGTTATGAGGTGGCGTGTGAGCGTAAAAATTTTAGTTGCCAACCGTGGCGAGATTGCCCTGCGGATAATCAGGGCCGTGCAGGAGTTGGGGCATACCGCGGTGGCCGTGTTTGAGACCCCTGACAATGACGCACTCCACATCCGGGCCGCTGATGAGGCGGTCTGGCTTGGTGAGGGGCCCAGATGCGATTATCTGAACATCGATAAAGTAGTGGCCGCCGCCCAGAAAGTCGGGGCCAAGGCCGTTCACCCAGGCTATGGCTTCCTGGCCGAGAACCCGAAATTCGCCAAGGCCTGCGAAGATGCCGGGCTCATTTTTATCGGGCCCACCAGCGAGGTCATCGAGCAGCTCGGCAACAAGGTCATCGCCCGGGAGATCATGGCCAAGGCCGGCATTCCCATGGTGCCGGGCACCGACAACCTGCCGGCCGGCGACGAGGGCGAGCAGGCGGCCGTGGCCTTTGCCGACCGTTATGGCTACCCGGTCATGCTGAAGGCCACCTCCGGCGGCGGTGGTCGCGGTATCCGGCGCATTGAAAATAAAGAGGAACTGATTTCCTCCATCCCCCTGGCCCGCTCCGAGGCCAGGGCCGCCTTTAACGACGACCGGGTCTATCTGGAAAAGGTGGTGCTCAAACCCAAACATGTCGAGGTGCAGATCATTGCCGACAACTTCGGCACAGTCGTCCACCTGGGTACCAGAGACTGCTCCATCCAGCGCCGTAATCAGAAGCTGGTGGAGATCGCCCCGTCCATGATCAAGGACCAGTCGATACTTGACAAAATCTGCGAGACCGCCGTCGTCGCCGCCCGGGTCTCAAAGTACACCAATGCCGGCACCGTCGAATTCCTGCTCGACAAGGACCTGAATTTCTACTTCATGGAAATCAACACCAGGATCCAGGTGGAACACACGGTCTCCGAGATGATCACCGGCATCGATATCGTCCGCACCCAGATCAAAGTGGCCATGGGCAAAAAACTGGCCTTTGGTCAGGAGGACGTGCACCTGCGCGGCCATGCGGTGGAGATGCGGATCAACGCCGAGGACCCACTAAACAACTTCATGCCCGAAGGCGGCAAGACGGTGTCGGTCTATCGGTCGCCGGGCGGCTACGGGGTGCGCCTGGACGGCTTTGTCTATCAGGGCTATAAGATTCCGGAAGTCTACGATTCGCTGCTGGTGAAACTGACGGTGGCGGGTTACACCTGGAATGAGACAGTCGACCGCATGCGGCGCTGCCTGACCAATTTCGTCATCGCCGGCCCCAAGACCACCATCCCCTTTTATCTGAATCTGGTGGATGAACCGGATTTCCGGAGCGGCGAGTTTGACACCTCCTACCTCGACACCCATCCTGAATTATTTACATATAAGGATAAAAATTCCGAGGTCGATAAGATGGCCAAGCTGATTGCCGAGATTCATTATCGCCAGGAGAACCCCTACGCCATCTGAGCTACGGCGTACTGTCTGTCCCGTGGCGCCGCGACTCGTGGCGCTTTGAACTTGAACCATGGCCTTCGCCTTTGCCTGCGAAGCGCCGACCACAAGGAGTTACCTACCATGGAACGTATTGTTCAGGGTATGCATATTAAGGAAGTGTTGCCCATCCTCAGAAAGGCGGATGGCTATTTTATCACCAATACGGCGCGGGACCTCTCCCAGTCCGATTTCAAGAACAGGATCCTCTTGCACACCGACCTGCTGGCCGCCAAGGCCCGTGAGAAGGCCAACTACTTTTCGCTGGAAATTACCGGCGGCGCCTCCGTGCACGTTGATATCCTCAGAAAACAGGTTGATCCTTTCCTGAAACTGCAGTTGCTCCGCGATAAGATGCCCAACACCATGTTTCAGACCCTATGCCGGGGCGTGAACCTCTTCGGCTACCGGCCCTACCCCCAGAATGTCATTCGGCTGACAGTTCGTGAGTTCGCCAAGTACGTCGATGTCTGGCGGGTCTTTGACTTCATGAACCATGTGCCAAATATGCAGTCGGTCTTTGAAGAGGTGCAAGCAGCGGGCAGAATACTTGAACCCTGTATCTGCTTCTCCACCGGCCCCGAGCATACCGACGCTTATTACGTCGGCAAGGTCAAGGATATCCTGAACGTGACCGGCGAGGACATCATCCTCTGCATCAAGAATCACGGGGGCTTAGGGACGCCTAAGCGGATCGGTGACTTGGTGGCGGCCATCAAGCAGCGCTATCCAGATCTGGTGCTCCATTATCATGGCCATAACACCGATGGCAACGATGTCGGCCGCATCACCTCAGCCGTCATCAACGGCGCCACCATAGTTGACGCAGCGGACCACGCCTTTACCGGCTATTACGGGCCGCCGCCCATCCTGACCGTGATCGACACCCTCAAAGACTACGGCAAGCTGCCGGTAGGCGTCAATGTCGAGGCAGTGATCGAGACCTCCGAGGTCCTGCGGGGCGAGCGCCAGCACTACGAGTATTTCGAGTCGCAGTTCAAGGGCTTCCTGCCGACCGTGCAGATCCACAAACTGCCGGGCGGCGCCATGGGCTCGAGTTTTGAACAGGCAGTCAAGGGTGGCTTCCTGGAGCGGATGCCGGAGATCCTGCACGAAGAACTGCCCAAGGTCCAGGTCGAACTGGGCAATTACTGGAGCGTCACCCCTGGTTCGCAGATCCTGTGGACGACTGCGGTGAGTAACGTCCTCGGCGGCAGCCGCTACGGCAACCCCTCCGGCGACCTGAAGAACCTCCTGCTCGGCAAATACGGGCCCTTCCCCTTCTACCCGCCGCCGGACTGGATCTATGAAAAGGTCTTTGGCCCGGAGTGGCGCGAGATTTTGAAACGAGACGGCGGAGAAGAAGCAATCGCGGACATGGATATCGAGCAGGAACGCCAGACCCTTACCAAACGCATTGGCCGCGAGCCGACCGAGCAACAGCTGGTCCTCTTCCTGCAGCACCCCAATGACGCGGTCAACTTCTTCAAGTTCGAGGAGGAGTTTGGCCACGTCTATGTCCTGCCGCCCAGTATCTTCATGCGACGGGGTGGCTTCCGGGTAGGCGAGACCATTCAATTCAAGGACCACCAAGGCAAGGAGCATGTCATCGAGGTCGGGCCCAAACAACTGAACAAGGAAGAGGGCGAGTGGAATATCTACCTGAATGTCGACCACCACCAGCGGGTCTACTCCTTCCCCGAGGAGGTGGCCGGTGCGGTGGCGGCCAAGCCCCTGGAACTGACCAAGGAGGAGATTGTCGAACTCGGTCAGGCCGGTGACATCCGGGCGCCGTTCAACGCCAATGTCTGCGACATCAAGGTCAAGGAAGGCCAGCACGTGGTGGTGGGAGACACCCTGGTGGTACTTGAGGCCATGAAGATGCAGACCCCGGTGGCGAGCCCGGTGGCCGGCAAGATAGAAAAAATCCATGCCGAAGCGGGCAAACAGATGAAGCCAGGCGACAAGCTGGTGAAGATTGCTATGGAGTAGAGATTTAGCCCGGAAAGATTTCCCAGAAGGCCTGAAGATCAGTCGATTTTCAGGCCTTTCTTTTCCTGGTGTTTGTCATGACGTGTGAACACTTCGGCTCCGCTCAGTGCGGGCAACTCTCAGACCACTTTAACGAAAGCGCAAGTAAGGAACGTCACCGCATGAGTCAAGTCGTCATCGAAAACCCGATCATCAACACGCCCTTCCACGAACCAACCCGCCATTTCCGTTTTACTGATGAGGGTATCACCAACGAGATCGTTGATGGCCGCAGGATAAGTTCCTATTTCGTGCCAATCGCCCGGCCCAAAAAGAAGAAAGGCGCTTCACAATTGGCGCTTTTCGACACCGAGTGGACACAAACCTGATGCCGAGATCGAGAAACTCAGCGGCGATGATCGTGTCGAGGCCAAAGATCGCGACGAAGAGGCCCGCATCTGGATCTCCGGCATCGAGGCCGTGAAGGCCAAGATCGGCGTCAAGGCCATCTATGATCTTTCGGCCACCCCGTTCTTCCTGCGCGGGTCGGGCTATCCCGAAGGCCTGCTCTTTCCATGGGTGGTCTCCGGCTTTTCTCTCATTGACTCCATTGAGGCTGGCATCGTCAAAGTGCCCCGCGTCCCGGTGGCCGACGACTCGATGACCGGCGAGCAGCCCTGTGGCTACGCATCAGCGAACACCTGCCCCCGAAAAGGCCGTAAAACAGAGAAGGTCGGTGGCGAGCCTAATCTCCCCGTCGAACTGCAAGGGGCCTTGCACAGTCTCTACGGCAACTACGAAAAGTATTACCAGCTCTGGGAGCAGAACGACGAGGCCCGCGCCCGTGGGATTACCCCGCCCGTCTTTATCGTGGTCTGCAACAACACCAATGTCTCTAAGCTCGTCTTCGACTTCATTGCCGGCTGGGAAAAGCAGATCGGCGATCAATCTATAGTCCAGGCCGGACAACTGCCCATCTTTCGCAACGACGATGGCAACGGCGCCTGGCTGCACCGCCCGAACACCATCCTGGTGGACAGCCGCCAACTCGAATCCGGCGAGGCGATGAGCGACGACTTCAAGAAAATCGCCTCCCGTGAAATTGACGAGTTTAAGAACGAATACCGTGCCCGCTTTCCTGGTCGTGATGCTGAAGATCTCACCGACGAAGACCTGCTGCGCGAAGTGATGAACACGGTTGGCAAGGCAGGCAAGCTTGGTGAACACGTCAAGTGCGTGGTCAGCGTTTCGATGCTCACCGAGGGCTGGGATGCCAATACCGTTACCCATGTCCTCGGGGTGCGCGCCTTTGGCACGCAGCTGTTGTGCGAGCAGGTGGTTGGCCGTGCCCTACGCCGTATGAGTTATGCCGTTAATCCTGAAACCGGCCATTTCGATCCCGAATACGCCGAGGTCTACGGTGTGCCATTTTCTTTTATCCCGTGCAGCGGCACCACCAAGGATCCACCGATCGGGCCAAGCCGACTCGCGTCCGTGCCTTAGACAATCGGCTCACCTGCGAAATCGCCTTTCCCCGTCTGCTTGGCTATCGCTATGACATGGCAGGCGAAAAGCTGACGGCGACCTTCACTCCCGATTCGCGCTTGCTACTTTCCACCGCCGACATCCCCACCAAGACCGAGAATGCGCCCATCGTCGGCGAATCAAGTGTCCATACCTTAGACGAATTGAAAAACCACCGGACCAACGAAGTCGCCTTTCTGCTGGCGAAATTGACCCTGGAACGCTACTTCCGCGACGACGACGGCAACGACAAGCCCTGGCTCTTCCCGCAACTGCTGGTCATTGCCAAACGTTGGCTTGCCTGAATGCGTCACCCTCAAAGACCATACCTTTCCTCACTGTTGCTCTTGATCGAGTTCGCGCACGATGCCGCTGACCGCATCTACAAGGCCATTGTCGCCTCAACCGACGGCACCGCGAAACTCAAGCCCATCCTGCGCCCGTATGACACCATCGGTTCCACCCGTTATGTCGATTTCGACACCCGACGTCCGGTCTTTGCCACCCGCGAGGACAAGTGCCATATTTCCCATGTCGTTGCCGATACCGATTCGTGGGAGCAGAAGATGGCACAGGCCATCGAGGATATGCCCGAAGTCATCCGCTACGTCAAGAACCACAACTTGGGTTTCACCATCCCCTACACCCTGGGCGGCGAGGAGAAGAACTACACGCCTGACTTCATCGTCGTCATCCAACTCCCCTCGCCCTCTGGGAGAGGGGCTGGGGGTGAGGGGAACCTCCTGAACCTGATTGTCGAAGTCACCGGCGAGAAGAAGAAAGACAAGGCGGCCAAGGTCGCCACGGCGCGCACGTTGTGGGTGCCAGCCATCAATAACCACGGTGGCTTCGGACGCTGGGAGTTTATCGAAATTGATGACCCGTGGAACGCCCAGAATGCGATTCGAGGCTACCTGCAAAAAGGAGCGCAACACGGATGACACATTTTTTTTCAAGAATGGTGACAACGAAGATTTTTTTTGCTATGCTCTATTCATATCCTTTGAATAATACCCGCCACGCCTCTGCAGGTTTCGACCTGATTTGCGCACCCCGGCGGGTTACTTTTTTGGGGGCTTGGTCATGAACTACACCAAGCCCCCTCTTTCTTTTGACGCGCAAATCGCTCTCCTCCAGGCGCGCGGCATGGTCATCCCCGACCAGGCGCGTGCTGTCCGTTATCTTTCCCATATCAATTACTATCGCCTCCGCGCCTATTGGCTCCCATTCGAGGCAACAGCCGATGGACACGAGCACTGTTTCAAGGCAGGCACCACCTTTGATGATGCCTTGGCGCTCTACGTCTTTGATCGTAAATTCCGCCTGCTGGTACTTGAAGCAATCGAACGTGTCGAGGTTTCGTTCCGCACCCGTTTCGCCTACGAACTCGCCTTGAAGTACGGGAGCCACGCCTACATGGATGCGGCAATTTTTCATAACGCCGGCCTTCATCGGCAACTCACCGAAGGCCTGAAAGAAGAGATTGGCAGAAGCCATGAGACATTCATTGACCATTATCACAGAACCTATGACGAGCCCGACCAGCCGCCAATCTGGGCTGTCTGCGAAGTCATGTCCTTTGGGCAACTCTCCAAATGGTTCAAGAATCTCAAACACCGTCAAGACCGCCAGGCCATTGCCCGGGCCTATGCAATCGATGAGGCGGTGCTTGGGTCCTTCATGCATCACCTGACCCACATCCGTAATCTCACGGCGCACCATTGCCGGCTTTGGAACCGCAGGCTGACGTTTACCATGACCATCCCGAGAACGCCCACCAGTCTCGTGACCATGTTCAACCCCAAAGACGACCGCCGGGTTTATAATACGTTGGTTATGCTCGGGTATCTTCTGCGGCTTATCAGCCCAGGGACTTCATGGCCCAAGAGGATGAGGCAACTCATAGAGACAGATCAGGCTATCGATCCGGTGGCCATGGGCTTCCCCGAAAACTGGCAAACACTTACCCTGTGGAAAACAACCAATGAAACCTGAACACGGGAACGATAAATTTCCTTATGACCCCCGTGTCTGATACAAACCAAGGAATTACTCCATGGCCAAGAAAACAGCACCCCCTTTGAGCGTTGATTCCATCAGCCACCAGGACAAGCGCGCCAACATCCCCACCGAGGAACTGCGCGACTTTGTGGCCGACGAGGAACTCACCCCCAAGACCATCGTGTACCCGCGCGACACCTCGCTTGATCCGCAACTGGTCTGGCAGGGCAAGGACGAACAGGACCGCGCCGACCTCACCGTCCCCGTGGTGCCGATCTACATCCAGGAGAAAATTCACCCGCAGGCGCTCATTGACGCCCTGCCCCGCCTGGAGAGGCCTGAAGACAAGCAATTCAACCTCTTCGCCGACTTCAACGGCGGCCCGCCCGACTTCGAGCAGAAGGTCGAGTTCTACCACCATGAGCAGAACTGGACCAACCGGCTGGTGCTAGGCGATTCGCTGTTGGTGATGACCAGCTTGGCCGAGAAGGAAGGGCTCAAGGGCCAGGTGCAGACCATCTATTTCGATCCGCCCTACGGCATCAAGTTCGGCTCCAACTGGCAGGTGAGCACCAGGAAGCGCGACGTCAAGGACGGCAAGGCCGAGGACGCCACTCGCCAGCCCGAACAGGTGCGCGCCTTCCGCGACACCTGGAAATGGGCCGTCCATTCGTACTTGAGTTACCTGCGCGACCGGCTGGTGGTGGCGCGGGAGCTGCTGACCGAGACCGGCAGCGTCTTTGTGCAGATTGGCGATGAGAATGTGCATCTGGTGCGGTGCGTGCTGGATGAGGTGTTGGAGCAGAAAATTTTGTGTCACAGATCACTGTACGAAAGACAACAAGCGAGGGTAGTAGCTTGATCGGTTCAACTTGCGACTTCCTTATTTGGTACGGCAAGGACCGTACACGCACCAAGTTTCGAGCAATCTATCAAGCTCGGAGTGACAATGCTGAAATCCGATACGACCAGCCAACTCCCGAGGGTAGATTCTACCGCCTTGATAACATCACGAGTTCTCGTCCAGCTGGCGATGGAGACGTCACGACCTTTGTTTGGAATGGCAAGACCTATCATCCGGGCAAAGGCACTTTCAAGACGACTGAACAAGGACTTCGCCACCTTGCTTTTGCAGATAGGTTACAGGCGTCTAGCGCTGGGAAGCTGAACTACCGAAGATTTCAGGATGATTTCGGCTTTGCCCCAATTGCTAATCTTTGGACCGACATCAGCGGTGCAGTACAAAGCCGATCCGACCCCAAAGTCTACGTTGTGCAAACTTCAACCCCTGTAATCGAACGTTGCCTCCTGATGACCACCGACCCAGGTGACCTGGTGCTCGACCCCACCTGCGGCAGCGGCACCACCGCCTATGTCGCCGAGCAGTGGGGCCGGCGCTGGATCACCTGCGACACCAGCCGCGTCGCCCTGGCGCTGGCGCGCACGCGCCTGATGGCCGCCAAGTATGCGTACTATCTGCTGGCCGATTCGCCTGAAGGGATCAAGAAGGAAGCGGAACTAGCAAGTCTCCCAGCGAGCCTCCCAGCGAGCCTCCCAGCGAGCCTCCCGCGTCAGCGGGGGGAGGTCCCTCCCCCCACTTACGTGGGAGGCTCGCTAAATCGTCTTCCTTCTTGCGGCCTTCCGGCGAATCCGCCAGCAGGTAGTACGGATACTTCGCCGCCATCAACCGCGTCCGCGCCAGCGCCAGG
>JANNQL010000072.1:0-15629 GCA_031400755.1 Pseudomonadota bacterium | reverse complement strand
AACTACGCAGGGATGAGCTTCTGGGCACGGGGCTATTTTGTGTCAACAGTAGGCGCGGACGAAGAGGTAGTCCGAGCCTATATCAAAGATCAGGAAAAGGAAGATCATCGGGTCGAGCAACTATCGTTATTCAAGGATAGTTGACCACCGAATGGGAGATGGTGGTCCGATAATCTTTTCAACTAACCGCTTTGAGCGGTTCACGAATTTAAGCCTCCGGCTTTGCCGGAGGTGATTTAACTTTGGGCCAGGATTAGCCGATGGCCAAAATGTTTAAGCATGTTTACGGAAATATCTCTCTGCCAGATTTCTTCTTGTAGCAGTCCGATACATAACGATTTTATTGCTTTGAAATTTATGAGCTAATTCGGTATGGTGTTTTTCTCTACGTGAGCATCCATTCAGGCGGTTTGGCGAAGAGATTACTCGTCAACTCGTAGAATAAAAGCCAAGCTGTACGGAACTTAGGAGCCGTTAAGAAATAACTTGTGCAATTCTGACCATTCCTTTACGGCTCCTTATGACGATTTGGCCATTCTGAATGATCAGGTTATTTGTTTACAACGGCTCAGCAAACTCTATTTAAGGAATCGCAATGAACGATAGTATTGGTTTTATCGGCGGCGGCCGCATGGCCGAGGCCTTGGTCCAGGGGATCATCAATGCCGGACTGGTTGGCCCGGAGCGGATTATGGCGGCAGACCCTGACCCTGACCGCCGGGAACTATTGACCGGTAAGTACGGGATCAAGACTTACATTCAGGCCACCGACTTTATCGGCGAATGCACTGTCCTCATCCTGGCAGTCAAACCTCAGGTCATGGGGCCGGTGCTGGATAGCATTAAGGCCGCCATCCATGCCGGCCACCTGTTAATTTCTATTGCCGCCGGTGTCCCTCTTGCCTTTATGGAAGCTAGAGTGTCCGGTTGTAACTGCCGGTTGGTGCGGGTGATGCCGAACACACCGGCCTTGGTCCAGGAGGGTGCCTCGGCCCTCAGTCCCGGCCGTTTGGCGACGGATGAGGATATTGCCAAGGCCCGCGCTATCTTTGACGCAGTGGGCCGCACCGTGGTCCTGGCTGAAAATTATCTGGACGCGGTGACGGGCTTGAGCGGCTCCGGCCCGGCCTATGTCTTCAGCTTTATCGAGGCCATGATTGATGGTGGCGTCAAGGTTGGCCTGAATCGGGCCGATGCCCAGCTCCTGGTCCTACAGACCGTGCTTGGCTCGGTGAAGCTGGCCATGGAGAGCAAAGAACACCCGGCCCAGCTCCGGGCCATGGTGACCTCGCCCGGCGGCACCACCATCGCCGGTCTCCACGAACTGGCTCGGGCCGGCTTTTCCGGCATCATCATGGATGCAGTGGAAGCAGCGACCAAACGTTCCAAAGAACTTGGACAAGGTTGATTTCAGGGAAAATAATGATCATCAAAAAGGTTGGCATCATTCTGCGTAAGGGTTCTGAGGAACCAAAGGCAATTGCCGCCGAGCTTACGGACTGGTTCGCTGACCGCGCGATCGAAACGGTAATTGATGAGGTACGGCCTGACCTTGATCTGCTGGTCATCCTGGGTGGCGATGGCACCCTGCTGCATGTGGCTGATCAGGCCAGCCAGTATGCCATTCCGGTAGTGGGTATCAACCTGGGAGACTTGGGTTTTTTGACCGAGGTTGCCAAAGATGATCGCTATCCGGCCTTAAACGCCATCTTGGACGGGGCCTTCACCATTGAAAAGCGGATGATGCTGAAGGCCAGGCTGGTTGGTCGTGGAATGACGGTTGACTGGCAGTATGCCTTGAATGACGTGGTGATCAGCAAGGGCAATCTGGACAGCCTGTTGCAGCTTTCAACCTGGGCCGACCATGACTATATCACCACCTATCGGGCCGATGGCCTCATCTTCTCCACCCCCACCGGGGCCACTGCCTATAATCTGTCGGCAGGCGGGCCGATTGTCCACCCCAGCCTGCATTCCATTTTGGTGACGCCGATTTGTCCTTTCATGCTGGACAGCCGACCAGTGCTGCTGGCCTCTCAGACCAAGTTGACCTCCAGGCTTATTGCCGATCATGATACCTTTGTTAAGGTCATTATCGATGGCCGTATATGTTGGGATATGCAAGGCGACCATACCCTGGAGGTCATGGCCTCTGACCGGACCCTTCAGTTGATTGCTTCACCGAAAAAAGGCTATTTCGAAATCCTGCGCAATAAATTAGGCTGGGGTGGAGTTAGCCGTGGCAAAGGGCTGAATGACCAGAGCGGTCAGTAAGGGGCTTGGAAAATACTTAAATTACCGTTTGCCAAATATCGAAGCCTCGTCATTCCGGCATGGTTTTAGCCGGAACCCAGGTTCTTCGCTGGATACCAGCTAAAACCATGCCGGTGTGACGGCAAAGATAAACGGTACTTTTATAATTTCCAAGTCAGTAAGTTTTTATCCACCTATCAGTTTCAACCGCACCTGTGACTTGACTTATATGCAAACGATGGAATCATTGCAGGGATTTTTCTTGCTCGCCACCCCGCAAATGCCTGATCCTCGGTTCAGGGAGCAGGTTATCTATATTTGTTCCCATGATGGTACAGGGGCGCTTGGCTTGGTGGTCAATCAACCGAGCGCCTATTCTCTGGCCGAAATCTTTAAGGGCGCCAAGATCGACGTCGATGATGAGGAGTGGCCGCCTATTTATCTTGGGGGACCGGTTGAGGTGGAGACGGCTTTTTTCCTTTACTCAGATGACTATCAGGCCAAGAATTTTTTAGCTGTGGCAGAGGGAATCCGCTTGTCGCGTGATCCTCAAATTCTGCACGATATTGCCAGAGGCCATGGACCACGGCAGTATCTTTTTTTGTTAGGCTATGCCGGCTGGGCGCCAGGGCAGTTGGAGGCTGAACTGTCCGTCAATGGCTGGCTGACCCTGCCGGCCGAAGGCACTATCCTGTTTGATACGCCGGATCATGAAAAATGGCAGAAGGCTGCGCAACGCTTTGGCATTGATATTGCCTTGTTCAGCGACCAAATTGGTGAGGCCTGATGTTTGGTAATACGAAAAGGTCTTAGTGAGCAAATTAGTTTTATCTATGGTATCAAGGATCTATGTCTATGAATAAAGAGAGAGAGTTTTTTCGTTGCCGGGAATGTGGCTATTGCTGCCACGGCGAGACTACAGTTTCACTGAACCCCGACGACCTTACCCGGATGGCGGCCTATCTGAAGATACCAATTGCCGATTTGAAAGAGCGCTATCTCAGGGAAAAGGATGGTGTCGTCCAGATGCAGATCGTGGACGGTCATTGCATCTTCTATAATGGTGGATGTACGGTCCATCCCGGCAAGCCATGGCGCTGTACCGAGTGGCCGTTACACCCCTCAATTCTGCATGACCCTAATAATTTTGAAACCATCAAAGAATCGTGTCCAGGCATTGCCAAAGATATCAGCTACGAGGACTTTTGTAAAAAACTTGCCTCTCTCAAACCGTGATGGTTGATGGACATTGAATGCATCTTTTTGGGACAGACCAGCGAGGGTTATCTGGAGAAGGGGATAGCCGATTTTCAGAAGCGGTTGGAGCGGTATTGTCAGGTCAGGGTCAAGGTGGTCAAAGAAAGGAAGGGCAGGATGGCGGACCAGGTCAGGATTGATACAGAAGGCCGTGACCTCCTGGAACAGATCGAGCCTAAATCATTGGTGGTGGCCCTTGACCGGACCGGCAGGCAGCTAGGTTCCGAGGCCTTTGCGGCCTTGTTTAAACAGTGGCAGGACCAGAATCGGCGGACGGCAACCTTTATTGTCGGCGGGTCGTTGGGTCTGTCGCAGGAGGTCTTGGCCGCCGCCGATCTGGCGCTGTCTCTTTCGATGATGACCTTTACCCATGAGATGGCCAGGCTCCTCCTCCTGGAGCAGGTCTATCGGGCCTTTACGATCTTGGCCGGTACAAAATATCACAAGTGATGTTCAACTCTCAGACCTGAACAACTTCCTTAACTCCTGGTACTTCAGTCTTCAGGAATTTTTCGATACCGTTTTTTATGGTTGCCTGGGACATGGGGCAGCCTTTGCAGGCCCCAGTCAACTGCACCTTCACCACCCCGTCCTCGCTGACATCCACCAAAACGACATCACCGCCATCTTGTTGCAGCGTCGGACGCATCTTGTCTAAGGCTGATTGCACGTTGTCACGCATTAATTGATCTCCTTTTTGTCCTCTATTTATACTTGGGGTGACTCGGCTTGTCGATAGAATTATCGTAACGACCATGGGGGAGGTGCGGTTCAGAAGTCACGCGGGCAAGGCGTGGTCCGCCTGGCAGCCGTTAATGCTGCTGTCAACTTACAAGCGGGGGCGGCATCAATTATGAAACGGGGTGACAGGACCTTTTTCGTGGCCCAAAGCGGTGGTCTTTTTGTACAGGCCAATTTCCTGAGAGATTTGGGTGGCAAGTTCCTCGATTGATTTGCCAGAGGTATTGATGACCGGAATTTTGTATTTTTGGAAGATCTCCTGGGCCTGCTCTAATTCCTGAATACAGGTGGAACGCTTGGCGTAATTGCTGTTGGGGTAACGTTTTTCGCGGATCGTGCTCAAGATCTCTGGAGCGATGGTCAGACCTACCGCCTTTTTTCGGTTATGGCGGAGTCCGTCGGGGAGGGAGTAGTGGTCGAGGTTCTGGGTGGTGAGCGGGAAATTGGCGGCCTTCAGGCCCATGTGGGTGGCCATGTAGACACTGACCGGGGTCTTGCCGGACCGTGACACCCCGACCAAGATGACATCGGCTTCATTGTATTCATTAAAATTGGTGCCATCGTCGTGGCCCAGGCAATAGTGAATGGCCTCGACCCTACGGGCCATGCTGCCATCATCGACATTTCTTGAGTAGCCTGGCATGCCCAAGGCCTTGGCCTCCAGGCAGACTTCCAGTCGTTCCAGAAAGACATCGCAGACGTCAAAGAGTTCAACTTCAGGGTGGTTGAATACGGCTCGGAGTTTGGGGCTGACCAAAGTACTGAAGATGATTGGCCGCCGACCGGTGGATTGTTTCAGGATGTAGTGAATGGTCTTCTCGGCATCGGCGATTGTCTTGATAAAGGGGAATTTTTCCTCGTGAAAGCTGATCTCAGGGAATTGACAGATCAGCGACTGGCCAAGGTTGGTGGCCAGAATGCCGGTACTGTCTGAGACATAATATATATCTTTGGATTTCCACATAGATTGGGGCCACTGGGGATAATGTTCTTGAACGAGAAAGGTATGCCAAGCATATGCCACCGCTTGAGACACGATACAACGAACTAGGCGTCCGCGGCCAGATGTTTTTGTGGATTAGAAAAAGAATTTATGTAAACTGGAGAGTCCGTACCCGTTAGAGCAACCAGCCGTTGAACTGTTTGTTAAAATGGCTGCTGATATCCTTGTTCAGTTGGCTGGCGTTATAACCCTGGTCGAATTGGCGCATGGCCCGATCAAAGGCCAACTCAGCAACGGATGGTATCAAGGGGGTGAGGCGGGGATGGGCGCTCATGGTCTGTTGGCTTCGATCAAACATCTGTCTGCCTGCGAGGGCGGCTGAGATGCCGGTGGGGGCGGTCTGTTGGCGTAAGGGGATAGCGTCCTGTTCTGCTAACGCATCAAGGAACTGCTGCCATTGGGCAATCAAGGTGTCAACCATGGATGGTCCTTTTGAGTTGGAACTTCGGTCCGTGGCTTCGTTCAGCAAGGGGTCGTATTGCTGGCCGTTAAACGATGGAATTGGGTGAGGGACCTCCAGATAGTTGGCCAGCAGACTGGTGCGGCTGAAGGTTGCTTCAAGTTTTGTGATGCTGCCCATGTCATTGATGTTCATGGCGCCAGTCATGGCCTTGGTCATATTGCCGTTAAAAAAATCGCCGGCGATGACGCTTAAGTCACCCAGCAGTTTCGACAGATCGGCCAATTCCTGGTCGTTTAAGTCGCCCTGTACGGCAAGTGACATTCCGGATTTCGCCAAGCGGGTGTCAATCGTATGCAGGGTTTCGTCCTTTTTGTACTGGGCGTTCATTTGCTCGGACATGGCACTCTGGCGGATGGTAATTTGATCGCCTTCCTGGGTGGTCAGGGAGATACTGACCTCCTCGGACTGAGCGCGATAGCGTTCGTGGACAGACTCATTTGTTCGGGTGAGGGGATAAGCCTGGGGCAGAGATGAAGCTGGCAGATACGTATCAAGCGAGGTTTTCATGGTGGGCTCCTGGTGACGTCAATAGATAAGATTGTTATCGGTCAGCCAGGGGTAAGACTAAAAAAGATTTTTATGCCGCATGTAAACGTTCAGCAAGGCCGAAAAAAGGTGGCGTAATCGCTAAAGTTTTAGCGGATCTGCATCATCTTCATGGCAATGATGCCTACTTCAAACAAGGCGTAAAGGGGTACGCCCATGAGCATCAGATTGAACAGGTCGGGGGTTGGGGTGAGCAGGGCGGCGATGATGCTGATGACCAGTAGTGCATAGCGGCGGTTTTTTTCAAAGACCTGTCTTTTGATAAGCCCGGTCTTGGCCGTGAAGATCATGAAGATGGGCAACTCGAAAATCAGGCCAAATCCCAGGATGAAGACTGTCACAAAGGAGACGAATCGGTCGATTGAGATAAGGGGCTGCAATTGTTCGGAGCTGAAACCCAGGAGGAATTCGATGCCGTAGGCCAGGGTGATTGCATAGCAGAACAGGGCGCCAGCGTAAAACAGCAGGCAGGTGCAGACGATAAACAAAAGCTGGCTGAGCCAGCTCAGTTTGAAAGGCCTGGCCAGTGCCCGCCACAGACAAGCGACAAGCAGGGGCATCAAGAGAAAAAGGGCGCTGGCCAGGGCCAGTTTGACATGGGCCAGAAAGGGTTCTGTCACAGAGAAGAACACCAGCTTCTGGTGCAGGTGGCCTTGCATTAGGCCAAAGAGTCGCGGCGCCAGAAAATAAAAACCAAGGGCCGTGCCGAAGATAATCAAGCCCAGGGCGGCGGCGGTCTTGCGCAGGGCCTTGATAAAGGCGATCAGCCTGGGGTACGGCGTCACGTCTTCGTGGTCAAGCTCCCTTAACGGGCCGGTTGCCATTGCTGCTGGAGCCAGTCGATGGCGTAACGGAGGAGGGCTGGATCGTTGTCCGGTAAGGCGTCGGAATCAGTTGAGCTTCGACTGAAACGGGACTTGAACAGCTCAAGGTTGTAGAGGGTGTCGATGAAGAGATTGGCCTCCGCGCTCGACAGGCGTTGAGAGGTCTGCGCTTGGTCGTAGGGCACTAGCAGGGGCAGGAGTAAATCATTGAAGCGGTTGTAGCCGTGGGTCTCCTGGTCATTCTGCCAGTCTTGAACAGTCTGATTCTGGTCTTCGGCGAATCCGCGGCAATGATCTTCGTGGATTATGATGAATTGCTCTTTTGATTTACCGTGTTCATCGAGAGAGACGCCGCGGCCCATAGGATAGATTCGACAGGCGTTGGGACGGTCATGATAGACCTGGCAGCCTGAGTAGGCGTCGACAAAGGGGCAGCTGGCCTGTCCGTCATCGATCATCGCCAGATAGACCTTTGGATAGAGATCGTCCGGGCCGAATTCGATGATGGCGTAGCGTTCCAGAAAGTCATGGGAACTGAGGGCAAGGGCCTGCTTCAGCCTGATAACATCATAGGGGCTTAAGGCCAACTCAAGATCCCGGCAACAGGCCGTGAAGCAGGAAACGCCGGGGTGGCAATGGAAGCGAAAGGAAGATTCCGCCGCCATTGCCCTGACCTGCTCAGGCAGGCTGGCCATGGATCAGACCGTCCCTTCTTCCTTGTTCCAGATGCACAGGATGGGAGCGGCGATGAAGACCGAGGAGTAAGCGCCGGTGATGAAGCCGATCAGCAGGATGAAGGAGAAGTCGTGGACGACAATGCCGCCCAGGAAAAAGAGGGCCATGACCGTCAGAAAGGTAGTCAAGGAGTTGACAATAGTCCGCGACAGGACCTCGTTGATGCTGTTGTTGATGACATTAGTCAGTTTTTTGTCGTGGCCTGGGCGGTGGAGGTTTTCCCTGATTCGGTCAAAGATGATGACCGTATCGTTTAGTGAGTAGCCGGCCAGGGTCAAGAGGGCGGTGACGATGAGCAGGGTGATTTCGATATTAAAGAGGTAACATATCCCTAAGACGATCAGGATATCGTGGAAGGTGGCAATCGCCGCCGCCACCCCGAAGCGGGTGTTGAAGCGGACGGCCAGATAGGCCATGACGCCGAGCATGGAGATGAGGATGGCTTGCCCCGCCTTACTCCGCAAGGCATCGCTGACCGAGGAGCCAATCTCGAAGGTGCTCTCCACCGTAAGGCCCACCTCTGGCATTTCGCTGTTTAAGGCCGAGGTGATCTTGTCCGCCATGTTTTCGACTTTGTCGGTGGACTTTTTGAATTTGACGATCAACTGGTTCTCGTTGGTCACCTGCTGCAGGTCAAGCTCGCCCAGATCATGTTTTTTAAGGGCCGCACGGGCGTCTTCGAGGGCAAAGGGCTTGCTGGCGCTGTATTGGATCATAGACCCGCCGGAGAAGTCAATGCCGAGATTGGCCTGGCCCCGCATGATCTGGACAATGGCGAAGAGACCAAGAAGCGACAACAGGATGGAGATGCTGAAGGCGAATTTGCGCAGCCGCATATAATCGATACTTGGCTGATTGATGAACTGCAAGAATTTCATCGGTTTCGTCATCTTCTTGGTGCTGGTCATGACGTCATAGATCAGCTTGGAGCCAAAGAGGGTGGTGAACAGGTTGAAGGCGACCCCGAAGGAGAGGGTGACCGCGAAGCCCTTGATCGGGCCGGTGCCGAACAGGAAGAGGGCGATGGCGGTGACCAGGGTGGTGACATGTCCGTCGACAATAGCGGCTAAGGCCTTGTCGTACCCGGCATCAATCCCGGAGCGGAGCGATTTGCCGAGGGCAAATTCCTCTCGCATCCGCTCAAAAATCAGGATATTGGAGTCAACCGCCATGCCGATAGACAGGATGATCCCGGCGATGCCGGGCATGGTCAGGGTGGCGTTCATGAAGGCCAGACCGGCAAAGATCAGGAGGATGTTCAGGAACATGGTCGTGCAGGCGATGACGCCGCCACCTCGATAGTAGATCAGCATAAAGACAATAACCAGCGCCGTGCCCACGAGACCGGAGGCAAGGCCTTTCTCAATGGAGTCGCGGCCGAGAGAGGCGCCTACCGTCAGGTTGTGGATGATCTCAACCGGGGCAGGCAGGGCGCCGATGCGGAGGACAATGGCCAGGTCGGTGGCATCTTCGTAAGTGAAGTTGCCGGAGATCTGGGCACTGCCACCCATGATCTTTTCGCGGATGACCGGCGCCGATTTGACATTGCCGTCCAGGATTATGGCAAAACGCTTATTGACGTTTTTCTCGGTGACTTGGCCGAAGACCTTGCCGCCGTGGCCGGTCAGGTCGAGGGTGACGTAAGGTTCGTTAAAAGTGCCGCCGACCCGGACCTGGGCATCGGCCACCATGTCGCCGCTCATCATCACTTGATTTTGGATCAGGAGCGGTGTCTCGGACTTCACTTGGGTCTGGGGGTCGGTTGAGGTCTCGAAATAGATCTGGGTGTCCGGCGGCAGATCACGGCCCAAGGCCATATTCAGCTGTTTTAGACTTTGGCCCCGCTGCCATTTGCCGGAGGACACAGCCTGAGTGACCAGGCTGTTGAGGTCCAGGCCGCCGTTGTTGTCCACCACCATCTTGAATTCAAGCTGGGCGGTCTGGCCGATCAGACTCAAGGCCCGTTTTGAGTCCTTGATGCCCGGCAACTGGACGACGATTTCGTCTTCGCCCTGGCGGATAATGACCGGCTCGGCCACCCCGAACTGGTCGATTCGATTACGGATGATTTCCAAGGATTGACTGACGGCGTTCTTTTTGATGAAGTCGATGCGTTCTTGTTTCAAGGCCAGGATGAGGCGCGGGAAGGAGCCCTCTTCTTCTTTGATGTCAATCGCCAGGTTGGAGAAGGCATCGCTCTTGATCAGTTCTTTGATCGTGGTCATGGCGCTCTTGTTAGGCAAGGTGAAGACTACCTTGTCGGCCTGCGGCGCTTTGGTCTTTACTACCGAGATCTGTTTTTCGAGGAGTGCGTCCTTTAAGTCCAGGGCGGCGAAATCAAGGGAGTTTTCAACGGCCTTCTTCAGGTCCACCTTCAAGACCAGGTGCATGCCGCCTTGCAGGTCAAGACCAAGTTTCAGGCCTTCCGGGGCGAAATATTTTTTCCACCAGTCCGGCACATTGTTGGTAAGGGACGGCACGATGCTGACCGCCGAGAAGATGGTGATGAAGCAGAGAAGGATGATTTTCCAGCGCAAGGACTTATTCATGGGTTTTTCCTTAAATGGTTGATACCGCCTCCGATAATCGGAGGTTTAGGCATTAAGGCAATCATTACACGAGATGCAAGGGGGTGACAACGGATAATTCTAAAATCAGCAGGCGATTATACCTTACCAGGAGCAGATGTCAAACTGAGAAGCGGTCTGTTTTTGTTTTACCGGAGGGGCGTTACGAAGACGTTTGTTGATTGCCGCCCCTCGCAGTTTTTGCGACGCCATCAACAATGGCTCATATGACTTTCAATATGATGGCGAATCGATTATATAATAGTGTTAAAAATATACCATTAATGGGTGTGGGTAGAATTTGACAAGTGATTTTTGCTCTAAAATTAATGCTGATCGACAGCAGATAGACGAGACTGTGCGTTTTTGAATAAAAGCGATGATTCGAAAATTTCTGTAGTCGCCGGTCATCAATGGACTTTATCAATGTTGAAAAATATGGAGGAATTATTTTTTTCATGGAAAAAATAAAGAAGGTTTTGCTTGAGAAAAGCGCACTTGAAATCGCCACAATTCTTTGCGAGACGGCAATTGATAAAAAGGCTGAAAATGTCGTGTTGCTGGATGTTAAAAAGATCTCTGGTTTTGCCGATTATTTTCTGATCATGAATGGGCGATCCACTCGTCATGTGCAGGGGTTGGCCTCAGCCCTTGACCAGAAAATGAGTCGTAAGCGAACCTCCACTACCAAGGTCGAGGGCCTGGATGAAGGCCACTGGGTCCTCCTCGATTTTAACGATGTCATTGTCCATATTTTTTATTACGAAGAGCGGCAGGTCTATGACCTTGAGGGGCTCTGGCACGATGCGCCGCGTGTTGATTTGACTAAATTTATCAAGGCGGAGGAGGCGAGCCAATGACCATGGCCGCACCAGTGATGCTGATAATTCTGGACGGATGGGGCGTTGGCGAGAAGATCGCTACCAATGCCGTTCACATGGCCGATACTCCGAATATGGACCGCTGGTCGAGCCGTTACCCCTTTACTACGCTTAAGGCCCATGATGGGGCGGTCGGTCTGCCGGAAGGACAGATGGGGAACTCCGAGGTGGGACATCTGAATATCGGCGCCGGACGCGTGGTCTATCAGGATTTTACCCGCATCAACCGGGCCATTGAGACCGGCGACTTGGCGGCCAATGAGGTCTTGGACCGGGTGCTTACCCAAGCCATGACCGATGGTAAGACCCTGCATCTGATGGGCTTAGTCTCGGATGGCGGGGTACATAGCCATCTTAAGCACCTCTACGCCTTGGTGCGGATTGCCGCCCATAAAGGCCTGGCCAGAATAGCCATCCATGCATTTATGGATGGTCGAGATACTCCACCCCAGAGCGGCCAGGACTATATGGTTAAGGTGCAGGAAGAACTTGCCGCCATCGGCGTTGGGCAGGTAGCCACAGTGATTGGTCGTTATTACGCCATGGATCGTGATAATCGCTGGGAGCGTCTGGAATTAGCTTGGAAGGCCATGGTCAGTGGGCAGGGGGTCTGTCATCAGGACCCGGTGGCTGCAATTGGCGATGCCTATGGGCGAGGCGAAAATGATGAGTTTATTAAGCCTATCGTCATCGTTGGTGAGGACAAGCAACCGGTGGCGTTGATAGGGGACGGCGACAGTGTGATCTTTTTCAATTTCAGGGCCGACCGGGCTAGACAGTTGACCCATGTCTTTACCGATCAGCTCTTTGATGAATTTTCCACTGGCACACGACCGCGCCTGGCCAACTTTGTCACCTGCACCAGGTATGAGAAGGGCCTTGATTTGCCCGTTCTTTTCCCGCCGCACTCACTAAAAAGAATCCTCGGAGAAGAAGTCAGCACTCATGGTTTACGGCAGTTGCGGATTGCCGAGACCGAAAAATATGCCCATGTAACCTATTTTTTCAACGGTGGTCGGGAAGCGCCATTTGCCTTGGAAGATCGGGTCTTGATCAATTCGCCGAAAGAAGTCGCGACCTATGACTTGAAGCCCGAGATGAGTGCCCCTGAGGTGACTGCGGAATTGTTGCGGCGTCTGCACGACAATCCATATAGTCTGGTTGTTTTGAATTTTGCCAATGCCGACATGGTCGGCCATTCCGGCAAGTTTGAAGCGGCGGTCAAGGCCTGCCAGACCGTAGATGAGTGCCTGGGGCAACTGGTCAAGCCATTTCAGGAATTGGGCGGCACTGTCTTGATCTGCGCCGATCATGGCAATGCCGATATCATGTATGACCAGGAAACCAAGGGTCCGCATACGGCCCATACCTTGAATCAGGTACCTTTTCTCCTGATTAACGACCGCTATGTCGGTCGCGCACTTCGCTTTGATGGCGCCCTCAAAGATATTGCCCCTACTGTCCTTTATTTAATGGGGCTACCGGTACCTGAGGAGATGGAAGGGGGCTGCCTGCTAGAGGAGGCCTACCCATGAAATACATCAGTACACGCGGCATGATTGCGCCCATTGGTTTTAAAGAGGCGGTGATGATGGGCTTGGCAACCGACGGCGGACTCCTGTTGCCGACCTCACTGCCGGCCATCGACGCCAAGACCATGGCCACCTGGAAGGAATTATCATATCAGGACCTGGCCTTTGAGGTTATGTCCAGATTTATAGATGATATCCCAGCCCCGGACTTGCGGGCCTTGATCGAGCGCTCCTACCAGACCTTCAGCCATCCGCAGGTTACCCCATTGGTCAAGAAAGGTGGGGTGTATATCCTGGAGCTCTTCCATGGGCCTACCCTGGCTTTTAAAGATGTGGCCCTGCAGTTTTTGGGCAATCTTTTCGAGTACCTGCTGGCTGAAAGCGGCGAGAAGATGAATATCGTCGGCGCTACCTCTGGAGACACCGGTAGCGCTGCCATCCAGGGGGTTCGCGGCAAGGAGGGGATCAATATTTTTATTATGCATCCCCATAAGCGGGTCAGCCCGATCCAGGAGTTGCAGATGACGTCGGTGCTTGACAGCAATGTTTTCAATATTGCCATTGAGGGCACCTTTGATGATGGCCAGGCCATCGTTAAAGGTATATTTAACGATATCCCTTTCAAGGAGCGTCATCGCTTGGGTGCGGTCAACTCGATCAACTGGGCGCGAATTTTGGCCCAGGTCGTCTATTATGTCTATGCCTATTTTCGGGTTTCGGAGGCTGAGGGGATCGAGACGGTGGATTTCTCGGTGCCGACCGGCAATTTTGGGGATGTCTTTGCCGGGTTCGTGGCCCGCCAGATGCTTGGAAAAGGTTGCATAGGCAGATTGGTACTGGCCACTAATGACAATGATATTCTGGCCCGATTCGTTATGGCTGGCGATTACTCAACCAGTCAGGTAGTGCCAACCTGTAGTCCCTCCATGGACATTCAGTTGGCCTCCAATTTCGAGCGCTATCTCTATTATTTAAACGGCGAAAATGCCGAGCGCACCGCTCACGACATGGAGTCTTTGTCCAGCCAGCGTTGTCTTCGTTTTGATCAAGCAGTGTTGGCAAGGATCAGTGAGGATTTTAGCGCCCGCCGGGTGAGTGAGGAGGAAGTTATTGCCATGATTCGTGAATTTTACAATGAGACCGGTTATGTGCTTGACCCTCATACCGCAGTCGGGGTGAAGGCCGGGCGGGAGTTTGCCGCAAATCGTCCGATGATCTGTTTGGCCACTGCCCACCCAGGCAAATTCGGCGCTGCAGTAACTGAGGCGATCGGTGAGCAACCGCTACCATCTAGTTTGGCCGCTCTACAGGGACGGGCAACGCGTTGCGAAATCTTGGCCGCTGACACCAAGGTTATTAAGGAATTTATAGATGGGCACGCACAGTAATTTACTTTCGATGGGCGGGAAAAGAAGGGCTCAGGCAAGGCTTTGGCAATGGTTCGTCTGTCTTGGGGTGATAGCTTGCTTGGTTTCCTGCGGATCAGGGCCGAATCGGCTTGAGACATTACAGCATAAGAAGAAAGTTTTGGCAGTTCGGAAGGACAAGGACAGATTCTTCAAGACGTCACAGGATTCACCGCTGATTAACGAACAGCAATGGAAATTTAAGGAGTTGAGTTATTTTCCGGTCGATATTGCCTATAAGGTGACTGCCCACTATCAGCGCTTGGCCAAGCCGGTTGAATTCAGGATTCAGACCTCGACCGGCCACGAAAGGGTTTATGTCACTATCGGACGCTTTGACTTTACTATGGCCAACAAACGCTTGACCCTCTCGGCCTACCAGGAAAAGGGGCAGGAAACACCCGGCAGAAATTCACTATTTGTGCCGTTTACTGACCTGACAACTGGCAGGGAAACCTATGGGGCAGGGCGTTATCTCGATCTGGAGGCACCGTCTGGAGATTCTGCCGTGTTGGACTTCAATTTGGCCTATAATCCTTATTGCGCCTACAATTATAATTTTTCCTGTCCAATCCCGCCACCAGAGAACCGCCTTGATTTAGAAGTCAAGGCCGGCGAAAAACTCTTTCCACTTGACCAGCCTTTTTAATCATTGAAGGTGTTCCGCTTCGAAAATTGGTAGGTTTTATGAAAAAAAAGTCCATTAATCGCCGTCTTGGGATGGACGTCCAAAAAATGTCTTTCGCGTCGCCATCAAGGTTTAGAAAGACTACCCCGGCACAATCAATGCATTTGCAATTCAATTGAACTGCCTGTCGCTTATACTCCGGCAGGGGGATTTTGTACAGGGGGGGCGGTGTCATTGATCTGGTCCCCTTCCTCCTGACTTTCAGGGGGGGGGGATTCACTGCCACCCATGGCTTGGGCCATGATGGACATGTATTCGTCTCGGTAAGCGGTGTTGTCAACAGCAGCATTATTATTAATATCTGACTTGAAATTACAGGTGTGTTCCTGGCAGTATTGGCCTTTGGTCACGTAATTGAGGACGATGCGGGGGATATCGAAGTGATGGATGGTGCTGTACTGGACGGCCCGGCCATTTTCGATGATAAAGATACGGTTCTGGTGGATGGCGTCTTCGGCTCCACCTAGATAGTTGAGATCACGGTAGGTGTTTGGTCCGTAGGCGAGCGCTGGCAGATGGTCGCTGACCATAATGATCAGCGATTGCGGGTCAGCGGCAATAAGTCCTTTCACAAAGGTGGCAATGGCCTTCGTGCGGTAGTAGTACTGATTGGCTGATCTCTCCAGTTGGTCGTCCTTCAATTCACTCTGCAACTCGACGACCTTGGGGCGTTTGTCAGTATTGATATCGTGGGGGAGGTGCCCGTAGATACTGATGATATAGTTAAAAATTG
>JANNQL010000071.1:0-1671 GCA_031400755.1 Pseudomonadota bacterium | reverse complement strand
CTTACAAAATCGTCGGCTGGTTGAAGCGCGCCGAACACGAAGATTACTACGATCGCGATACCAACTTCACGCCATTTTCACTGGAAACTTGACCGTGCCACGAGGCACACCCTGCTTGCCTGCTGGCAGTTGCATTGCTGGGAGCCAGTATCCATGGGGCTTCTGGAGAGGGTATATCTCTATCGTTGCAACGCTGTTAAACTTCCGGCCATGACGCGCCGATTTCTCGTGTTGTTAATGTTGCTCGTGCCGCTCCAGCTTTCCTGGGCGGCGGTCTCTGCTTATTGTGAGCACGAAACCGAAGCAGCGTCCCATCACGTCGGTCATCACGAACACCAACATCAATCCGACCAACCCGGCACAGGCGACGACCCTGGCGCCGATTCTAAGTTCGGTAAGTTCGATGCCGATTGCGGGGTTTGTCACGCAAGTTGCTCGATGGCACTGTGCGACGGCATTGCTCCTTTGGATTTCGCCGGCGCTGATGTCGTGTTTGCACCACCACCTCCATTTCACCTCACGCTTTTTTCCTCCAAGCCCACACGCCTAAAATGGCTAGGCCTCGCTTAATCGGCGAGGCAGCCTTCCCATCTAGCACCCTTTAGTATTCTTGCGTCATCGACGCAAGCCGCTCGCCGAATTCTTTGTTTCGTCCTGTTGAAGGATTAACTTTGGAGAATTCGATGCGTCTATTCGCATTTGCCGAGATTTTCAAATCACTCGGGTTGGCGGCGCTGCTTATCAATTCCGGGTTCGCGCAGGTCACCGGCACGCCACCTGCCGCGGACAAAACGCGCGGCGTCGCGGCAGAGCCCGCCGTAATGACCTTGCGCGCCGCGGAGAATTTAGCTTTGGTGTCGAACCCCGAGCTTGCGGTGGCCGCTCGCGAATTGGAAGCCACGCAAGGGGCCGTCATTCAGGGCGCGGCGCGGCCCAATCCGGAATTGGCGTTCTTGCAGGAGGATACCCGCAAGGAAACCCGCACCTCGACGCTCCAGCTCAATCAGCCGATCGAGTTGGGCGGCAAACGCTCTGCCCGTCTAGACGCGGCTCAGCGCGGACGCGACATTGCCGCGGTCGAACTCGACGTTCGCCGCGCGGAGATTCGCGCCACCGTAACGGCCAATTTCTTTGACGTCCTAGCGGCGCAAGAACGCGTTCGGCTCGCACAAGACATTGCTAATCTTGCAAAACGCGCGACGGAAGTTGCCCGCAAGCGCGTGGCCTCGGGCAAAGTTGCTCCTATAGAGGAAACCAAAGCACGCGTCGCCGAAGCGAGTGTACGCATTGATTTGGCGCTTGCCGAAAGCGAGTTACGCACCGCGCGCCAGCAACTCGCGTCGACCTGGGGCAATCCCTCGCCGCGTTTCGAACGGGTGGATGGACGTCTCGAGCCACTGCCATCGTTGCCGTCCTCTGAAAGCTTGAACGCACGGCTGGCGGAGTCACCGCACCTCATACGAGCGAAGATTGAAATACAACGTAGAAAGTCGCTCGCGGACCTGGAGCGCGCCAAGCGAACGCCTGACCTCACCGTCAGTCTCGGCGCTATACGGTCGGAGGAACTGGGTCGGAATCAACTCCTGCTGGGTGTGTCGATCCCGATTCCGGTATTCGACAGCAATCGCGGCAACCAGCTCGAAGCGTTGAGGCGCACCGACAAGGCCCGCG
>JANNQL010000070.1:0-20829 GCA_031400755.1 Pseudomonadota bacterium | reverse complement strand
CCTCACCCCAACCCTCTCCCGGAGGGAGAGGGAGCTTTTTCTATCCCCTCGCCCTTCGGGAGAGGGTGGCCGAAGGCCGGGTGAGGGCGCAAGAGAGGCGATTTTTCACTGCAAACGGCCCATGCAAAAGTCTAACCGGACAACACGGGGTCAGAGGAGAGAAATGGGGCAGATTTATGGCAATTCAACCCGACAAGTTGCAATCCCCTTGGCCTTGCGGACCAATTTGGCATCAAAGGTCTTGAATCGCGTCTGGTCCTGGCTGGCGGCCAAATGAAGCGCATCGGCAAAGTCAAGACCTTGCCGATGCCACTCAATGGCCTTGGATATGAAGTCAGGCCGTGAGACCCGGACATTGGGCAGACCCAAGAGTTTGGTGAAGGCGGCATTGATGGCGGCCGGTTCAAATTTGTACGCAAAGCGCAGTACCCACTCTGTTTCCAAAATCACGGTGTCGGGAATGAAGACAGCGTGGCTTTTGAAGATGCGTTGGGCCTTTTGGCATTGGGAGGCATCGTCACCGGTGAGCAGCCGGACGATGATATTTGTGTCAATCGCGGTCACGGCAAGCCCTCCTGCGCGCCACGGCGGATAGCTTCATCCATCTCCTCAAGGGTCTTGGCCTCCCCATGGTAAGGGAGACAGGCTGTTACCTGGTCAAGAGTCGTTTCCGCAAAAGGGGATGCAGGTTTCAGAAGGACTCCGTCTTCAGTGTCGATTATCTGGAGTTTCTGGCCTGGATGCCAGTTGTGCAACGATCTGATCGGCTTGGGGATGATGACTTGGCCTTTGCTTGAGAGGCTGGTGGTTGGCATACGACTCCTCCATGGTAAGAAATAAGTAAGATTATCTTATGGCAAATAATAACGACTGTCAATAGATAGAACCATAACATCCCTTTATTGATGCCACCAGGTGCCAATGCCGTTGACTTAAGGAGCATGGTGTTGCCCTTACGCTGTCACCCCGGCGAAGGCCGGGGTCCAGAACACCTTGAAAAGACTGGATTCCGGCCTCCGCCGGAATGACGACCACAATTTTCACTGCTGGTGGTGGCTTAAGTCAACGGCATTGCGCCCGGTACCAGTATCTGCACCGCAAAACATCTTGCATTTTTCGTTTATCCCATTATTATGACCACCTGGTCACAATAATGAAAACGGAACTCTGCCCACCTAAAGACACCTTCAGTAATTTGCCGGTCGACAAGAGGTCGAAGATCGAGGCGGCCCTGGTCAAGGAGTTTGCCAGCAAGGGCTACCAAAAGGCCAGCCTGAATGCGGTGGTCAACTCCGTGGGCATCGCCAAGGGCTCGCTGTACCAATATTTCGCCAATAAGGAGGCGATTTTCTTATATGTCTTTGACCTTTTCACCCAGATGGTCAAGACCATGGTGCAGCGCCCGGCGGAAAGCGACCTGCCGGGGTTCGATCTCTGGGCTGCGGTGCGGCGGACGATTCTGTCCGGGGTTGCCTTTATTGATACCTACCCTGATTTCTATCAGCTCTACCTGAATGTCCTTTTTGAGCATGAGGTGCCGCAGCGTGAGGAGTTGATCGCCAGGGTCAGGCTGTTCTCCATGGAGTATTTCGGGCCGTTGGTGGTCCAAGGCCAAGGGCAGGGGACAGTGGCTGCCAAGGTGCCGGTGAAGATGGTTGTTTTTTTGATCGATGCCGCACTTGATCGATTTTTACAGGGCTATGCCCGTTCGTATCTGGATGGCGGCTTGGGACTGGCGGCCAAGGACGGTCCAGGCTTGATAGCTGAGATTGACCTGTTGATTGATACTTTACAAAATGGCCTGGCTGGTCAGGCCCGTACCTGAAATATGAGGAAGACAATGGAAGAGATGATCGAGATGTCGGGCTTGGGCGATATTTTGGAGAAGATCAAGGCGGAGGAGCGTTTGACGCTTGACGATGGCGCCAGGCTCTACCGGAGCCCCGACCTCCTGGCGGTGGGCTATCTGGCCAATCTGGTCAGGGAGAGGAAGAACGGCAACAACGCCTACTTCATCTATAACCAGCACATAAATTATTCAAATATCTGCACGAATCTGTGTAAATTTTGCGCCTTTGGCAAAGAGGCGACTTCGCCCTTGGCCTACCAGATGAGCATCGACGATATCCGTAAGAAGGTCGAAGAGCGTCTGGACGAGCCGATCACCGAGATCCACATGGTGGGCGGCATCCATCCGGACCTGCCATTCAGCTACTACCTGGATGCCCTGGCGGTGATCAAGGAGGTCCGGCCCGAGGTCCATATCCAGGCCTTCACCTGTGTGGAGATCGCCCACCTGGCAGGCCTTGCCCAGTTGTCGGTGGCAGATACCTTGAAAAAACTGGTGGCGGCGGGCTTAGGCTCAATCCCCGGCGGCGGGGCCGAGGTCTTCAGCCCCCGGATCAGGGCCAAGACCTGCGACAAGAAGCTCTCCGGCGAGGGCTGGCTGGAGGTGGCCAAGACCGCCCATCGGCTGGGGATTAAAAGCAACGCCACCATGCTTTACGGACATATCGAGACCATCGAGGAGCGACTCGAACATCTCGATATGCTGCGTCAGGCCCAGGACGAGACCGGTGGCTTCATGACCTTCATCCCCCTGGCCTTTCATCCGAAAAATACCGAGATGGCCGACCTCGCCCGCAGCTCCGGCATCGAGGACCTGAAGAACATTGCCGTGGCCCGCTGCTTTCTCGATAACTTCCCCCATATCAAGGCCTATTGGGTGATGATCGGCATCAAGCTTGCTCAGGTCGGTCTGTCCTTTGGCGCCGACGATATCGATGGCACCGTCAAGGAGGAGATCATCACCCACATGGCCGGCGCCGAGACCGAACAGGCCCAGGCCAGGCAGCAGTTGGTCAGGATCATCCGCGAGGCGGGGCGGCTCCCGATTGAACGGGACACCTTGTTCAATGTCATTCATACCTGTTGAGGCCTGGAGAGCATGAACAAAATCGATCAAAGAATAGTGGACGGGGAACGGATCAGCGTTGACGATGCCTATGCGCTGGCCCAAGAGGGCGATCTCTACCGCTTGGGCTTTCTGGCCAAGGCGGTGCGGCAGCGCCTGCACCCCGAGCCCTTGGTGACCTATGTCATCGACCGCAACATCAATTACACCGATATCTGTGTCTCGGCCTGTAAGTTCTGCGCCTTTTTCAAGGCCCCGGACGACGAGGCGGGCATGGTGCTCACCTTTGCCGAACTGGGCCAGAAGATCGAGGAGACCAAGGCCCTGGGCGGCACCCAGATCCTCTTGCAGGGTGGCCTGCATCCGGACAAGCCTTTAGAGTTTTATGAGGAGATGCTTACCTTCATCAAGGGCCATGATATCCATATCCACGGCTTTTCACCGCCTGAGGTCTGCCACTTCGCCGCCCTCTCCGGGCTGCCCATCCGCGAGGTGCTGGTCCGTCTGCAACGGGCCGGTCTGGACTCCATCCCCGGTGGCGGGGCCGAGATCCTCTGCGAGCGGGTGCGCCAGGAGATTTCGCCGCGCAAATGCGGGGCGGCTGAATGGCTTGCCGTCATGGAGGAGGCCCACGGCCTCGGCATGCGGACCACTGCCACCATGATGTTTGGGCATGTCGAGACCATGGCCGACCGCCTGGAGCACCTGACCCGGATTCGGGACCTGCAGGACCAGACCGGCGGCTTTACCGCCTTCATCCCCTGGCCCTTCCAGCCGGACAATACCGCCCTCCACCACCTGGACAAGACCTCGGCCTTCAGCTACTTGCAGATGTTGGCCCTGTCGCGCATATTTCTGGACAATATCGACAATATCCAGGCCTCGTGGGTGACCCAGGGCCCGAAAATCGCCCAGGTCTCCTTATTTTTTGGGGCCAACGATTTCGGCAGTACCATGATCGAGGAGAATGTGGTGGCGGCGGCCGGGGTCCATTTCCGGCTGAGTGAGGCGGAGATCAGGGACCTGGTGACCAAGGCGGGATTCAGCCCCCGGCAGCGTCTGATGGACTATACCCTGGTAACTGGGTAGATACGGACTGGCTTCTTGGAATGAAGAATGTGAATCTGACCAAGAATGGACCGCTGCTCTATCGGGCCCCCTATGTGGTGCCGGTGGCGACGCCGTTGATCGAGGATGGCGGGGTGCTGGTAGCAGCCGGCCGCATCGTGGCGGTGGACTGTTTCAGCCGTCTGCGCCAGGAGTCGGCCAGGGTGGTGGAACTGGACGGGAGGATCCTCACCCCGGCCCTGATCAACTGTCACGCCCACCTGGAGCTGTCGCATCTGGCGGCCCTAGGCCAGGAGCTAACACTTCGTGGCCATAAACAATATTCAGCACAGACCGACATGAGTCCCTCCGTTCCTGTCTTGTCCCCCCTCACCCGACCTTCGGCCACCCTCTCCCCGTTGGGGCGAGGGGATGTGGCTTTTTTCCCTTCTCCCCCGGGGAGAAGGTGCCCCAAAGGGGCGGATGAGGGGAAGCTTGGAGTTGTTGAGAGCCACGAAACGTTTTTACAGCCGTCGGGCGATATCACGGACTGGATTCGCACCCTCCTGGCGCAACGGGCTGGAAATAATTTACCAGCAGAAGTGATCATAAAGGCCGGCCATGCGGCCTTGGCGGCCCAGCACCGGCGCGGGGTTGCCCTGGTGGCCGATATCGGCAATCAGGCGACGAGCCGGACGATTGGCCAAGGCTGTGCGGCGGAGTGCCTGTTTTTTCTCGAGCTGTTGGGGCTTACCGAACAGGCAGCGCGGGCGACCCTGGCGGCCCTGCCTGTTGACGTCCAGTGTGCGGTCCACGCCCCTTATTCCTGCCACCCGTTTTTGATCCGGGAGGTTAAAGAGCGGGCCCGGCAGGTGGGCCGCTTGTTCCCAATCCATGTCGCCGAGTCGGCCGCCGAGATTGAATTTTTACAGACCGGTACTGGCCCTTTCCATGATTTTCTGACCGAGCGTCTGCGTCTGGCCAGGGCCTTGGCCGCTGGCCAGGCACTGACTGATCTGGTCTCCATCCCCGGTTGTGGTGCAGTGGAATACCTTAACGAGTTAGGCGTTCTAGATGGCCGCACCATCTGTGTCCATGCCGTCCACATCTCAGACCATGAGGCCGATTTGCTGGCCGAGACCAAGGCCAAAGTCTGCCTCTGTCCGGGCAGCAACCGTAGGCTTGGGGTGGGCACGGCCAAGGTGCCTGGGTTTTTGCAGCGGCGGATGCTGCCCGGCCTCGGTACTGACAGCTTGGCCAGCAATGAACGTCTTGATCTTTGGCATGAGATGATGCTGCTGCAAGAGGACCACCCGAGTGTCGATCCGGAGCTGATTTTTTCGATGGCCACCAAGGGCGGGGCCGAGACCCTTGGCGTTGACCAGCGTCTCGGGACGCTTGCACCCGGCCGCGAGGCCAAGCTGCTGGCCATCGCCTTCAGCGGCCCTGCCGCCGAGGTCTATCAGCATCTGGTTAATGCCGATCAGGCAATCACCGTCGATTGGCTTGAGGCTAACCATGCCAACTGAGGTCAAGGCCCGCATCGGCATGGTCAATTTTATCAATACGGCGGCCATCTACGAGGTCTGGAAGGAGAACGTTAACCGCCCCGAGTGGCAGGTGGTGGAGGCGGCGCCGGCTGTATTGAACCGCCTGCTCAAGAGCGGCGACCTGGATCTGGGTTTTGTCTCTTCGTATGAATATGCCGAACACCCGGCAGACTATCGCCTGCTGGCCGATCTGTCGATCAGCGCCACCGGCGCCGTCGGCAGTGTCTTTTTGTTTTCCGAGGTGGAGCTAGCCTTGTTGACTGGCGAACTGGTCTTATTAAGCCCCCAGTCCAAGACCTCAAATGGCCTGATCAAGATCATCCTGGAGGATTTTTACGGGGTACGGCCCCGCTATCACCTGCCGGACGACCAGAACGTTTCAGTTGACTCAACCCATGAGGAAGGCAGGGCAGCGGTCCTGGCCATTGGCGATCAGGCCCTGCGCTTGAAACAGAGCGGTATGTTCCCCTATGTCCTCGATCTGGGGGAGGTCTGGCGGCAGCATACCGGACTGCCCTTTGTCTTTGCGGTCTGGGCGGTGCGCGAGGAGTTCTGTAAGAGTCATGGCGCGATCCTGCAAGAGATCCATCAGGAACTCTTGCGTTGCGTGGGCCTTGGCCGCTCCCGCCTGCCGGAGATCAGCCGTTTGGTGGCGCCCAGGGTGCCGATGGAGCCGCAGGCCTGTCTTGCCTACCTACAGGGTATTGAGCTTGACCTTGGCCCGGACAAGATCCAGGGCCTCACCCTTTTTATAGAACACCTGGTCCGGCGGGGGGAGGCTGGGCCCCAGGCCCTGCCCTTGAAGATTTATGACGCCGCCCCATGAGATATTGCTCCGGTGGCTAAACACTTAACTCCCTCAAGCAACAACCAAGCCGTCATTCCGGGCAAGCGAAGCGCGACCCGGAATCCATGCCCCCTCTGCCTGGATTCCCGCCTGCGCGGGAATGACGGGACAATCCAACGTTATTGTAAGATTGGATGAACTATTAAACCGCCGAAGCAATAACGAGAGAGACCCGAGAGACTGTGATGCGCACCCCAGAAGAAAAAAAGACCTTTGTCCGACAGAAATTTTCCTCGATCAGCGGCAGTTATGACCTGATCAACTCCCTGGTCAGTTTCAAGATCGACCGCTACTGGCGCTGGGTCACCACCCGCGAACTGAAGGCCTTCCCGGAAGGCCCGGTGCTCGATCTCTGCGCCGGCACCCTGCCGCTCTCTTTGGAGCTGACCCGGCAGGCCAAGAACCGGCAGGTGCTGGCCATCGACTTTTGCGAGGACATGTTGCGGGCCGGGGTGGCGACGCTACCGGATGATGACCGCAGGCCTCGGATCATGCCGGTCTGCGGCGATGGCGAGGAGATCCCGGCCAAGGACAACAGCTTCTGGGGCTGCACGGTGGCATTTGGCGTGCGCAATCTCTCGCAAACCGAGCGCGGTCTGCGGGAGATGCGGCGGGTCCTGAAGCCCGGCGGCAAGCTGCTTATCCTCGAATTCTCAAGGCCGCAGAACAGGGTGGTCAAGCCCCTCTATTTCTTCTACCTCAATAAAATTTTGCCCTGGGTGGCGGGCCTGGTCTCCGGCGACAAGGAGGCCTACGAGTACCTGGCCTCTTCCATCGCCCAATTCTACGAACCCGAGGCCCTGCTCTCCATGATGCGGGCGGCGGGCTTTGGCAAAAGCTATTGCCGCCAGCTCACCTTCGGCATCGTCACCATCTATGTGGGAGTAAAATGAACAAGAAAATAATTCTGGCGATCACCGGGGCCAGCGGTGCGCTCTATGCGGTGGAGTTCTTGCGGATTATGAATGAGCTGGGCTGCGAGGTCCATTGTCTGATCTCGGAGGCCGGCCGCCAGGTGCTTTTGATCGAGCTTAACCTGACGCCTGAGCAGTTGCCGCCCTGCCAATGGTTCGCCATCGACGATTTCACCGCGCCCATGGCCAGCGGCTCCAGCCTCTATGACGGCATGGCGGTGCTGCCCTGCACCATGGGGACGCTGGCCGCCATCGCCAACGGCAATTCCAACAATCTGATCCACCGGGCCGCCGATGTCACCCTCAAGGAGCGGCGGACGTTGGTGCTCGCCGTGCGGGAGACCCCCTTCAACCGTGTCCATCTAAAGAACATGCTGCGGGCCGACCAGGCCGGGGCGATTATCTGTCCGGCCATGCCGGCCTTCTATCATCAGCCCCTGACTATAGCCGACTTGGCCCGTGACTATGCGGCGCGCGTTGCCTCCCTGTTGGGCTTGCAGGTTCCGGCCATGCGGCGCTGGCAGGGCCTAACGGAGGTCGATCGATGCTGAAGAAAGTCAGTGTCATGCTTGAGATGATCAAGTTCAAGCACACGGTCTTTGCCCTGCCGTTCGCGCTGATGGGGGCCTTCCTGGAGGCGGGCGGCGTACCGGAGGCCCGGACCTTCTGGTGGGTGGTGCTGGCCATGGGCGGGGCCCGCACCTGCGCCATGGGCTTTAACCGCATCGTCGATGTCCGCTTCGACCGTAAGAACCCGCGCACTGCCGAACGGGCTCTGGCCGCAGGCCAAGTGCGGATGTGGGAGGCCTGGCTGTTGGTGTTCACGGCCGGGGCCTTGTTTTTCTTTGCCTGCGCCAGCCTCAATCCGCTTACCATCATCCTGTCGCCCTTTGCCCTGGCACTGACCCTCATCTACTCCCTCACCAAGCGCTTCACCTGGCTCTGCCATGTGGTCCTCGGCATCGCGCTGGCCTTTTCGCCGCTTGGCGGCTATGTGGCGGTCAAGGGCAGTCTGGCCGGCTTTCCGTACCCCTTGTCGTTGGGCGTCCTGTTCTGGGTGGCGGGTTTTGATATGATCTACGCCTGCCTCGACGCCGACTTCGACCGTCAGGAGGGGCTCTACTCCATGCCATCGCGTTTTGGCCGGGCCAATGCCTTCCGCCTGGCGGTCTTCTTCCACCTCCTGGCCTTCGCCCTCTTTCTGAGCGCCGGGATCATGGCCGGGCTCGACCTCTTTTATTATGCAGGGCTGGCGATCACGGCAGTCTGTCTCTTTTATCAGCACCTGGTGGTCAACCCCAAAGACCTTTCCCGCATCCAGGTTTCCTTCTTTCAGATGAACGGCATCATCAGCCTGGTCCTCTTTCTGGCCACCTGGTTGTCCCTGGCCTTTTGAGGCTTGATGAATCATGACGATGATCACGCCATAGGGAGTGGTGGTTTTTCGCGCAGAGATGCGGAGACGCAGAGGAGGACAGAAAATAAGGGACGTGCCAGCCCGCTGACGGGATGCAAGTTTGGGCGGGTGCCTGTATAATTTTGGCGAGGTCTTGGGGAAGGGGCCGGGATTACCCGGTAGGTCAATGGCCTTGCAGAATGATTTTTTTGCTGTTTCGACCTTCAGGCGCCTTTCTGCCTGTCGGGCAAGTCGTCGAATATCCTTTCCACCTCTTCAATTTGATTCTTCAGCTTTTTTAATTCCAACTGCATCTTGGCGGCATCAGCCGCCGCAGGTGTGCCTTTGCCAGCAGGTGCCCCTTGTCCGGCCTTACTGACCTCGGCCGCAAACTTCCGCAACTTTTCTCTGCTCAAGCCAAAAAATCGTCTGGCCTCTTTGCTGTTGCCCAATTGCATATAAATACGGGTAACCAACAGGAACAGCTGCACCTCGTCAAAGCCTGTCCGCACCGCATGGGAGCGCTCTAAGGTTGTGCAGTAGTACTTTGCCGCCATGTTGAGCGCTGTTTCCTCACTGTCCGGCGCTTCTGGCCAATTATCCTTGAGGTCTGCGAGCAATTCCATCACCTTGGTAGGCGGTTGGCCCATTTTTTTGACAAGTTCCTGGATGTCGCGATAGAGCCAGGCCAGGCGCAGGCAGTACCTGGCGAGATTCATGGCGTCTTTTTGGGCGAATTCCGGAAATAGCTGGAGATAAAAGATCGCCAGTAGGTGCAGTTTTAAGGCCTGAACCATGCCAAACTTTGTGAGATCTATGTCGCTGCCCAGGAGCTCGATCACTTTTTTGACCTTAAAGTCAGTGTCGGGCATACGTGACAGCGTGTCGCGAAACTTGGCCAAGCGCATGACGCAATCCTTCATGGGGTCGGCGAAGACAGCGTGGCCGGCGGTAAAGTGGCATTTCGGACAGTGCTGCATGTAATACAAGCGGGGATGATACTTGGCCAACTCCTGGTCGGCCCAGACGAGTTTTGTCGGGCGTAGATCTATATCCTTCGGCCCCTCGGAGTATAGCTTGGTTTTTATCATGCGGTGGGTGACGGAAGCGCTGCATATCGGACAGGCAACCGTGACTTCCGAAAACGTATCTACGTGGCCATGACCGCTTGCCTTTTTGTTTTCCTCTATATTCATAAGCGCATCCTTTTTGTCGTTTAAAATTGGCCGTTAAGGTTAAGCTGACATGTACGACTTTATAGTAGTAATTTTAAATATGCAAAGACTTTTGGCAGAAAATTGCTGGGAAGCGTCTTGTCGAAATGCAATTGTTAATCCGTCTCTTTTCTAGTCCTTGCCGCGTTTCTCCAAAATCGCCCGCCACTTGGTCAGTCGGTCCTTTACTACCGCCTCGTGGCCGCGGTTGGTGGGATGGTAATAGCGCCGTCCGGCCAGTTCAGGCGGCAGATGGTCCTGGGCCACCAGACCATCCGGCTGGTCGTGGGCGTACTGGTAGCCTTTACCGTAGCCGATCTCCTTCATCATTTTGGTGGGGGCGTTGCGGATATGCAGGGGCACAGCTAGGCTGCCGGTCTCCCGAATGTCATGCATGACCTGATTATAGGCGGCATAGACCGCGTTGCTCTTGGGGGCGGTGGCCAGGTAGATCACCACCTGGGCCAGGGCCAGATCACCCTCGGGCGAGCCGAGTGTCTGGTACGAGTCGCGGCCATTGATGGCTAGATTTAAGGCCTGGGGGTCGGCGTTGCCGATGTCTTCTGAAGCGAAGCGGATCAGGCGGCGGGCCAGGTACAACGGCTCTTCGCCAGCGGCCAGCATCCGCGCCAGCCAGTAGAGGGCGCCGTCCGGGTCGCTGTCGCGCAGGCTTTTGTGGAGGGCCGAGATCAGGTTGTAGTGCTCGTCGCCGGTCTTGTCATAGCGCAGGCTGCGGCGCTGGAAGGCCTCCTCCACTGTGGCTAAAGTGAGATGCGGATGGCCGTCATCACCGGGGCGGGCCAGGGAGGCGGCGATCTCCAGGCTGTTCAAGGCCATGCGGGCGTCGCCGTCGGCCATGCGCAGCAGATGGCTGATGGCCTCTTCCTCAAAGGTCATCTCCAGTGTCCCTAGGCCCTGTTCGCGGTCGGTCAGGGCCCGCAGGATGACGGCGCGCAGCTGGTCTTCGCTGAGCGGCTCCAGGACCAGCACCCGGCAGCGGGAGAGCAGGGGGGCGATGACATGGAAGGAGGGGTTCTCGGTGGTGGCGCCGATCAGGGTCAGCAGGCCGCTTTCGACATGCGGCAGAAAGCCGTCCTGCTGGGCCTTGTTGAAGCGGTGGATCTCATCGACAAAGAGGATGGTCTGGCTCTGGTCGCGGTCGCGGCGTTCCTGGCTTTCGTCAACAATGCGGCGTATGTCCTTGACCCCGGAGAGCACTGCCGAGAAGAAGACGAAGTCGGCATCGCTTAGAGATGCCAGCAAGCGGGCCAGGGTGGTCTTGCCGATACCGGGCGGACCCCAGAGCAACAGCGACGGCAGATAGCGTTTCTCAATGAGCCGCCAGAGGATCTTGTCTTTGCCCATCAGGTGCTCCTGGCCGATGAATTCGTCAAGGGTCCGGGGCCGCATGCGCTCGGCTAAAGGGATGGTGGCGGTGCTCATAAGTTGTTGTGCAGCGGTTTAATTTTTGAAGTGCAAAAGCCTAATGTCGCTAGTTTCATTCTTGAGAGTACCTCAAACAGGACTCTTAATCCCAATATTTTTCATGGCGATGGCTAATGGTTGTTTTCACAAAAGTTAAATATTTCCATAAAAAGACAAACAACGTTTGAATTCTTTTATGGTATTCATGTAGTATAAACCAAAGTAACAGCCAACTGCCATGACCATCAAACTCCGATTCCCCATCATAACTGTTGTTCTTTTCTGCCTGCTCGCCCTTTCCGGTTGTGAGCAGAAGAAAGAGCTTCAGAGCAGCGGCGCCAAGACCAGGACCGATGGTTCCATCTACTCCGGTTCGTTCAAGAATGGCAAGCCAGAAGGCGAAGGCACCATTACTTATCCGGATGGTCGCAAATACATCGGGCAATTTGTCATGGGGCTTAAGCAGGGGCAAGGCGCCATGACCTTTGCCGATGGCTCAAAATACAGCGGCCAATTTGTCAACGACACCATTGAAGGCAACGGCACTCTGTCCTACCCCAACGGCCAACTCTACAACGGCGAATTCAGAGCAGGGCGGTTTCACGGTAAAGGCACCTTTCACTACAAGAATGTCATTTTCACCGGCCTCTTCATTAACGGCAAAAAGGAGGGGCAGGGCGTCCTGGTCTTCGCTGACGGCGGCAAGCATGTTGGTCAGTTCCAAAACGATCTGCCCAATGGCCAGGGTGAGGCCAAGTACGCCAATGGCGAGCAATACACCGGCCAATTCAAGGACGGCAAAAAACATGGCCAAGGCACCTGGTTGAGTCCCAGCGGCGAAAAATACACTGGCCAATTTGAAAACGATGCCTTTCAAGGGCCAGGTACTTTTCTATTCAGTGACGGCAGTCAGCATAAGGGCCTTTTTCGAAACGGCCTGCCTGAAGGCCAGGGCACCTTTATCTCCAGCGATGGCAACAAGCATAATGGTATATTTGCGGCAGGCATCGCCAATGGAGCAGGCACCCATACCTTTGCGGACGGTAGGGTCTACACGGGGAATTATAAGGATGGCAAGCTGTCAGGAAAAGGCGTGGCGACCTTTTCGAACGGCAGTCGCTATGAAGGTCAGTTCGTAAACGATACGTTCAACGGCGAAGGGACCTTCACCAATCAAAATGGCGAGGTCTATTCAGGACAATGGCAAAACGGCGTCGAACATGGCCAGGGCACCTTTACCTATCCGGATGGCGAGCAATACGTCGGCCAGTTTAAGGACGGGACTTTCCATGGCCAAGGAGGCCTGACCACTGCCGATGGCCGCAAATATGTCGGTGAATTTAAAAATGGGCAATTTAATGGCCAAGGCTCCCTGTTTAACCGGGCCGGAGAATTTTACGCTGGCTTATGGACCAATGGGGGATTGAACGGGCCAGGCTCAGTGACCTACGCCGATGGCAGCAAATTTGAAGGAAATTTCAAAGACAGCGTCTTTAATGGTCAGGGAGGCATGGTCTACGCCAATGGCGACCGCTATGATGGTCTGTGGCAACAAGGTCTGTACCACGGCCTAGGCACTATGGTCACTGCGACAGGGCAGACCTATGCCGGCAATTGGCGGGACGGCCATAAAAATGGTCAAGGCGCCTTGACCATGGCGGACGGTGGCCGTTATCAAGGCGAATTCAGCAAGGACACCTTCAACGGCATGGGCACCTTTACTGCCGCTGATGGCTCGGTTTACGTTGGTCAATGGCGTGATGGCCGACAACACGGTCAAGGCGCATTCACTCAAACAGACGGCACTGTTCTTGAAGGACTCTTTGAGGCCGGCCAATATATCGGTTCGAGAGAACAAGAGACCCCTGATCTCCCGGCTGCCGAACAAAACTCCAACGGCCAATAGGCAGCCGTCAAATTGTTGTAGTCCTGACGAGCGGACACCCTGTCCAAAATCATTATAAATCCTACCGCAACCACCCCTGCGCCAGAGTTTCATCTGGCGGGACACCACCAATCAGCATGATGCCGGTTTGCCCCTGGCATTCGACCTTACCCGGCAAGGGCAGACCGTCTGGCCCCTTCTTGCCATAGCGGGCGATAAGACCTGCGGCAAGTCCCAGATCGTTTTGGTCCCGCAGATTACGGACCACTGCCGCCGGCCCTGGCCTATCGACTAATTTCAGCGTTGTATCATGAGGTTCAGCCAAGGCGAGCACCTTATCATTTTCTGCCTCCTCCCGCCCCATGACCAACCAGGCCCCGCCCGGCAGCACGAAGTGCCGCCCAACGGTCAGCAAACGCATGTCAGCGACCCGGATTGTCTCGTTTTCCCCATAAAAGCGCTTGATCCTTTGACTGACGTTTTTATCGGTCAAGATACATCCGCCGCCGGGGGTCGGGTAGTCTGTCAGGCCCATTTCACGGGCCAAGGCAATCTGCTTCGACCGCCCCCGGCCAGCAAAATCACTGAGCAAGGCCCTGTCCACCAAGCCATCGATCTCCGGTCTGGTTGGGTTGAGATGCTTGGCGCACAAGGGTCGGAGCAGGATGCCATGGCATCCCGAGTCACGTTCCACCACCCGCAGGGCGTCACGACGCTGTGACATGGGGCGCTGACCGACCACCTCACCGGAAATCAGAAAGGCAGCGCCCGACTCCTGCATCATCTGGCGGGCCTTGGTCATCATAAATATTTTGCAGTCAAGGCAGGGGTTGAAGTGCTTGCCATAGCCATGGGCCGGGGCGCGCAACAGGGCGAAGTATTCGTCGCTGACATCGCGGAGCACGACCTCTATGCCATATTTTTCCTTGATCTCCTGTGAATATGACGGGCGCAGCAACAGATCGTAATCAAAGAATGGCGTGACGAATTTGACGGCCGTGACCTCGATGCCTTGCCGCGCCACCAGTCGGCAGGCGAGGATGCTGTCAAGTCCGCCGGAGAAGAGGGCGATTGCTTTGGTCACTGGGGGGCTTTTCCTTAAAAATATAAGAACAGGTTATTTTTGTTTGGCTTCCACATGATTGGTTCTTAAATTGGCTACTTGGCTGAAGCGGAGAGCCGGGCATAAACCTGACCACCCAACCATTTTGATACAAGCTCCTGCATCTCTGGTTTGCTCATGTAGTCGGTAAAGAGTTCTTCATTGAGTTCCATGCGCTCAATAAACAGCGATTCCAGCACTTGCCGGAACACGAGCTGAAATTTGTCGAAGGAGTTGACCTCTGCTGCTTTCCGTAACGATTCATCCTGACTTGCCGCTTCGGCGATCTGATCGAAAAAGAGTTGATCGGCTTCACTCAACTCACCACCAAAACGCTCATTGATGATGTCAATAAGGCGAGACAGGGTAACGTACTCTTCGCGCACCTCGCCCGTCCCCACCTCGTGCGGACCATCGAGAGGCTTGGCGTCCCCTTCATTGAGACTGATGGAACCTTCGCTAATCTTCTGCAGCCGGTAGTACTCTAGTTCCACTTCTTCATCGAATTGGTAGCCTGGTCCAGTCTTGCGCTTAGGCAATTTCAACGCCAAATGCCGCAGGTAGGTGAAAAGTTTTTCGAGATCGCTGTCCTGGTAGGGAATCACCTGGCTCAAGAAGCTGTATAGATTGCGAAAGGCCTGCGTCTTGCCGCGCCACAGTTCGGCGTCCTCTTCCTCTGTGTTCTGTAGTTGTTGAAACCTTGCCACCGCTTGATCAAGAATCGCGTTCATGGATTTATGGTCGGATGGGCTTTGGCGGCGCTTGGGGGCAAAGAAGATCGTTGCGAAGTCGTCCACCTCCGATTGCAGGTAGATTGCCGAGGCATCGAGATCAGCCTTGACTTCATATAGCTTGTCCGGATCCACGTGCTCGCCCATCACAGAGCCTTCGTAGTATTGGCGGAACGCCTCCTGAATCTCAGCAGGGTCGTTCACAAAATCCAGAACGAAGGTGTCGTCCTTGAGCGGGTGTGTCCGGTTCAGGCGTGACAGTGTCTGCACGGCCTGTATCCCCGCCAGCCGTTTGTCTACATACATGGTATGCAACAACGGCTGGTCAAAACCGGTCTGATATTTCTCGGCCACCAGCAGTACACGGTAGTCAGGTTTGGCAAATGTCTCGGGTAATTCCTTCTCTTTGACGCCGTCGTTCATCCCGACTTCGGTGTAGGTTTTTTCGGGCAGCTTGTCGTCTTCCACCGTGCCGGAGAAAGCCACCAGGCTCTTGATGGGATAGCCTTTCTCGCCTATGTAGCGATCAAATTCCTGCTTGTAGCGCACCGCCTCCAGCCGTGAACCGGTCACCACCATGGCCTTGGCACGGCCGCCGATTTTGTGCCGGGTGTGCTGCTGGAAATGTTCCACCATCACCTCGGTCTTTTGTCCGATATTGTGCGGGTGGAGGCGCATGAAGCGCGCCAGTGCCCTGGCCGCTTTCTTACGCTCGACGTTTGGGTCGTCTTCCGCTTTCTTGATGAGCTTGTAATAGGTCTTGTAAGTCACGTAATTGGCCAGCACGTCCTCGATAAACTCTTCTTCAATGGCCTGCCGCATGGTGTAGCGATGGAACGGCTCGCCATTGCGACCAAAGATTGCCAGCGTCTTGTGTTTCGGCGTGGCGGTAAAGGCGAAGAAGCTCATGTTAGGCTGGTGGCCTCGTTTGGCCATGGCGCGAAACAGCCGCTCCAGTTCAACTTCCCCCTCTTCCTCGGCCATCTCCTGGGCTTGCTTGCGCAACTCGGCACCACCCAGCACACCTTTGAGCTCGGTCGCCGTTTCGCCCGACTGCGAGCTGTGCGCCTCGTCGATGATCACGGCGTATTTGCGCGTCGGCAAATGGCTGCGGCAGCCGATGCCGCGCTCCTCTGCGATTTTCATCAACTGGCCGGAAACAAACGGGAACTTCTGCAAGGTAGTGATGATGATTGGCACACCGGATTCTAATGCCTCGGCAAGCTGCCGCGAGTCCTCGTCGATTTTTTGTACCACGCCCTGGCGGTGATCGAACTGGTAGATGGTGTTCTGCAACTGCCGGTCCAGCACCACTCGGTCGGTGATCACCACCACGCTGTCGAAAATCCGCTCGTCTTCTTTGTTGTGCAACGATGAGAGCCGGTGCGCCAGCCAGGCAATCGTGTTGCTCTTGCCGCTACCGGCCGAATGCTCGACCAGATAGTTATGCCCCACACCCTCGCTAGCCGCCGCCTCCACCATCTGGCGGACCGCCTGCAACTGGTGGTAGCGCGGAAAGATCATGCTCTCCTTGCGCACCTTCTTGCCGTCTTCGGAAATTTTTTCCTGCACGTCCAGATGGAGGAAGCGCGCCAACAAGTCCAGCAAGCTATCACGCTGCAAGGCCTCTTCCCACAAATACGCCGTTTTGTAGTTGCGGCCCGCCTGGTCGGGCTCGTTGCCAGCACCACCATGGCTGCCACGGTTGAAGGGTAAAAAGTGGGTGCCCGAACCAGCCAGGCGGGTAGTCATGTGTGCCTCTTCCGTGTCCACCGCAAAATGCACCAGCGTGCGTTTGGTAAACTGGAAGATCAGCTCGCGCGGGTCACGGTCGTTTCGATATTGATGAATGGCGATGGCCGCCGTTTGGCCACTCAGTGGGTTTTTTAGTTCCAGGGTCACCACCGGGATGCCGTTTAGCGACAGCACCACGTCCAGCGATTTCTCGTTCTTGGGGCTGAAATACAGTTGTCGCGTCAGGCCTAGCCGGTTGGCTTGATAGCGCGCCTCCAGCTCCGGGTTAAGCCCGTGGGCCGGACGAAAGAAGGCAATGCGTAGCGTCTTGCCAAAGCACTTGAAGCCATGGCGCAGGGTGGCCAACACGCCGTGCGTGTCCAGCCACTTGCATAGCGCCTCCAGCACCCTCTCGCCGGTCTGCTCGCCGTGCAAGGCTTGCAGCTTCTGCCAAGTCTTGGCTTGTGTGCTGCGGATGAAGTCCAGCGCCACCTCAGGGAAGATCGCTCGCTCGCGGTCGAACTCTTTTGACGAGTGTTTGTCATAACCATTGTCAAGCAATACGGCTTCGATGGCGGTTTCAAAGGCGGCTTCGCTGGTGCGTTTCATGTCAGTCATTTTCTCGTTCAACTTTAATTTCCTCGCCGCGTTATTTAAAGCAACATGGTTAACTTTAAATAACGAAGAGGCTTAGGTAACGTTGGAAGACAAAAACTCGTCCCCGCTGCTGCCCGGTGACTTCCTTCAAGATGTCAAGCCGCACGAACTCGCGGATCAAGGCATTGGCCGTCGGGGGAGCCACCTCCAGCGCCGCGCCAAATTCCTTGGCAGTTATCACCGGCTTACGATAGAGCAGGTTCAGCGCGGTACGCGCCAAGGGCGCCCGCTTACCCAGGGTCAGGCATTGCGCCTCGATTTCACCGCGCAGCACCAGAATCTTGCGGAAAGTATCCCGCCCCTTGCTTGCGGTTTCCAGTACACCGGCCAGAAAGAAGCGTACCCAGTGTCCCAGATCGTTGGCCGTGCGCACACGCATCAAGGCGTCGTAGTAAGCGGCCCGGTTACGTTCGAAAAAATCAGACAGGTACAGCGACGGCTTGCACAGCAGCCCCTTGCCGAGCAGATAGAGCACGATCAGCAAGCGCCCGATGCGTCCGTTACCATCGTTGAATGGGTGGATGGTTTCAAATTGATAATGCGAAATGGCCGCCCGCACCAGATTGGGCACGGCGATTTCCTCGTTGTGAAGAAATTTCTCCAGATCGCCCATCAGCTCGGGCACCTCACTGGCGTGGGGCGGCACAAAGGCCGCATCCATCGGCCCTGAGCCACCGATCCAGTTCTGCCCGCTGCGAAACTCACCCGGCTGCTTGTGTTCGCCACGCACCCCGCGCATCAGAATGGCATGGGTCTGGCGCAGCAGGCGGTTTGATACCGGTAAGCGTTTGAGCTCGGCAATCGCGGTGTTAATCGCATCGATGTAGTTGCGCACCTCGTGCCAGTCGTCGCGCCGCTCCGGGGCGATGTTCTCTTCCGGCAACAGCGCCTCGTCCATCTCGGTGCGGGTACCCTCAATGCGGCTGGAGGTGTTGGCCTCCTTGAGGATGTGCATCTCGATGAACAGATCCACATCCGGCACGATCAGCGAAAACGCATCCAGCTCGCCCAGTGCCTTGGTGGCGGATTCCAGCAGCACGTTGATGCGTCCATCTTCCCAGCTCCAGTCATGGTCGATCAGGCTGGGCGCAAAACTTTTGTACTGAAACTGCTTGTGCCAGACGCCGGATTTGAAGGATTCGAGCTTCATGCCGCCATCTCCTCGGGGGTGAGTTGGCCGGTGACGGCAGCGGTGATGAGGGCGGCGCGGCGTTCTTTGGCCAGCTCGATGGAGCGAAGCAAGGTCTCGGTAAGCGTTTTCGCTTTTGACTGAATTGCCGCTATTTCGCGAATCATCGCAAGTTGTTCATCCTTGGGGGGCACAGGCAAACGTATTTCAAATAAACCTTCTGGATAGAGCCTGAGCCGTGATGACCACACGCCTTTGGACCAGCGACTCACCTCGGCCACAAAGGGTTTGGATCGGCACAGCAGTTCAACATATTCAGGCAGCAAATCGCCCTTGGATGTGTAGACGTGATAGGCCGGACTGACGATGCCTTCGATGGGGCTGACGCCTATTGCGCCCATCCATGCCCACAGCGTGTTGATCGCCAGGTCGCCGGGGTAGCACCGCTTGTAGCCTGCCTTGTCGTCGGCCTGAAACATATACACATCTTTTTCTGACCGAGGGGTTACACCCGTGATGTGGGAAACTGTCAGCAACTCTTCCTCGCCAGCCTCAGAACGTTGGTCGCGAACTGTGAACAAGTTCTTGGCGCGTTCGATTCTCCAATGTGCCGGAATGTCTCCCAACCAGCCCTGGCCGGAGGGTTTAAGAGGGGCTTTGGGGTTTAGGCCACGGGTGACGGCGCGGCTGATGAGAGCAGCGCGCTTTTCTTCGAGCAGGGCCAGCATATGTTCCTTTTCCGCCACCAACGCATCGATGTGTGTAGTTTCACGGTCGAGGTAATCGGCAATACGGTGTTGGATGTCCAGCGATGGCAATGGCAGTATCGCGGAGCCAATTGCGCCTTTGGGTAAACCGTATCTTGTAACGCCGGTTGCTTCTAGCTCCAGCTGAAGGGCTACCGGTCGGGACTGAATGCAACGAAAGAGGAAGCGCCCATCAAGCAATTTTCTGTCGGGGCGCATGAATGCGAGATGGTAGCCGCAAACGAAATCATCCGCAGTTGCCTCCACGTAGGCCGGTATTGCGATGTCGTCCCACGATTCGGAGTCCTTGGTAATCACAACGTCACCCACCTCAAGGTGGAATCGCTCGATCTCACCCTTGGTAGCGGTTGCCTTCATGAGGTCAAGTTTTGGGGATACTCGATCATAATTGTAGACATCGTTGTAATTGCAGAGTCGAATCGGGAGTTCATCATCAAACGAGTGTTTATCGACGTTGCTGACGGCGTAGTAGCAAACAGCCTTTAATGGCACTCTGCGCCAGCCCTCAGGGAGCGTAGCAAGCAGTCGTGTAGGTCGGGTTAGCGCAGCGTAACCCGACGTTTCGGCGTGGGTCCGTCGGGTTACGCCCGTTGGGCTAACCCGACCTACATTCTCAACATCCTTTTCATTCATGACCAATGCCCTCGAAATCTATCGTGCCCGCACCCCAATCGGCGGGGTAAATATTCGCTTCGACATAACGATGGAAACTGCTATACGGCCATTCTCTGGGAGCGGCGACATACTTGTGTTTGACGGGGTTGTAATGGATGTAATCCGCGTGCCGGGCGAAATCCGCTTCGTCACGTAATGTATGCTCCCAATATCGGTGCTGCCAGAGCGCTTGTTCCTGTTTGTTTTGGCGCGCTTTGTCTGGCGGTACGCGAAGGCTGGGATCGCAATGTTTGGTAAACCAGGTCTTGATGAGCCGCCACCGGGTCGAATAATCAAAATCATCAGGCGGCAGCGTCCAAATGCAATGCAGGTGGTCCGGCATGATGACAATGGCGTCGATGTCGAAAGGGCGTTGATTCTTGATCTTTCGGAAGGCTGCGCGTAGCGTTCCGACATTCAGGTCGTCACTGAAGAGGGTACGCCGTCGTTCTGTCACCAGGGTGAAGAAAAAGGAGCCGCCGGGAATGAATGCGCGCCGGTATCTCATGGTTTGTGTTGTCGGGTTACGCCCGTTGGGCTAACCCGACCTACGTTCGGTAAGTTCACTCCTCCACCTCCCGCAGCAACCCGGTCTCTTCGCTCCACTCTTCCAGTTTTCGGCGTAGCATCTCCTTGTCAGGCAGGTAGAGCTGATACTCCTTGGCGTGGATATTGGCGTCCTCGGGCAGGGACTCCATGCCGGCATGCCTAAACTTTGCACTTGCTGAAATAATAAATTAGCGGCTTCAGGCAGTTCATCACTTTTTTGCATGGCCATTGTTCTGGCTCTTACTCTTTCTAATGCTAATTCTATTTCTGCTTCTCTTGCCTGTGCTTCTGCTTTTTGTAAATCAAGAAAACGG